>DASQLG010000059.1:0-56550 GCA_035630115.1 Microbacterium sp. | reverse complement strand
GCCCGGACGGGGCGCCCCGGGGAGGAGACCCAGGATCCCGCCAGCAGCTTCTGGTACCCCAGCGGCCAGTTCTGCGGGACCACCGAGCCGGGCGCCTGGATCACCGCCCTCGAGATCAAGATGCCGCCGATCTTCGAGGCGTGGCGCACCGCGTCCATCTGATCTCGCAGTGACCCCCCGGTGTCACGATCCTGCGGCGACGCGCAGACCCGCGCGTATGTCGTCCTCGGTGACGCCGTAGCGATCCAGCAGATAGCTCCGCGATGCCTCGCCGCTGCGGGCCAGTGCCTCGTAGTCGACCCCGACGAGTTCGCCGCCCCACTTCTTGATCTTCCCCTCGATGATCACGGTGTCCACGACCGCTGGGCTGCCGCAGTTGACGACCGCGCCGATGTCCGATCCGTACAGCCTGGTCGTCACCTCGTCCAGGGCGATGACGAGGAGATCAGCGCTCTTCCCGACTTCGATCGTTCCGATCTCGGCCCGGCGGCCCGCGTTGAGGGCGCCGCCCACCGTGGCGGCGCGCAGGACGTCCTCGACTCCGTATCGGGGTGGGACGTCGGCTTCGCCGCCGTATTCGGCCGCGAACGAGAGGCCACGCTGGACGGTCAGGAGGGTGCGCATCTCGGCGAACATGTCGTGCGCGTAGCTGAGCTCATTGTCGGAGCTGATGCCGATCTGGATGCCGTGCCGGTCGGCCTGAAGCACGGGGGAGAACCCGCCCAGCCCGTACTGCGAGTCGGACCTGGGCACGAGGTTGACCGCGGCCCCGCTGTCGGCGATCGCGCCCCACATCGCGTCGCTGAAACCCGAGCAGTGGTTGTAGGTGTGCCCGGGTCGCATCAGCCCGCTCTCGCCGAGCTTCTCGACGTCCGGCACCCAGAAGCCCATCTCCGCGCACAGGTCGAAGCCGTGCTCGTCCGCGAATCTCCACTGCTCGATCGAGGGCACGACGTCGAACATCCTCAGCGTGACGAGATCCTGCCCGCCGGAGAAGTACTCTTCGCGCAGGCGGAGCAGGTCGGCGGGGAGCTGGGCCTCGTGGTCGCCGACTTGCGCGCTGCCTGCCGCGTAGACCGCCCGGATGCCGGTGCTCAGCAGCGCCTCGATGGCGGCATCCGAATGCGCCCGCGAGCGCGAGTTGTGGCTGTTGTCGATGAAGGTCGTCGTGCCCGCGTTGATCGCCTGCGCCGCCGAGAGGCGCTCCGCGATCGCGAGGTCTTCGGGGCGGTAGTGCAGGGCGAGGCCGCCGTGCGTGATCGACATGTATTCGCCGAAGTCGGCATCCGGTGCCACTCCGCGCAATTGCCCCTCCCACGCGTGAAGGTGGGAGTCGATGAGGCCCGGCACGATGATCGTGCCACGCGCGTCGATCACGATCGCGTCCTCGCCGACCTGATCCGCAAGCCCGGGCCCGAGGGCTTCGATGGTGCTGCTCCTCAGCAGGATGTCGCCCCGCACCACTCCTGGCGGACCCATCGTGACGATCGTCGCGCCGGTCAGCAGCATCCGTCGGCCCGCATCACCCTCGCTGTCAACTACTCTGTCTCGCTCGGCAAGCTGATCGCGAAGGCTCATCGGTAGGGGTCCCTTCCCTGCGTTTTGCTCGACAGGCTAGGGCAGCGGAGTCTGCGGGAACAGGGGTGACTGCGACGACACCGGCGCGCGGTCAGGCGACGTGCAGTCCGTTCGTCCGTCACGTGTGCACGCGAAAGCACGCAGATCGCGTGCACGGGTGACGGATGAACGGCGAGCCCGACGCGCAGGGCATCCCTCTGGTCGGCTTTCGCTCGGGACGCGAGTCCGCGTCGCTTCGAACCAGGAAAATCCCTGGTCAGAGGCCTGCGCTACCGGTAGTTGATGAACTGCAGGTCGACGTCGAGGTCAGCGGCCTTGAGCAGGCGCTGCACCTCTTGCAGGTCGTCGCGGCTCTTGGACTGCACGCGCAGCTCGTCGCCCTGGATCTGCGACTTGACGCCCTTGGGTCCCTCGTCGCGAATGATCTTGCCGATCTTCTTCGCGTTCTCCTGGGAGATGCCGTCCTTGATGGTCGACGTGATGCGGTATTCCTTGCTGCCCGCGACCGGATCGCCAGACTCGAGGCTCTTCAGCGAGATGCCGCGCTTGACCAGCTTCGACTGGAACACGTCGAGGACCGCCTTCGCACGTTCCTCGCTGCTGGCCTTGATGAGCACAGCCTCGCCGCTCCACTCGATGGAGGCGCCGGTGCCCTTGAAGTCGTACCGCTGCTCGACCTCTTTCCGCGCCTGCTGCAGGGCGTTGTCGGCCTCCTGGTGGTCGACCTTGCTGACGATGTCGAAGGATGAATCAGCCATGCGCGGAAGTCTAACGGAGCGACGCGGGACCGATGCGGGACGCGGTCGGATGCAAGCGCTTGCAGAACCCGGTCGCGATTTTGCGCGCCGACGCCCTCCACATGTCACGAACCCGTATCGATACCGCTTCCCGGAGGTTGCGGTATCACGCATTCGTGGTAACAATGTAAGCGCTTGCATTCTGCGAGCGGAAGAACGGCCTTCACGGTGCACTGCGCCGGCAGGGGGCCGGTCAGACCCCTATTGCATTTGAGAGAGGCACACCGATGAAGGTGAACAGGAAGAGCGCGGTCGGAGTCGGCGCGCTCCTTGCGGGAAGCATGATCCTGCTCGGCGGTTGCGCGAGCGGCGGCGCGGAAGACACGGGCGAGGCGGAGGGCGGCGCCACACTCACCGTCTGGGTCGACCAGAACCGCGCCGACGCGCTGGAGGACTCGATCGCCCAGTTCGAAGAGGAGAACGATGTCACCGTCGATCTCGTCGTCAAGCAGAACGAGAAGATCCGCGACGACTTCACAGCTCAGGTGCCGACCGGTAAGGGTCCCGATGTCACGATCGGCGCTCACGACTGGCTCGGCGCGTTCGTGCAGGACGGGCTGATCGCGCCGATCGAGCTCGGTGACTCCGCATCCGAGTATCAGGACGTCGCGATCTCCGCCTTCACGAATGACGGCAAGGTGTACGGCCTGCCCTACGCGACCGAGAACGTCGCGCTCGTGCGGAACACCGATCTCGCGACTGAAGCCCCCGCGACCTTCGACGACATGATCGCCGCCGGAGCTGCGGCGGGCGCGAAATACCCCTTCGTGGTCGGTCTCGACCCGGCCAACGCCGATCCGTACCACCTGTACGGCTTCCAGACGTCGTTCGGCAACTCGGTGTTCGCTCAGAACCCCGACGGATCGTACGACGGCTCGCAGCTCACGATCGGCGACGCCGCCGGGCAGGCCTTCGCGACGTGGCTCGGTCAGCAGGGCGCGGCCGGCACGATCAACCTCAACCTCACCCAGGATCTCGCCAAGGAGGCGTTCAACGCCGGTGAGACACCCTTCATCCTGACGGGGCCCTGGAACACGACCGACGCCGAGAAGGCGGGTATCAACATCGCGATCGATCCGATCCCGACCGCGGGCGGCGAGACGGCGTCGCCGTTCGTGGGTGTGCAGGGCTTCTACCTGAACGCGAAGTCCCCGAACGCACTGCTGGCGAACCAGTTCCTCGTGAACTACATCGGCACCGAAGAGGTCCAGTACGCCCTGTACGAGGCGGGCGACCGGCCTCCGGCTCTGACCGCTGCGTATGACAGGGCCGCCGAGGACCCGATCATCAAGGGCTTCGGCGATGTGGGCGCGACCGGCTTCCCGATGCCCAGCATCCCCGAGATGGGATCGGTATGGGAATTCTGGGGTGTCGCCGAGGCTGCGATCATCGGCGGCGCGGACCCGACGGCGACGTGGACGAAGATGGCATCTGACATCCAGGCCAAGATCGACGGCTGACACCACGAGGTGGGGCGGTGCTGCGACACCGCCCCTCCTCTTGGTTCGTCCCGCCCGGCAATGATGCAAGACAGGAGTCGACGATGACTGGTCCCGTGCTCGAAGAGACCACGTCCGCCGGGATGACGCCCGACGACAGGTCACATGTCCGACGGCAGAAGCGGGCGACCGCGCTCGCCGAGGCGGCAGGACTGGGCTGGAAGGTCTGGCTGGTCAAGATCGTCCTGCTCGGTCTCATCGACGCGTTCGCGGTCTACGGGATGTTCATCCTGGTCTTCCAGGGCCAATGGCTGGTGGCACTGATCGTGGCGGTCGTCACGGTCGGCGTGAACGTGGTCTACCTGGTGCCGGGGATGCTTCCTGCGAAGTACCTCACGCCCGGACTGCTGTTCCTGCTCATCTTCCAGATCTTCCTCATCATCTACACGGTGTTCATCTCATTCACCAACTACGGGTCCGGCCACAACTCGTCGAAGGAAGACGCGGTCAACGCCCTCCTGCTCCAGTCGCAGACGCGCGTCGAGGACTCGCCCGCGTACCCCGTCACCGTTCTGGAGCAGGCGAACGAGTTCTTCTTCCTCACGACCGATCCCGACACGGGCGACTTCGTCGTCGGAGGAGTGGAGCAGCCGCTCGCGCCCGTCGAGGGTGCGAGCGCGACGGGCGCACCCGGATTCAACACCCTCGGCCTCAACGGCATCCTTGCCAACCAGGAGGCGATCGCTGCGCTGGCGGTTCCGATCTCGGAGGATCTCAACGAGGGGTACCTGCGCACGACCGATGGGTCGACGGCTTATCTGTTCACGTCGTCGCTGGCGTGGGATCCGGTCGCCGATACCATGACCGACACCGACACGGGGGTCGTCTACAGCGACACCGGCACCGGCGCGTTCACGGCCGAGGACGGCACCGAGCTCCTGCCCGGCTGGCAGGTCGTCGTGGGCTTCGACAACTATGTCCGCGCCTTCACCGTGGAGTCCATCCGCGGGCCGTTCCTCTATGTGCTCATCTGGACGTTCGTCTTCGCCGTCCTGTCCGTGGCGACGACGTTCGCCCTCGGCCTGTTCCTGGCGATCACGTTCAACGACCCGAGGATGAAGAGCAAGAAGTACTACCGGGTCGCGATGATCCTCCCGTACGCATTCCCCGGGTTCCTGTCCGCGCTCGTCTGGGCGGGGATGTTCAATCAGGACTTCGGCATCATCAACGAGTGGTTCTTCGGCGGCGCGCAGGTGCCGTGGCTGTCCGATCCGCTGCTCGCGAAGATCGCGATCCTCCTGGTCAACCTCTGGATGGGCTTCCCGTACATGTTCCTCGTGTGCACGGGAGCGATCCAGTCGATCCCCGACGATATCCAGGAGGCGGGGAAGGTCGACGGCGCGAGCGCGTGGGGCATCTTCCGCTACATCAAGTTCCCGCTCCTGCTGGTCTCCGTGGCCCCGCTGCTGATCTCGTCGTTCGCCTTCAACTTCAACAACTTCGTGCTGATCTACATGCTCACCAACGGCGGGCCGAGGTTCCCCGACGCGCCGATCCCCGTCGGGCAGACCGACATCCTCATCTCGATGGTGTACAAAGTGGCGTTCGTCGGGGGTCAGCGTGACATGGGCTTGGCCGCGACCTTCTCCATCCTGATCTTCATCATCGTCGGCGCCATCTCGTTCATCGCGTTCCGGCAGACCAAGGTGCTCGAGGAGTTGAACTGAGATGTCCACAGATCAGAGCGCAGTAGGAGGCGCCGAAAGCCTCGCACTCGGCTTCGAAGCGGCGGCCGAGAAGGACCGCCCGCCGGTACGGTTGCCGCGACGTCCGTTCGGAAGGTACTTCCGCGAGACCGGATGGCGTCACCTTGTCGGGATCGTCATGGTGCTCTTCTCGGTCTTCCCGCTGGTCTACGTGCTCTCCGCCTCGCTGAACCCCGGGGGCACGCTGCTCACCGCGAACGGGCTGTTCCGGAACATCAGCTTCGACAGCTACGTCGCGCTCTTCCAGGACCCCAATTATCCGTATGGCCGGTGGCTGGCCAACACGGTGATCGTCGGCCTGTCGACCGCCGTCGGGGCGGTGTTCCTCTCCGCCCTCGCCGCGTACGCATTCTCGCGCATGCGCTTCCGCGGTCGGCGGTTCGGCCTCCTGTCGATCCTGCTCGTGCAGATGTTCCCGCAGCTGCTCGCGTTCGTAGCCATCTTCCTGCTGATGTCGGCGATCAGCGACGTGTTCCCCGCGCTCGGACTGAATTCGCTCGTCGGGCTGATCATGATCTATCTCGGCGGCGCGCTCGGCGTGAACACGTTCCTGCTTTACGGGTTCTTCAACACCGTGCCGACATCGATCGACGAGGCCGCACGAATCGACGGCGCCGGGCACGCGCGCATCTTCTTCACGATCGTGCTTCGCCTCGTCGCGCCGATCCTGGCGGTCGTGGTGCTGCTCGTCTTCCTCTTCACGTTCGCCGAGTTCGTCATCGCCTCGGTCGTGCTCGTCGATCCGTCCAACCAGACGCTGTCCGTCGGGCTCTACCAGTTCGTCTCCAATGCTCAGTCGAAGAACTGGAGCGTCTTCGCCGCGGGCGCCGTGGTCGCCGCGATCCTGCCGATGGCGCTCTTCCTCTCGCTGCAGCGATTCATCGTGGGCGGCCTCACCGCCGGCAGTGTCAAGTAACGGATGGGAGTCGTCGCGCCCTCGAGGAGCGGATTCCCCACAGGGGAGTGACACCGGATACCGCTATCCCTCACACTGAGTTCCATGGGATCAGCGGTGACCACCATCGGATTGCCGGTCGCCCTCGGCATCATCATGTTCGGGCTCGGCCTCAGCCTCACCCTCGGCGACTTCGCCCGGGTCGCGAAGCAGCCGAAGGCGGTGATCATCGCACTGCTGTGTCAGCTCGTCGTGCTGCCGGCGATCTGCTTCGGGCTCGTGCTCGCGTTCCAGCTTCCGCCGGTGCTCGCCGTCGGCATGATGATGCTCGCCGCGTCGCCGGGCGGCACGACCGCGAACCTCTACAGCCACCTGTTCCGGGGCGACATCGCGCTGAACATCTCGCTGACGGCCGTGAACTCGGTGATCGCGGTGATCACCCTGCCGCTCATCACGAACTTCGCGATCTGGTACTTCGACCCGTTCGACGATCAGCTCGGAATGCAGTGGGCCAAGGCGGTCGAGGTGTTCGCGATCGTGCTGCTGCCGGTCGGGGCGGGCATGGTGGTACGCCACTTCTGGCCGCGCTTCGCCGACCGCATGGACAGACCCGTGCGCATCGCGTCGGTCATCATCCTGATCATCGTGATCGCCGGTGCCGTCGCATCCAACTGGGCGCTGCTGCTCGACAACTTCGCGCGCCTCGCGCTCATCACGATCGTGTTCTGCCTCATCAGTCTCACGCTCGGCTATCTCGTGCCGCGGTGGCTCAGGGTGGGCAAGCGCCAAGCGATCGCCACCTCCTTCGAGATCGGCATCCACAACGCGACGCTGGCCATCGTGATCGCGCAGACCGTGCTCGGCTCGGTCGAGCTGAGCCTTCCGGCGGCCGTCTACGGCGTTCTGATGTTCTTCCTCGCGTTCGGATTCGGGTTTCTCATCCGCGAACGCAGAGGGGCGGATGCCGGGGCGGAGGTCGCGGCGGCGGACCCGTCGCCGACCGCGGCGCCCTGATCGGCCGCACGCCTCCGCCGGGCTTCGCAAGACGGCTGTTCTTCGTAGACTGAGCGGAGGCGGCGAGGAGGTCCGATGCGCCAATTGACCGAGAACGACATCCGCGAGGTGTTCGCGAACGCGAATGACGACGAGTTGCGGCTCCTGACGCTGGCAGCCGATTTCATGCTGACCGACTGGGATCATCTCGACTTCCTCGCGTGGCGCGATCCGCGGTCGAAAGGGCGCGGGTACCTGATCGCCGAGGTCGGCAGCCAGCCCATCGGCGTCGTGCTGCGTGCCGCGGAGGGCACCTCGCGGGCGGGCTCGGCGCTGTGCAACGTGTGTCACACGATGCAGCCGGCCGATCAGGTCTCGTTGTTCTCGGCGCGCAAAGCCGGGGACGCCGGCCTGCGCGGCGACACCGTCGGCACCTACTTGTGTGCCGACCTCTCCTGCCATGAGAACGTGCGCCTGGCCGCGCCGCTCGCGCCGAACGAGGTGCGCGGCAGCGTCGACGCGCGCATCGACGGCACACGCCAGCGCGCCGAGTCATTCGTCGAACGAGTACTGGAATCTGCGAGGGCTGAGGCATGAACGATCAGGTTGTCGTCATCGGAGACGCATTGATCGACGAGTTGCGCGATCATCACGGGGTGCGTGAGTTCGTCGGGGGAGCGGCGCTCAACGTCGCGGTGGGGCTCTCGCGTCTGGGCGTGCCGACCACGCTCATCGCGATGCTCGGCGACGACGAGGCAGCTGAGCACATCCGCTCCTACCTGACCGACTACGGAGTGCACCTCATCGCCACGCCGTCGGCACTGGGCACGTCACGAGCCGTGAGCACACGCAGTGCGTCGGGTGAGCCGGTGTACGAATTCAACGCGGCGGCTCAGGCACGGGCGCTCGTCTTCGGCGATGACGTCCGGCACACGATCGCGGATGCGGCGATCGTCGCGGTCAGCTGCTATCCGTTCGACAACACCGAGCAGACCGCCCTGCTGGCCGCCTCACTCGAGGGGACGGCCGCGATTCTCGCGATCGACCCGAACCCGCGTTCCGGCATGATGGCCGATCGCGGCGCGTTCGTTCGCGGCTTCGAATCCCTCGCCGCGAGGGCGACACTGGTCAAGGTCGGCGAAGACGACTCGCTCCTGCTCTACGACGAGCCACTCGACGCGCTGCGCGCCCGTCTGGTCGATCTCGGGGTGGACGCGGTGCTGGCGACCCAGGGCGCGTCGGGCGCGACGATCGAGGCCGGAGACATCGTCGTCACCCGACCCGTCTCCGATCTGCCCGGCCGCATCGTGGACACGATGGGGGCGGGCGATGCCGCCTTCGCGGCCGCTGTCGCGTCGTTGCGCGATGGAGCGCCGACCGACGAAGACGCGTGGGGCGCGGTGCTCGAGCGCGCGATGGATGTCGCGGCGGCGACGTGCCGATTCGAGGGGGCGCTTCTGCGCCTGCCGGAGTCGCTTGCAGACCTCGACCTGGACCGCATCGGCACCTGACCGCGCGGTCGGCGACCCGGGATTGCCCGGCGGGTGACAGGATTTTCGCGGTGCGGTTCCGACGCGTAAGATGGGTGATCGCGCCTCCGCTCGACTGTACAAGCCGGTCGGGTGCGCGTCTGGCGAGTTACCCAAGCGGCCAAAGGGATCTGACTGTAAATCAGCCGGCGTAGCCTTCGGGGGTTCGAATCCCTCACTCGCCACCAAATGACGAAAGCGCCTCTCCACGGGGCGCTTTCGTCGTCCCGCCGCCATGTTCGTCGCAGTGGTCACTAGCATCCGGCCGTGGTACTGGCAAGCCCACCCGCCTCCCAGGCAGCCTTACCGCAGCGAGCGTACGATTGGCCGATCGCACGGAGGAAGGGAGCACGACGATGACCGACACCCAGGGCAACACCGAGGCCGCCACGCAGGCGGCACGAGAGGCCGCAGAGCGTGTGCGGACCACCGCGACGGACGCGGGAGCATCGTTCGGAGCCACCGCGGAGGAGATCGCCGAAGACCTTTCGGTGAACTCCAGCGCCGCAAAGGATGATGCGGCCGGCACCGTCCAGGACACTGCCGACAAGGTGAATGCGAAGGTCGGCGACGTGGTCGGCAGCGCCAAGAGCGCGGCATCCGACGTCAAGGCTGCCGCAGGAAAGGCAGCGGATGCCGCCACCGAGGCAGCCCGTAGCGCCGGATCGGCGATCAAGGGCGCTGCGGACGATGTCGACATCGACCAGTTCATCGCTCAGACGCGCACCGTCGCCGGCGAGTGGACCGAGAAGGTCAAGCAGGCATACCGGGAGCGCCCGGCTGTCGTGATCGGTGCGGCCGTCGGCGCCGTCGTACTGGCCACCGCGTTCGTGCGCGCGATCGCTCGACGCTGACGCTCGGTCGAAGGGATGCTGCGATCGCGCAGCATCCCTTCGGCATTTCTCGGCAGCCGGCGGACTTCGTTATCCGTCGAGGCGGGCGGCTGCGTCTAGGCTCGCGTCCATGCAATGGCAGACGACCGGATCCCTGACGGCGCACCCCGCACTCGAGCATCCTGAGCTGCTCGCCACACCGGTGACGCACGCGCTCGAGCGGCTCGCCGCCGAGTGGACGCGTCAGGTCGGGGTCGCCGCGATCGATCCGGCGCTCGCAGACACCGCGGAGTTCTGCGCCCGATACGGCGTGGCTCCCCAGGTGTCGGCGAACTGCGTCGTGATCAAGGGGAGGCGCGGCGGCGACGTGCGATTCGCCGCCTGCATGGTGCTCGCCACAACGCGGGCCGACGTGAACGGGGTGGTGCGACGCCGCCTCGATGTACGGACGGCATCCTTCGCGCCGATGGACGAAGCGGTCGCGCTCTGCGAAATGGAGTACGGCGGCATCACACCGATCGGGCTCCCTCACGACTGGCCGATCCTGATCGACGCAGCCGTGGTCGACGCGGGCGAGGTCGTGATCGGCAGCGGCATCCGCGGGAGCAAGCTGTTCCTGCCGGGCCCCGTCTTGTCCGCCCTGCCGAACGCAGAAGTGATCGAAGGGCTGGCGCGACCCCTCGAGTGACGTCAGGATGAGCGTGTGCGGGCGGGGGCCCGCCGACGAGAGGACCGCCATGACCGTGCCCGATCCCCGCGCCGAGGCGGCGACGTCCGACTCGTCGAGCTCCTCCCTCGTGCGCGCGGCGATCTGGGTCGCGATCGGCGCGCTCATCGCCGCGGCGATCGTCTGCGTCGTGTGGGTTCTCGTCGGCACGCAGAACGGCATCATCGGGCGCGCATTTCTCACGATCCTCTTGCTCGCGGCCTTCGCGGGCGTCGCCATCATCGATGCGCACCTCGCGTCCCGGCGCCCCGCGTGGTTCGCGCTCGCGAGCATGCTCACCTGGGTCATCTCCCTCCTGATCGGCGCGTTCCTGATCTGGCTGCCCGAGCGTTACGAGTGGAGCGGCTACACCCGCTTCGTCCAGTTCCTCCTGATCGTCCTGATACTCCAGCTGGCGCTCCTGCACATCCGGCTCTACACGAAGGCATACCTGCGTCACGTCACAGTGTTCACGCAGATCATCGCGATCGTCACGATCACGCTCGTGATCGTGCTCGCCGTCCTGCTCGTCCTTCCGCTCACGATCGGCGAGTGGGTGGAATTCGCCGACCTCTACTGGCGCTTCGTGGTGGCCGTGACGATCCTCGCCGCGGTTGGAACTGCGCTCATCCCGCTTCTGAACGTGCTGTTCGCCCCCAAGAAGCCGCGGCCGGAGCGTCTCACCCCTCGGGCGGCATCGCCGGCGCTGCAGCCATGGCCGACCTATGCGGACGGGGTCACTCCGCTGCCGGTCATGCCCGACGGTTCGCCCGACTGGAACGCCTATTACACGGGCTATCCCTCGCAGATCTCGCAGGCGATCGCACCCGTGGCCCCGATGGCGGCGCCGGCGCCATGGCAGGAGCAGCCGCCCGCGAAGCCGGAGTCTCAGACGACCCAGCGAAGCGGCTACGAGGGTTACCCGCCCCCGCCGCCGCTCCCGCCGCGGCCGTAACCGCCGTCAGGCGCGCAGGATCTCCAGCGCGGCCATCGCGGCGTTGTGACCGCCGAGGCCGCTGACCGCGCCACCGCGTCGCGCCCCCGAGCCGCACAACAGCACTCTCGAGTGCGGCGTGGCGACGCCCCACCGCGCGGCGGGGGAGTCGAGGCGTTCGTCATCCTCGGCCCACGGCCACGACAGCGAACCGTGGAAGATGTCGCCACCGACCATGCCGAGCGAATCCTCCAGGTCGGCGGTCGTCCGCGCCTCGATGCACGGCAAGCCGTCCGGACCCTCGTACACGCAGTCCGCGATCGACTCGGCCAGCACCGAATCGAGCGAGTCCATGGCCGCACCCAGCAGCGCCACGCGGGCGGCATCCCGATCCTGAACCGCGACCAGGCGGTGCGGCACCTGCAGGCCGAAGAGCGTCAGGGTCTGAGCGCCCTCGGCCCGCAAGCGTTGTCCCAGGATCGAGGAATCGGTCAGCGAGTGGCAGTAGATCTCTGCGGGCAGAGGACTCGGGATGCCGCCGGCCGACGCCACCGCGTGCGCGTCGTCGAGCTGGGCCATCGACTCGTTGATGTGGAAGGTGCCCGCGAACGCGGCCTCGGGTGCGACCCGCTCATCGCGCAGACGCGGAAGCCGGCGCAGGAGCATGTTCACCTTGACCTGGGCACCCTCGGGAGTCTCTTCGGACGAGGGATCGCCGCCGGCGAGGAGCTGATCGAGCACGGCCGGCCCGACGCCGCTCAGCACGAGGCGTCCGCGCAGGGTCTCGGGCTTCGCACCGCCGATCTCCACCTCGCCGTCGGGACTGATCGCCACGACCTCCGTCCCGGTGCGCAGCTCGGCCCCGGCATCCCGAGCGGCGCGCTCGAGCTCGCCGCTGACCCGCCCCATGCCGCCGACCGGCACATCCCAGTCGCCGGTCCCGCCGCCGATCACGTGGTACAGGTAGCAGCGGTTCTGGCGGAGGCGCGGGTCGTCTGCGTACGAGAAGGTGCCGATGAGACCGTCGGTGAGGACGATGCCGCGAGCGAGGTCGGTGTCGAGGGAGGAGCGCAGAACCTCCCCGAGCGGTCGCTCGATCAGGGCGTCCCAGAGCCCGTCGTCGCCGAGCCCTGCGCGCACCGCGGAGCGGGTCTGCAGCGGCTCGGTGACCGTCGGGAACAGGTGGCGCGCGATCGGGGTGGTGCGCTCCGAGAAGTCCGCGAACCTACGTGCCTCACGAGAGTCGCCTGTCGTCCGCAGGAACGAGTCGGTGGTGGCCGCGGCATCCTTCGTGTCGATGAGGATTCCCCGAGCGGGGTCGGACGGATCCGGGGTGTACGACGAGTAGCGTCGCCGACGCAGGTCGATGCGCAGCCCGAGGTCGTCGATGATCTTCCGGGGGAGCAGGCTCACCAGGTACGAGTAGCGTGACAGCCGTGCCTCGACGCCCGACCATGGCGTCTCCGAGACGGCCGCGCCGCCGAGGTGCGCAAGTCGTTCGAGGACGACGACCTTCTGCCCCGCGCCGGCGAGGTACGCCGCGGCGACCAGCGCGTTGTGGCCCCCGCCGACGATCACGACATCGTGGGTGGCGGAGAGGGGCTGCGGCATCCCTCCACGCTAATGCGCGGGTGGCCGGAGCGGGCACGAGCTGTGGATGCCGCGGCGCTAGCGTGGATGCATGGGATCCGAACAGCTGCTCGAAGCACTCGCGATCGACATCGCCCGTGAGGCCGGCGACCTGGCGCGCCGTCGGCGCACCGAGGGTGTCGCCATCGCGGCGACGAAATCCTCGATCGCCGACATCGTGACCGACGCCGACCGCGAGGTCGAGGAGCTGATCCGCCGGCGCCTGCGGGTCGAGCGTCCCGGCGACGGGTTCCTCGGCGAGGAGTCTGCCGCGGAACGCGCGACCACCGGCGTCACCTGGGTCGTCGACCCGATCGACGGAACGGTCAACTACGCGTACGGGATCCCGGCGTACGCGGTCAGCATCGCCGCGGTCGCGGGTGAGCCCGAACCCGCGCGCTGGGAGGCGTTGGCGGGTGCCGTCTTCAGCCCGGCGACCGGTGAGACATTCCATGCCGCGCGAGGTGCGGGAGCATGGCTCGACGGGGTCAGGCTCGCCGTGAACGCCGAGCCGTCGCCGGCGGGGGCGCTGCTGGCCACCGGGTTCGGATACGACCCCGCCACCCATGCAGGGGATCTCGCGCGGGTCGCCCGTGTGATGCCACTGGCCAGGGATCTGCGGCGCATCGGGTCGGCATCCCTCGACCTCGCCTACGTCGCCGCCGGACGACTCGACGGGTATTTCGAGCGCGGCCTGGCGCCGTGGGATCACGCGGCCGGAGCGCTGCTCGTCGCCGAGGCGGGGGGTCGCTTCGTGCGCGTGGACATGGACGACAACCCGGTGCGGGCCCTGTTCGTCGCCAGCGGACCGGCGATCTTCGACAGCCTGTTCGCCGCCGCACTCGGTCCGTGAAAGTATTGCTCTGACGACCGGCGTGGCGGGGACTGCATACATCGCTTTCCCAGGTCAAGCCCTATAGTCTTTACCCGATCGTTACTTTTACCGCCCGAACGGTGAAGGTGATCCATCCCCCCGAAGTCCGACCGTCGCGCCCGAGCGGCCCAACCCGAGAGCCCCCTGCGCTTTGCCTTTCGACGCCCCCCAGGCTGCGTCTGCGCCCACGCGACGTTCCAGCCGGCCATCTGCCACGACGCCCTCGGCGACCGCAGAGACCACGGGGGCCTCTCGCGCAGAACTGCGTCGTCGTCACGCACAGGCTGCCTCGGAGCGTCCCTCGGCCGTGAGGGATCGCGTCGCTGAGTCAACCTCTCGCAGGGCGGATGGAGACGCGAAGCCGGATGCCGTCACCGAGCGGTCGTCGACGCCGTCCCTTGCGGACGTCACGCCGTTCGCCGCCGTGGTCACCGCGCTCGGAGCCATCGCCGACGCTCCGTCCACGCGTCGCAGCCGCCGTACCGTCACCGTCGGCGATCAGACGACAGTCACCCAGGTTCCCGCGGCGGCGCCGATAGTGGCGCCCGCGCCGCCGGTGACCCCCGCGCCCGTACTCGAGCCGGTGCTCATCGCGGCTGAGCCCTTCGAGCTCCTCGAGCCCGAGATCGATGAAACCCCCGCCGCAGCTGAAGAGGAGATCGCCGCGCTGGTCGACGACGCTCGGCCCGCGGCGTCCGAGCCCTCCGCCGCCGAGAACGATGCGTTCGAGGCCGCCGCCCGGCTCTTCTCCTTCACGGGTGAGACTCCGATCCAGTCGGCGAAGGCCGATGACACCGACACGGTCGGCGAGTCCGCGACGGAGCCCGTGGCTGGTCGGCGCAATCGGGGCGCATCCTTCAAGCGCCTCACGGCGACGTCGTTCTCCGTGGGAGTCATGGGCATCGTCGGACTCCTCACCGTCGGCCTGACGACGCCGGCCGATGCGGTGGCCGCTCCGGGGAGCACCGACATCGGGTCCTCGCTCGTCGCCGCGACGGGTGGAGACATCAAAGCCGGTACTGATGAGGACGAGATCCAGGCGTACGTGACCCCGTCGGAGGTCGAGAACGCCGCCATCGACCGCGACGAGAACTACACCACGCTCACGATGGCCCAGCTCGCGTCGCAGTCGGGCATCGCGAACTACTCGAACTTCTTCATCAACGACGCGACATCGCCGATACAGTGGCCCTTCGCGGTGGGCGTTCCGATCAGCTACGGCTTCGGCATGCGCGACGGCTCGATGCACGAGGGCGCCGACTTCACCCCCGGCGAAGGCTCGCCCATCCAGGCGATCGCCGACGGGGTTGTTCGCGAGTCGACCGAGTCGGGCGGCGCGTTCGGTGTGCACATCGTCATCGACCACGTCATCGACGGCCAGCTCATCTCGAGCAGCTATTCGCACATGCTGTACGGATCACGGCAGGTCCAGGTCGGCGACCATGTCACCGTCGGCACGGTCATCGGGCACACCGGCAACACCGGCCGCTCCTTCGGAGCCCACACGCACTTCGAGATGCTGGCGAACGGCACGACGCCGATCGACCCGATCCCGTGGCTGCGTGAGCACGCAGGCGGCTGACTCGATTCAAGAGCACGCCGGTGCTCTGGTATTCTCTTCTAGTTGCCCAGGCGTGCCTGGGCGCGCCCCGATAGCTCAGTGGTAGAGCACTTCCATGGTAAGGAAGGGGTCGTCAGTTCAATCCTGACTCGGGGCTCGCAGCATCCGTCTCGTGATCTCGGATGCCGTGCGGCAGGGTAGCTCAGCTGGTGAGAGCGCACGACTCATAATCGTGAGGTCGCGGGTTCAAGCCCCGCTCCTGCTACGAACGAAAAGGCCCCGCTTGCGGGGCCTTTTCGTTCGTGCCGGGGCGGTTGGTTGGACCCGTATCCGAGGCGGTTGCCTTGGCGTGTATCCGCGGTGGCCTCCCGCCAAAGGCGCCGTCAGAAAGCCAGTCGAGTGACCGCGGCTTGAATCGCGACTGCCGCCGCGCCGCGCGCCCACGCCCGGAAGCCGGCTTCGTCGACGAGGATCTCGACCGGTTCCGCAAGAGGATCGCGGTCGGCGGCTGCAGCAGCCCGGATGCGTGGCGCAGTGACCTTCCACAGGCCCATGCCGTCGCCGGCGAGCACCACAGTCGGCTGCATCGTGAAGTTCGCCGCGAGTGCGATCATGCGGCCGAGGCCCCGGGCGGCAGCCTCGACGACGGCGGTCGCCACCGGATCGCCGGCGACGGCAAGGGAGAGCACCTCGTCGTAGTCGACGGGGCGGCCGAGGGCGGCCCGCACCTGCGCGCACATGCCGATCGAGGTCAGCAGCGCTGAGGAGCATCCGCGGTGCCCCTCCGGACACAGCGGCCCCGTGGGGTCGAGCGGAACGTGCCCGCCCAGGCCCACGCCCGCCTCTCTGGTGTGCACTGCTTCGCCGCCGACGACAAGCCCGTATCCGACGCCGGCTCCGATGGTGATGACAGAGAAGCCACTGCGCCCGCGGCCCGCGCCGAACCAGCGTTCGGCCTCGACCAGGGCGACCACGTCGTTCTCGACCGTCACCGCCAGACCGGTCGCGGATGAGAGCGACGGCCCCAGCGCGACATCGACCCAGTCGAGGAAGGGAGCGCGGATGACGCGCCCGGAGTCGTCGACAGCTCCGCCAAGACTGACCCCGATGCCCACGAGCGGTGCCGGTGCGATCGCGGAGAAGGCGGAGACGATGCTCGAGAGCGCGGCGATCACAGCGTCCGGAGTCTTCGGGGCGAAATCGACCACGCGCTCGTCGATGATCTGCGCTCGGGCGTCGGTGAGCACGGCGTACACGGCGTCGCCGGTGATCTTCATCCCCGCGAATGAGCCGAGGTCGGGAGCGATGTCCAGCGGCCGTACGGGCCGCCCGACGGCGCCATTGGACTCCTCGTCGAGTTCGACGAAGAGGCCGCGCTCGAGGAAGGGCTTGGCGAGCCGCGTGAGGCTCGCGGGGGACAGCTTCAATCGGCGGCCGAGAGCGCTGCGGCCGATCGGACCGTGGATGAGGACCTCTCGCGCGAGTGCTTCATGGCTCTCCGTCAGCACGATTCTCCCTCGGTTGTTTCCATAGTGGCACCAACAGTCGAGATAGGGCGCATGAAATGTCCCGAGATTGCTACTTGACTCCCTGGTTATTTCCGAGGTAGAAATAATACGTGAAGAGGGATGACGGCGCGATCGCGGATGATCGAACGCACAGCACGGCGGTGTCGGAACAGCCGATGAGCACATTGCACCTGCATCGCGGCGGAACGAGCGTCGTGCTCGACATGACGGCGACCCCCCACCCCGCCATCGTTCACTGGGGCGAAGAACTGGCATTCTCCACTCCCGCCTCGCTGGCCTCACTGGCCGTCGCCGCACGCCCGCAGCGAGTGTCGGGTGGCCTGGATGAGACGCCGCGCCTGGGCCTCATCGCCACGCCGGCAGGGGGGTGGCTCGGCACTCCAGGACTCGAAGGCCACCGTGACGGCGCCGGCGCAAGCATCCGCTTCGAACTCGCCGGCGTCCAGGCCAACGATCACCGTGCGACCATCTCGCTCGTCGACAGCGAAGCCCGGCTCGATGCTCAGGTCGAGCTGCGAGTCGGCACCAGCGGACTCCTCCACCAGCGAATCCTTCTGCGCAACACGGGTGCGACCCGCTACACCGTGCAGTCGCTCCAGGCGTTCTTCCCGGTGCCCTGGGATGCGACGGAGATCCTCGACACCACCGGACGCCACTTGCGCGAGCGCGCTCCGCAACGCCGCACCTTCACATTCGGCACGCATACGCGCGAGAGCCGGCGCGGCCGCCCGGGTGCTGACTCGACGCTTCTGCTGGCAGCGGGGCGGCCGGGCTTCGGCTTCGAGCACGGCCGTGTGCACGGCATCCATGTCGCATGGAGCGGCAATCACCGCATCTCCGCGGAGCGCACGACAACGGGCGAGGCTTTCCTCTCGGGCGGCGAGCTGCTGCTCGCCGGAGAGGTCATCCTCGGGCCGGGCGAGTCGGTGCGGACACCGTGGGTGATCGGCTCGTGGGGGGATGGTCTCACCGAACTCTCGGCACGCTTCCATGGGGAGTGGCGCGTGAGGCCGCAGCATCCGCGTCGGCCGCGTCCGGTCACGCTGAACACCTGGGAGGCCGTGTACTTCGACCACTCGCTCAACAAGCTGACGGCGCTGGCGGATTCCGCGGCCGCGGTCGGCGTGGAGCGGTTCGTGCTCGACGACGGGTGGTTCGCGGGTCGTCGCGATGACACCGCGGGCCTTGGCGACTGGTTCGTCGATGAAGACGTGTGGCCCGACGGTCTGCATCCGCTGATCGACCACGTGCGCGCGCTGGGCATGGAGTTCGGCCTGTGGGTCGAGCCCGAGATGATCAACCCGGACAGCGATCTCGCGCGTCGGCACCCGGACTGGATCCTTCGCGGCCGGATGGCGCTGCCCCCGTCCGCCAGGCAGCAGCAGGTGCTCGACCTCGCCCACCCCGACGCGTATCGCTACATCTCCGGTCGGCTGCACGCGCTCCTGGACGAATACCCCATCGCCTACCTGAAGTGGGATCACAACCGCGACCTGGTGGATGCCGGCAGCGGCCCGGAAGGCGTCCCTCGAGTGCGTGAGCACACGCTCGCCCTGTACCGCCTGCTCGATGAGCTCAAGACTCGACACCCCGGCCTGGAGATCGAAAGCTGCGCCTCCGGCGGCGCGCGCGTCGACCTCGGCATCCTCGACCGCACGGATCGCATCTGGACCAGCGACAGCCTCGATCCGCTCGAGCGCCTCGCCAATCAGCGCTACACCGGGCTGGTCGTGCCGCCGGAACTCATGGGAATGCATCTGACGAGCCCCGTTGTCCACGCCTCCGGCCGCACCGTTTCGCTGGAATTGAGCGGAGCCGTCGCCCTGCTCGGCCACTTCGGGATCGAGTGGGACCTCACCGCTGTCGACGAAGCAAAACGCGAGCGGATCATGTCATGGGTCGCGCTGGCCAAGCGACTGCGGCCGCTGATCGCGACCGGACGCGTCGTTCACGTCGACGGCACCGACCCGGGACTGGATCTGCGTGGGATCGTCGCGGCGGACGGATCGTCCGGCGTCTTCACGATCACCCAGACCGAGACGACCGTGTCATACCCCGGCGGCCGTGTGCGGATGCCGGGGCTCGACGAGGACCGGCTGTACCGAGTGCGGGTGATCTCCGAGGGACCCACCGGCGAAGACCCCGGGCAGTCACCACTCGCCTGGGCGCACCACGACACCGTCCTCACCGGGCGGGAACTGGGGACGGTGGGCCTTCGCCCGCCGGTGCAGTTCCCTCAGCAGGCAACCGTGGTCGAACTGACCGCAGACCACTGACAACCACCACAGCACGATCGCGCAAGGAGGCGCACGATGACCAAGAGAACCCGAACGACCGCCCGAGCGGTCGCGGTGCTCGCCACGGCGGGCCTCGCGATAGGGCTGGGTGGATGCACGAGCCCGTCCGCCGACGGGGTGACGACGCTGAACTTCTTCCAGTTCAAGGGAGAGGCGCTCGAGGACTTCAACCAGATGATTGCGGACTTCGAGGCCGAGAACCCCGACATCCGCATTGTGCAGAACCAGGTCGCGGATGCCGACACACTGATCCGCACCCTGCTGGTCAAGGACCGGATTCCCGACATCGTCACCTTGAACGCGAACGGCAATTTCGGCGGCCTCGCGAAAGCGGGGGTGTTCCACGACTTCTCCGATGAGCCGGTGCTGGAGACCATCAATCCAGCGGTGCAGGAGATCCTCACCGACCTCGGCACTTTCGGCGACGAGGTGAACGGACTGGGCTACGTCAACAACGCCAACGGAGTCATCTACAACGCCTCGATCTTCGAAGAGCAGGGTCTCGAAGTTCCGGAGACCTGGGATGAATTCATTGCCGTCTGCGACACCCTTCAAGAGGCGGGCGTCACGCCGTTCTACGGCACGCTGGCCGATTCATGGACCGGAATGCCTTCGTGGAATGCGCTGGGAGCGTATCCCGCTCGGGACGACTTCTTCGACAAGCTGCGGGCCCAGGGAACGGATGTCGGCCCGGATTCGGAGGTGTCGTTCGAGAAGAACTTCGCCGAGATGATGGACCAGCAGTACACGCTCTTCTCCAATTACATGCAGGAGGGTTACCGCGGCGAGACCTACGACGAGGGCAACGCGGCGTTCGCGAACGGCGACGTCGCGATGCTGCTGCAGGGCATCTGGGCGACCAACCCGATCAAGCAGGTCAACCCCGACATCGAGATGGGCATCTTCCCCTACCCCGGAACGGATAACCCCGAGGACCGCCTGCTCGTGTCCGGCGTCGACGTCGTCTTCACGATGGGGAAGAACAGCCCCAACGAGGACGCTGCGATGCGCTTCATCGACTACGCGTTCCAGAAGGACGTGATCGAAGGCTTCGCGGCCTCGCAGAACATGGTGCCCTCTGTGGAGGGCGCGGAGATCAGCGATGACCCGGCACTGCAGGCGGTCAAGCCCTTCTTCGACGACGGGAAGATCACCGGGTTCATCGATCACCAGTTCCCCCCGGCGGTCCCGCTCATCCCGATCGACCAGGAGTTCCTCTTCAACGGAGACGCAGAGGCCGCACTCAAGACACTCGACAATGAGTGGCGCAAGGTCGCCGCTCGCACGATTCCGGTAACGACGGGAGATGACCAATGACGATCACCCAAGCGGTGCGCAGCACAGCCGCGAATGAGAAGGCGCCGAAACGCGCAGAGCGAGTAAGAACAGGGTCGGGACGGGCCTCGTCGACGTTCTACTGGATGGTGTGGCCGGCGGTGATCGCCTTCGCCGCGTTCCACACGCTCCCCGTGATCGTCGGTATCTTCTTCAGCTTCACGAATTACGCCGGGTACGGTGCGTGGAACTTCGTCGGACTGTCGAACTACTTCAATCTCTTTCAGGACGACCGCATCCTGCAGGCGTACGGCTTCTCATTCCTGTTCGCCATCGTCGCGACGGTCCTGACGAACGCCTTCTCACTCGCGATCGCGCTCGGATTGAATGCCAAGATCAAGGCGCGCAACTTCTGGCGCGGTGTGTTCTTCGTGCCCTACATCCTCGCGATCCTGGTCATCGGCTACGTGTTCCAGTTCTTCTTCTCGAACTCGCTGCCCAAGATCCTCGCGGGCGTCCCGCTGTTCGCCGACAACATCCTCGCCAATGAGCAGTGGGCGTGGACGG
Organism: Microbacterium sp.; assembly: GCA_035630115.1. Classification (GTDB taxonomy): domain Bacteria; phylum Actinomycetota; class Actinomycetes; order Actinomycetales; family Microbacteriaceae; genus Microbacterium. The sequence continues at coordinate 35,348 of DASQLG010000059.1, read as the reverse complement.
CGATCGTCGCGCTGGCCGTCTGGCAGGCCTGCGCGTTCGCGATCATCATCTACCTGTCGGGCCTGCAGACGATCCCGGTGGAGATGTACGAGGCGGCCTCCTTGGACGGTGCATCTGCGTGGCAGCAGTTCAGGTCGATCACCTTCCCGCTCATCGGTGCCTTCTTCACGATCAACGTCGTCATCAGCCTGAAGGGGTTCCTGCAGGTGTTCGATCCCATCGTCGCCCTCACCAACGGGGGCCCCGGCACCGCCACCGAATCGGTGACCCTGCTGATCTTCAAGGGCGGGTTCACCGGCGGCGAGTTCGCCTACCAGGCGGCGAACGCGGTGATCTTCTTCATCGTGATCACGGTGGTCGCGCTCTTCCAATTCCGTGTCCTTCAGCGCAGAGAGGCCGATTTCTGATGACAACTGCAACAAACGTCGCTCCCCAGCTCGAGCAAGAGATCGAGGCCATCACGGCGAACGGACGCCGCAAGCGTCAGAGCGATCGTGACGACGACACCCGCAAGACCAATTGGTGGGCGACCGCGCTCATCGCGGTGTGTTCGCTCACCGTGCTCATCCCGCTGTACCTCGCTGTCGTGGTGGCGCTCAAAACGCCCGAGCAGCTCACCACCGGGACCGGCTTCGAGCTTCCGAGCCCGATCCGGTGGGAGAACTTCGCGGATGCGTGGGTCCGGACGAGCTTCCCGCAGGCGCTGTTCAACACCGCGATCATCACGGTCGGCTCGGTCGTCTTCACCCTGCTGACCAGCTCGGTCGTCGCCTACGCGCTGGCGAGGAACATCCACCGGCCCTTCTTCAAGGGCGTGTTCTTCTACCTGCTCGCGGCGCTGTTCATCCCCTTCCCGATCATCATGCTGCCGCTTGTGAAGCAGACGGCGATCCTGGGGCTGGACAATCAGGCCGGGCTGATCATCCTGTATACGATCTACGGGCTGTCGCTGAACATCTTCATCTACACCGCCTACATCCGGTCGATCCCGATCGAGCTCGAGGAGGCGGCCCGGATCGACGGCGCGTCGACATGGCGCGTGTTCCGGTCGATCATCTTCCCGCTGCTGATGCCGATGAACGCCACGGTCGGCATCCTCACGTGCGTGTGGGCGTGGAACGACTTCATCATGCCGCTCGTGGTGCTCACCGAACCGAGCGCTCGCACGCTGCCGCTGGCGCAGTACGTCTTCCAGGGGCAGTTCAACACCGACTACACGGTCGCGTTCGCGTCGTACTTGATGGCGATGGCGCCGCTGCTGATCGTGTACATCTTCTCCCAGCGCTGGGTCATCTCCGGGGTCACGCGGGGCTCGATCAAGTAGCGGGCGGGCCGGAATGCTACTGCGTCTCATCATTGATGGGTAGGGGCAGACATGACGCGGGCGGTCGCTCTAGCCTTCTGTCAGCCCGAACAGCGTTTCAGCGGGCGCGCCGCACGCTGTGCGGCGTCCACCGACCAAGGGAGAGATCATGCTCTGGACCATCCTCGGCCTCATCGTCGTCGGCCTCATCGCCGGCCTCATCGCTCGCGCAGTCATCCCCGGCAAGCAGAGCATGGGCATCCTGCTGACAATCGTGCTCGGAATCGTCGGCTCCTTCGTGGGGGGCTTCCTCGGATACCTCATCTTCGGGAGTGACCCGAATGGCGGCTTCCTTCAGCCCGCCGGCATCATCGGGTCCATCCTCGGCGCGATCATCGTGCTGGGCCTGTACGTCCTGTTCACGCGTAATCGCAGCACTCGAACGCCGTAAGGCCAACGCCGTGACGCCTGGTGGGAGTCCTGAGAGGAACTCTCACCAGGCGCTTCCGTGCGCAACGTGGCGGCGAGGGCGCGCTGCGCACTAGCTTGTAGGCGTGTCCGCGCCTGCGATCGACGCACGAACCGCTCACGCCGCCGGCGTCGAGCGGCTTCTCGAGAGCTATCGGCACGTTCCCCCGACCGATGCCGTACGGCTGGCCAAGCGCACGTCGAATCTGTTCCGGGCGCGCGCGGCGACGAACGCCAAAGGTCTCGACACGTCCGGGCTCACGAACGTCATCGCCGTCGACCCCGCCGCGCGGACGGCCGACGTTGCCGGGATGTGCACATACGAAGACCTCGTCGCCGCCACGCTGCCCTTCGGACTGACTCCGCTCGTGGTGCCGCAGTTGAAGACGATCACCCTCGGTGGTGCGGTCACCGGACTCGGCATCGAGTCGACCTCGTTCCGTAACGGGCTGCCCCACGAGTCGGTGAGGGAGATGGACATCCTCACCGGCGGAGGAGACATCGTCACTGCAACGCCCCACGAGCACACTGACCTCTTTCGCACCTTCCCCAATTCCTACGGGACGCTGGGCTACGCGGTCCGGCTGCGCGTCGAACTCGAGAGCGTCGAGCCGTTCGTCGCGCTCACGCATCTGAGGTTCCGCGCACTCGCCGATCTGGTTGCGACGATGGACGACATCGTCGCGACCGGTCGCTTCGACGGAGTTCCGGTGGACTACTTGGACGGGGTGGTCTTCAGCGCCGACGAGAGCTACCTGAGCGTCGGCGTGCAGACCGCCGCATCGGGCCCCGTGAGCGACTACACGGGGCAGAAGATCTATTACCGCTCGATCCAGCACGACGGCACAGCGAAGGAGGACCGCCTCACCATCCACGACTACCTGTGGCGGTGGGACACCGACTGGTTCTGGTGTTCGGGGGCGTTCGGCGCGCAGCATCCGCTCATCCGCACGTTCTGGCCGAAACGGTACCGGCGCAGCAGTGCGTACTGGCAGCTCATGAGGGTTGAGCGCCGGTTCGACATCGGCGACCGGCTCGAGCGGCTCAAGCGCCGTCCCCCGCGGGAGCGCGTCGTGCAGGATGTCGAGGTTCCGATCGAGCGGTGCGCAGAGTTCCTCGATTGGTTCCTGGCGCACGTTCCCATCGCGCCGATCTGGCTGTGCCCACTGCGTCTGCGCGACGATGTCGGCTGGCCGCTGTACCCCCTGCGTCCGCACCGGACCTACGTGAATGTGGGCTTCTGGTCGACGGTGCCCGTCGGGCAGAGCGACGGCGAGACGAACCGGCTGATCGAGCACGAGGTGGGAGAGCTTGCCGGGCACAAGTCGCTGTACTCCGATTCGTTCTACTCCCGAGCAGAGTTCGACCGGCTCTACGGGGGCGATGCCTACCGGGAAGCGAAGCAGCGATTCGACCCGGACTCACGACTCCTCGACCTCTATGCGAAGGCGGTGCAGCGGCGATGACCTCCATCAAGGGACGCGCGGTCGAGTCGGCGGAGAGCCAGGGGAGGGCCGAGAAGCTGAGCCTCGCGCAGATCCTGGAAATCCTCGCGGGGGGCCGGCTGCCACTGCGATTCACGGCGTACGACGGGAGCTCTGCCGGACCCCCCGACGCGCCCCTCGGGATCGAGCTGACCACACCGCGCGGAACGACCTATCTGGCCACCGGGCGCGGTGATCTCGGACTGGCTCGCGCGTACGTCGCCGGCGACCTCGAGCCGCATGGAGTGCACCCCGGTGACCCGTACGAACTTCTCAAGGCGCTGGCTGACGCACTCGTCTTCCGGATGCCGCCGCCCCGGGAGACGGCGCAGATCATCAGGTCGATCGGCATCCAGCACCTCCGTCCGATCGCACCGCCGCCGCAGGAGGCGCCGCCCCGGTGGCGCCGCGTCGCCGCCGGCCTTCGCCACAGCAAGGCCCGAGATGCCGAGGCGATCCACCACCACTACGACGTCTCGAACACGTTCTACGAGTGGGTGCTCGGGCCCTCGATGACCTATACCTGCGCGTGCTATCCGCACCCCGCGGCGACGCTGGAGGAGGCGCAGGAGAACAAGTACCGGCTGGTCTTCGAGAAGCTGCGGCTGAAGCCGGGCGATCGGCTGCTGGATGTCGGGTGCGGCTGGGGCGGAATGGTGCGCTACGCGGCCCGCCGCGGGGTGCGGACCATCGGGGTCACCCTCTCGAGGGAGCAGACATCCTGGGCGCAGCGTGCCATCGCGGACGAAGCCCTCGCCGACATCGCCGAAGTGCGCTACGGCGACTACCGCGACGTCGCGGAGTCGGGATTCGATGCCGTGTCGTCGATCGGGCTGCTCGAGCACATCGGGGTGCGGAACTACCCGTCGTACTTCGGCTTCCTCCAGTCGCGGATGCGCCCCGGTGCTCTGCTGCTCAATCACTGCATCACGCGACCCGACAATCACAGCGAAGCATCCGCGCGTGGCTTCATTGATCGCTACGTCTTCCCCGATGGAGAGCTCACCGGCTCGGGACGCATCGTCACCGAAGCTCAGGACGCAGGCCTCGAGGTGCTGCACGAGGAGAACCTGCGGCTCCACTACGCGATGACCCTGCGGGACTGGTGCGCGAACCTCGTCGCACACTGGGATGAGGCGGTCGCCGAGGTGGGGCTTCCTACCGCGAAGGTGTGGGGCCTCTACATGGCGGGATCGCGCCTCGCCTTCGAGACGAACGGGATCCAGCTTCACCAGGTGCTGGCGGTCAAGACCGACGATCGCGGCGGCGTCGGCGACCTGCCGATGCGGCCCTGGTGGACTCCGTGACCACACAAGCGTCCCCCGCCGCCTCACGATGAGGCGGCGGGGGACGGTTTCAGGTTCTAGGCGAGGGCCTTTGCCTTCAGCGAGTCGTACTCCGCCTGCGTGATGGCCCCCGAGTCGAGGAGCTTCTTGGCGGACTCGATCTCCGCGGTCGGCGACGAAGATCCGGCCACCTCGCGGATGTAGCTGTTCTGAGCCGCCTGCGCGTCCTTCATCTCAGCCATCCGGCGCTCGGTCATGCTGCGCCCGCGCGCGATCAGGTAGATGAAAGCGGCCAGGAACGGCAGGAACACGAGGAAGACCACCCACAGCGCCTTGGCCCAGCCGTTGAGGCTCGGGTCGCGGAAGATGTCGATGATGATCGTGATGAAGATCCAGATGCACGCGATGAGGATGTAGACCCAGAAGATCCACACCAAGAATTCCCAAAGATCCATGAACTGCCTTTTCTGTCTGGGGCGGCGAGGTCGCAGCCGAGGATGGGGCAAACGTATCGAGCTGGTCCACGCAAGCGCATCATGCCGATGGGGTGACTTCGCCGCCGGGCGGGTTGCCGTCTCGGCGGTCAGTTGACCGCCGAGGTGAGTCGCGCGATCCCGTCGAAGAACGTGGCCTTCAGCGGTTCCTTCCGCCACTCCTCGAGGGTGAGCTCTCGACCGGCATCCCGGTAGCCCTGCTCCACCTGCCGCATGTCGCGCACGAAGGACTCACCGCGCACGAGCAGCGAGGATTCGGCATTGAGGCTGAACGAGCGGATGTCCATGTTGCTCGAGCCGATGAAGGCGATGTCGTCGTCGATCGACATGTGCTTGGCGTGCAGGATGTACGGCGCCGGATACATGAAGATCCGCACCCCGGCTTCGAGCAGATCGCTGTAGTACGAGCGCTGGGCGTGCCCGACGAGCCACTGATCGGCCTGCTCGGACACGAACAGCTGCACGTCGAGGCCGCGCTGGCAGGCCGTCGTGATCGCGTAGACCATCGCCTCGTCGGGTACGAAGTACGGGCTCGTGATGATCGCCTTCTCGGTCGCCCCGTAGATGAGCGAGAGGAACATGCGCAGGTTGTTCTCGGTCGTGTAGCCCGGACCACTGGGCACGACCTGGCACAGCAGGGCGTCGGATGAGGTCGATTTGGCGATCTGGTTCGCCGGCACGTGGTCGGTGAGTCGCTCGCCGGTCTCGATGTACCAATCCGACAGGAAGACGGTGTTGACTCCGGCGACGATCGGACCGGTGAGCCGGGCCATGAGCTCCTGCCACTGCAGGCCCCGCTTGATGTTCTTCGGCGAATCGTACGTGCGCGCGATGAGGTTCTGCGACCCCATGAACCCGACCCGCCCGTCGACGACCACGAGCTTGCGGTGGTTGCGCAGATCGGGGCGCTGATACTTGCCCTTGAGCGGCTGGACGGGCAGCATCCACGACCACTTCACCCCGATGCGATCGAGCTCGGCGAAGGTCTCCTTGCTGCCGGGGATCTTGGCCGAGGGCAGGTGGTCGGCGAGCAGGCGAACGGTGACACCGCGGGCGACCGCCCGCTCCATCGCGGCGAAGAACCCGCGGGTGGTGTCATCCCAGGCCACGATGAAGAACTCCACGTGCACGAACTTCTGCGCGGTGTCGATCTCCGCGGCCATCGCATCGATCGACCCCTGGTAGTCGTCCAGCAGAGTCGCCTGATTGCCGTACGACGCGGGGATGCCGGTGAGCTTCTCGTTCTGCTGCACCACGCGCTGGAACCAGCGCGGCCATGCGATGTCCATCGTCTCGAGGCCCTCGTCCCGCACGTTCTCGCGGATGACCTCATCGATCCGCGCCTGCTCCTCGCGCCGCTTCTTCGGAAGCTTGAAGGTGCCGATCAGAAGATAGAGCAGGATCCCGACGTAGGGGATCAGGAAGATCGCCAGCAGCCACGCCATGGCCGCGGTGGGCTTGCGGCGCCTCGGAATGACGATGAGCGCCGCGATCTTGATGGCGAAGTCGACGAGGGCCGCGATGATCCAGACGGCGTTGGTTCCCAGGGTGTCCATTGCGCGTCAGGCTATCGCCTGCATTCCGGGCTGCGCGTCGTCCTTTCCGGGCGAGATGACGCACGGAGCCGGTCGGTTAGGCTCGCAGAGCGACCCTCGCCTGCACGGCGCCGGCGCGGCGAAGGGACGAGCGCATGGCCACGAAACCGCCCGGCTGGTACGACGACGAACGTGGCGCCCTCCGATGGTGGGACGGCGCGCAGTGGACCGAGCACGTTCAGACCCCCGACCCCGAGCCCGAGACGACGGATGCCGCGGCCTTCGCACCTGCCGAGACGTCCGACGTCGACGCCGAGGACGGCTACCCTCCCTCAGTCCCTCCCGGCTACCCCGGAGGGTTCCCGGGCGGATCTGCGCCGTCGGGCGCGTTCATCGCCGCCACCGAGCCGAAGAAGTCCGCGATGTGGATCGTGTGGGTCGTGATCGGTGTCGTCCTCCTGGGCATCGTCGTGTTCACCACGGTGCTGATCCCGCTCGGGATCGGCATGTTCGGCAGTGTGGACAGGACGGACGAGTCAAACGACGACCGGATCACGGTGCAGATCGCGGAGGTCGGCGCACCCGACGCGGGCTGACCTGCTTCAGGCGCGGCCGGTCTCGGCGGCGGGAGTGTCGTCGGCCACCCGTCGCAGCGGGGTGATCGAGCCGCCTTCGGCGGCCGCATCGATTCCGAAGATGGCTGCGAGCCCCGCCTCGAAGTGACCGACGCGTCCACCGGCGGCGAGGTCGCGGGCGCGCTGGGTCGGATCGTGCAGGAGGGCGCCGGCGAAGTGGCGGAGGGCCTCGGTGACGGCAGCGGACTGCTCGGGCGAGACCGACTTCGACGCGAGCCGGGTCAGTTCGCTGTCCAGCGCATCGAACACGTGGCGGCGCAGGGCGACGATCGCCGGGGCCGCGATCTGCTCCGCGGCGAACGCGCCGGCAGCGGACGAGACGAGTTCGCGGGCGGTGGCATCGGGGGCGAGCATCGGCAGGCGCGCGTGCGTCGCGATCAGCTCGAGGTCCATGAGTTCGACGCCGGGGAGTTTGCCCACCGCAGGATCGACGTTGCGGGGGAGTCCCAGATCGATGATCGTCCGACGAGATTCGTCGGGGATGTCCTCCACGGCGACGGAATAGGTGTTGGTGCAGGTGATGACGACCTCTGCGGCGGCGAGGGCGTCCCGCAGACCGTGCTGCGCGCGCATGCCGTATCGGTCGGCGAACTTCTCGGCGCGGCCGGCCGAGGAGTAGACCGCGAGGTCGGTGACCCCGAGTGTGCGCAGGGCCGCGACCGTCGTCGCGGCGTAGTTTCCCGTTCCGATGATCAGCGCACGCGTCTGGCGCCAATCGGTCACGCGGGTGCCTGCCAGCTGCAGGGCGAACTGGACCAAACTGCGGCCCTGCTGGCCCAGCGCGGTCGCCGAGCGCACATCACGCGAGACCTTCGCCGCGCGCTGGAAGGCGGTGTCGAGTTCGGGAGTCGTCGACCGGCTCTCTCGTGCGGCTTCGTACGCGCGGCGCACCTGACCGGCGATCTCCTCTTCGCCGACGGCGATCGACTCGAGGCCTGACGTCACCGCGAAAAGGTGGTGCAGAGCCGAGGCCCCGGCCATCACATCGGCGCTGTCGCGCAGGGAATCGTGCGGCATGCCGGCCGAGTCTGCCAGGGTGCGCAGCGTGGCCTCGGCAACGCTCGTGTCGGCACCCGGCGGCACGTCGAGGTAGGCCTCCACCCGGTTGCACGTCGAGACCAGCACGGCTCCGCGTGCGCGCCCGTCATCGAGCAGAATGGTCGCCGCGCCCGCGGTCACAGCCTCGGAAAGGCTGCCCAGCAGATCGAAATCCGCCGTTCGGTGGGACACGGAGACGCAGAGAAGCACCTCCCTATGGTACGCAACTATCGGCGGACCGCCGATTTCCTGAGCGAAGAATGAGCGGGAGTACGGCTTCCGTTGAGGCTCCACCCGGCTCCGCGCGGGTACGCCCCCGCGTAATGCCGCGGCGCACCGGAATCGTCACGACCGGTGGGAGGATGGAGGATATGTCTCTCTCCGCGTCGCATCCGCTCCGTGACGGCCGGACCGCCTCCTCTGCGCTGGTGACGGCGCTGCGCGGTCAGCGTCCCGAGGGCACCCCGGTCTGGTTCATGCGTCAGGCCGGTCGCAGCCTTCCCGAGTACCGCGACCTCCGCGTCGGCACCGCGATGCTCGACGCGTGCCTGAACCCCGAGCTGGCGAGCGAGATCACTCTGCAGCCGGTCCGCCGGCACGGAGTCGACGCGGCGGTGTTCTTCAGCGACATCGTGATCCCTCTCCGGCTGGCCGGGGTCCCGGTCGAGATCGTGCCGGGCCGGGGTCCTGTCCTGGACACGCCGATCCGCACGGCATCCGACATCCTCCGCCTCCGCCCGATCGACCCCGACGCGCTCGCGCCGATCCGGGAGGGCGTCGCACGCACGGTCGCGGAGCTCGGCGGCACTCCGCTCATCGGCTTCGCCGGAGCGCCGTACACGCTCGCCTCGTACCTCGTCGAAGGCGGCCCTTCCAAGGACCAGCTCCGAGCGCGCAGCCTCATGGTGTCCGACCCGAACGCGTGGGCGCAGCTGCTGAACTGGTGCGCAGACGTGTCGGGTGCATTCCTGCGAGCCCAGGTCGAGGCCGGAGCGAGCGCCGTTCAGCTGTTCGACTCGTGGGTCGGATCGCTGTCTCGCCAGGACTACCAGCGCCGGGTGGCACCGCACTCCCGTCGCACCCTGTCGGCCCTCCGCGGGCTCGACATGCCGATCATCCACTTCGGAGTGGGCAGCGGCGAGATGCTCGATCTCATGGCCGGAATCGGAGCGGATGCCGTGGGCGTCGACTGGCGGCTTCCCCTCGACGAGGCGTCCCGCCGATTGGGCGGGGGAGTCGTGGTGCAGGGGAACATCGACCCGGCGCTGCTGACTGCGCCCTGGTGGATCCTCCAGGCGCACGTGCTCGACGTTCTCGAGCGCGGCAGATCCGCGCCCGCGCACGTCGTCAACCTCGGGCACGGCGTGCCGCCCGACACCGACCCGGAGGTGCTGACGCGCATCGTGAGCCTCGTCCACGAAGCGTCGGTCGGCGCCGCCCTGGTCTGACATGTCACCGCATCCGGTGCACCCCGCTGCGCAGCCTCTCGCTGCGTCGCCTTCCCCGGCGGCGGAGCGGGTGATCGTGATCGGGGCGGGGGTCGCCGGGCTCGTCGTCGCCCGCGACCTCGCCCGCGCCGGCATCGCGGTGTCGGTGATCGAGGCCTCCGACCGAGTCGGCGGTCAGCTCGCGTCGATCCGCATCGCCGGGCTCGAGCTCGACGCCGCCGCCGAGTCGTTCGCGACGCGGGGCGGAGCCGTTGTCGACCTCGCGTCCGAGCTCGGGCTCGCCGGAGACGTCGTGCTTCCGCGCGACTCGCCGGCGTGGCTGGTCGACGCCCGCGGCCGTGCGCACCCTCTCCCGGCCGCGAGCGTGCTGGGCATCCCGGCGGATCCGCGCGCTCGCGACGTCGTGATCGCGATCGGCCGGCGGGCAGCCTGGCGCGCCACCCTCGATGCGGTGATGCCGCTGCGCCGCCCGGAGGCCTACCTCTCCCTCGGCGACCTCGTTCGCCGCCGAATGGGCGCCCGTGTGCGAGACGGTCTCGTTGCTCCCGTCGTGCGCGGGGTCTACTCCACCACGCCCGATGCCCTCTCCGTGGCCCTCGCCTCGCCGGGCCTGGCCGGCGCGCTGCGCTCGAGTCGCTCCCTGGCTGCGGCCGTCGCGAGCCTGCGCGCCGCGAGTCCGGCAGGGTCGCAGGTGGCGGGCCTCCGCGGTGGCGTGCATGGGCTCGCGATCGCACTCGAGCGTGACGCCCGGGCCGCCGGCGCGCACATCGTGCTGGATTCCCGGGTGGTGCGCGCGGATGCCGTCGGAGTCGTGCTCTCCAGCGGTGAGCATCTTCGCGGGCACGTCGTGAGCGCCGCTGCGGAGGTCGGCGGGCCGGCCCTGCGAACCCGCACGATCACGGTCGCGACCGCTGTCGTCGACTCCCCGGAGCTCGACAGGGCGCCCCGGGGGACCGGCGCGCTGATCGAGGAGGGCGTGGCAGGCATCGCCGCGCGCGCATTCACGCACTCCTCGGCGAAGTGGGCGTGGCTGGCGGATGAGCTGCCCGGGGGCCGACACGTGGTGAGGCTCTCGTACGATGAGATGCCGGACCATCCCGAAGAGACGGTGCCCTCCGACCTCCGGGCGATCACCGGCGCGCGGGTCGACCGGCTCGTCGAACTCGACGTGCGCACCTGGACCCGCACGCTCGAAGCTCAGCCTGCGGTCGGCGGGCCGGATGCGGTGGGAGAGGCGGCATCGGTCACGGGGCTGGCCTCGATCGTGCCCGCGGCCAGGGCTCTTGCCCGACGAATCAGCACCGACGTGAAGGCCGCCCGCACGGGCGGCGCGGAAGGATGACGATGACCAACGAGACGCAGCAGACGATCGGCTACGCGCTGTGGGCGGTCTTCGCCCGACCGGTCGGGTCGGAACAGGCGCCGACGGATGCCGCATCCCTCGCCGATGCGATCGAGGCGCTCGCCGCCACCGGCGTCACCCTCCGCGGCCTGTACGACGTGTCGGGCCTGCGCTCGGACGCCGACCTCATGGTGTGGCTGACCGGCGATGACGCGCAGCGGCTGCAGGCGGCGCTGCGGTCGCTCCGCCGCACCGCACCCCTCGCGGCACTCACGCCGGTCTGGAACGCCCTCGGCGTGCACCGCGACGCGGAGTTCACGCGCGACCATGCGCCCTCGTTCATGCGCGGTCTCCCGCCGAAGCAGTGGGTGAGCGTGTACCCGTTCGTCCGCAGCCTGGACTGGTACATCCTTCCGGAGGACGAGCGTCGCGGCATGCTCGCCGATCACGGCCTGAAGGGGCGCGATCACCCGCAGGTGCAGCCGAACACGGTCGCCGCCTTCGCGCTGGGCGACTACGAGTGGATCCTCGCGCTCGAGGCTGACGACCCGATCCACCTCGTCGACATGATGCGGCACCTCCGGGCCACCGAAGCTCGCCGGCACGTGCGCGAGGAGGTCCCGTTCTTCACGGGGCGTCTGATCGCCCTCGACGAGCTCACCGAGGTGCTCTCGTGAGCGAGCAGGTGGCCGAAGGCGCCACATCCACGATCCTGGCCGCAAGCGCTGCCGCGGCATCCGGCCTCCCGCACATCGAGACCCCGGTGCCGTACGACGGCATCCTGCTCGCCGGTTTCGGCGGTCCGGAGGGACAGGACGACGTCATCCCCTTCCTGCGGAACGTCACGCGCGGGCGCGGCATCCCGGACGAGCGTCTCGAAGAGGTCGCCCATCACTACCGGCACTTCGGCGGGGTCAGCCCGATCAACGCGCAGAACCGCGCACTGAAGGCGGCGATCGAGGCCGAGCTGGCCGCGCGCGGCATCGACCTGCCCGTGTACTGGGGCAACCGCAACTGGGCGCCGTTCCTCGAGGAGGCGGTGCAGGATGCCGCATCCGCGGGCGACACCACGCTCCTGGCGATCGCCACGAGCGCATACAGCTCGTACTCGAGCTGCCGGCAGTACCGCGAGGACTTCGCGCGCGTGCTGGATGCCACCGCGCTGATGGGAACCGTCACGATCGACAAGGTGCGCCAGTTCTTCGATCACCCCGGGTTCGTCGCGGCGTTCACCCGCGGCGTCACGGATGCCGTGCGCGAGCTGATCGGCGACGGTGTCGCCGCCGGCCGCATCCGCGTGCTGTTCTCCACCCACAGCATCCCGACCTCCGACGCGCAGCGCTCCGGCCCGCGTGACCGCGACTTCGGGCCCGGCGGCGCATACGCCGCCCAGCACGAGTCGGTCGCCGGGTTCGTGATGGCGAACGTCGTGGAGGCGATGCCGGAAGCGGCCGAGACCGGGTGGGAGCTCGTCTACCAGTCCCGCTCCGGCCCGCCCACCCAGCCGTGGCTCGAACCCGACGTCTGCGACGTCATCGGCGAGCTGCCCGGCCGCGGAGTGGAGGCCGTGGTGATCGTGCCGCTCGGCTTCGTGAGCGACCACATGGAAGTGCTGTGGGACCTCGACACCGAGGCGATGGAGGCGGCCGAGGGGGCCGGCATCCGGGCCGTGCGCACTCCCACGCCCGGCATCGATCCCGCGTTCGTCAGCGGTCTCGTCGACCTCGTCGTCGAGCGGCGTGAGGGAAGGCCGGCAGCGGATCGGCCGCACGAGACCGACCTGGGGCCCTGGTTCGACGTCTGCCGTCCGGCATGCTGTGAGAACGTCCGGGCGGGATTCAAGCCCGCCGTCTCGGGAGTGGCCCCATGACGGACATGTTCAAGCCGGGCGCTCCGATCCGCGTCGGGACTCGGGCGAGCGCGCTCGCGGTCGCGCAGACCTCGGCGATCGCCGCGCTCCTCGGGGCGCACGACCTGATCACGATCACCTCGGAGGGCGACCGGTCTTCCGCGCCGCTCGCCTCCCTGGGCGGGACCGGGGTGTTCGTGTCGGCCCTGCGCGACGCGCTGCTCGCCGGCGAGGTCGACCTCATCGTGCACTCGTTCAAGGATCTGCCGACGGCGCCGGCGGACGGCATCCGGCTCGCGGCCGTCCCCGCGCGCGCCGACGCCCGCGACGCACTGGCGACGCGGGACGGCGTCACGCTCGCGAAGCTTCCGGCAGGCGCGCGCGTCGGAACCGGCTCGCCGCGGCGACGGGCCCAGCTGCTCGCCGCGCGCCCCGATCTCGAGGTCGTCGGCATCCGCGGCAACGTCGACACCCGTCTCGGTCGCCTGTACGACCCCGACGACGACCGCCGGGTCGACGGGCTCGTGCTCGCGGCGGCCGGACTGGAGCGCCTCGGGCGACTCGGTGAGGCGTCCGAACTCCTCGACCTGGCGCAGTGGCCCACCGCACCCGCGCAGGGAGCGCTCGCCCTGGAGATCCGGCAGGACGCATCCTCCTCGCTCGCCGAGCGGGTCGGCGCGGTCGACCACGCGCCCACGCGCATGGCCGCCACCGCGGAGCGCAGGGTGCTCGCCCGCCTCGAGGCCGGCTGCTCCGCCCCGATCGCCGCCCATGCCGCCGTCGGCGAGGGGGTGCTGAGCCTCACCGCGGCCGTGTTCGCGCCGGACGGCACGAGCCGGCTCACGGTGACCGAGGCGGGGGCCGCCGACACCGAGCGGTCGGTGCTCGAGATCGCCGATCGGGTCGCGCTCGCACTGCTCGACCGCGGAGCGGCCGCGCTCGCGCCGCTGGGCGCGGCACGATGAACCACGGAAGGATGCACCCATGAGCGCATCGCACGGACCCGTTCCCGGCATCCGTCCCCGCCGCACGCGCGGCGCGGCGGCCTGGCGGCGACTCGTGGCGCAGACGCGCCTGCACCCTGCAGAGCTCGTGCTGCCGATGTTCGTCCGCGAGGGGGTCAGCGAACCCGTGCCGATCTCGTCGATGCCTGGGGTCGTGCAGCACACGCTCGATTCGCTGAAGACAGCGCTGCACGACGCGGCGGAGGCCGGCATCGGCGGCGTGATGCTGTTCGGCGTGCCTGAGCGCAAGGACGCCACCGGCTCCGGCGCCGATGATCCCGACGGGATCCTCAACGTGGCGACCCGGGTCGCCGCGGCCGAGGTCGGCGACACGCTCGTCGTGCAGACCGATCTGTGCCTCGACGAATTCACCGATCACGGCCACTGCGGCGTGCTGGATACGGCCGGCCGCGTCGACAACGACGCAAGCCTGGAGCGCTATCGCTCGATGGCCCTCGCCCAGGCCGAGGCGGGGTCCGCGCTGCTGGGTCTGTCGGGCATGATGGACGGCCAAGTGCGCGCCGTGCGCGACATTCTCGACGCGAACGGACACCAGGATGCCGCGACCCTCGGCTACGCGGCGAAGTACGCGTCCGCGCTCTACGGCCCGTTCCGGGAGGCCGTGCAGTCCTCGCTCGAGGGCGACCGTCGCACCTACCAGCTCGACCCCGCGAACGCGCGGGAGGGCGTGCGCGAAGCATCCCTCGACACCGATGAGGGCGCGGACGTGGTGATGGTCAAGCCGGCGTCTCTGTACCTGGACGTGCTGTCGCGCGTGGCCGCGGCATCCCCCGTCCCGGTGTGGGCGTATCAGGTCAGCGGCGAGTACTCGATGATCGAGGCGGCCGCGGCGAACGGATGGATCGACCGGGAACGGGCGGTGCTCGAGTCGCTCGTCTCGATCCGCCGCGCGGGCGCCGACGCGATCCTGACGTACTGGGCCGTCGAGGCCGCACAGCTGCTGCAGGGGAGCCGAGCGTGACCAACGAGTCCGAATTCGCGCGCGCCCGGGCCGTCATTCCGGGCGGGGTCAACTCGCCCGTTCGTGCCTACCGCTCGGTCGGCGGCACCCCGCGGTTCCTCGTGTCGGCACGCGGACCGTATGTGACCGACGTCGAGGGCCGCGAGTACATCGACCTCGTGGGATCGTGGGGGCCGGCGCTGCTGGGTCACGCCCACCCCGCCGTCGTCACCGCCGTGCAGGATGCCGCCGGCCGGGGCCTCTCGTTCGGGGCGACCACCCCGGGCGAAGCCGAGCTCGCGGAGCTTCTCCGTGACCGCACGACCATCCCCGGCATGCGTCTGTTCGACAGCGTCCGCCTGGTGTCCACCGGCACCGAGGCGACGATGACGGCCGTGCGGCTCGCTCGCGGCGCCACCGGACGAGACCTCATCATCAAGTTCGCCGGGCACTACCACGGCCACTCCGACGGACTGCTCGCCGAGTCGGGCTCCGGCGTCGCGACGCTCGGCCTTCCCGGTTCGGCCGGCGTTCCCGCCGACGTGGCCGCCCTCACGATCGTGCTGCCCTACAACGACCTGCCTGCCGTCGAGGCCACCTTCGCCGCGCACCCGGGCCGGATCGCCGCGGTCATCACCGAGGCCGCCGGCGCGAACGCGGGGGTGCTGGTGCCCCTCCCCGGCTTCAACTGGGCGCTCGCGCAGATCGCACATCGCGAGGGCGCACTGCTGATCCTCGACGAGGTGCTCACCGGGTTCCGGGTCGGCCCCGCCGGATGGTGGGGGCTCGAAGCCGCCGAGGCCGAAGGCGAGCCGTGGAAGCCCGACCTCGTGACCTTCGGCAAGATCGTCGGCGGCGGACTGCCGCTTGCCGCGGTCGCCGGTCGCGGCGACGTGATGGATCTGCTCGCCCCGCTCGGTCCCGTGTATCAGGCGGGGACGCTGAGCGGCAACCCGCTCGCCGTCGCGGCAGGCCTCGCGACCCTCCGCGCCGCCGACGCGTCGGTGTACGAGCGCATCGATCGCTCGGCGCACACCCTGTCGTCCGCCGTCGAGGACGCGTTCGCCGCCGGAGGGGTCGCGATGACGGTCTCGCGCGCGGGAAGCCTTTTCTCGCTCGCATTCCGCGACGCGCCCGTGCGCGACTACGACGACGCGAAGGATCAGGATGCCTGGCGCTACAGCGCCTTCTTCACCTCGCTCCTCGACTCGGGGGTGAGCCTGCCGCCGAGCGTGTTCGAGGCGTGGTTCCTCTCCTCCGCCCACACGGATCAGGAGCTGGATCGCATCATCGCCGCGCTGCCGACGGCGGTACGGGCCGCGGCCGATGCGCCGCGCTCGGAACCGGCGGGATAGGCGCCGTGCCCGACGCGCCCGACTCCGCGCAACCCGATGCGCACCCACGAGGCGCGAAGTACATCCTGACGTGCCTCGGCATCGGGCTGCTGGCCGGGCTCCTGTCGGGCCTGTTCGGCGTCGGCGGGGGCACGGTGATCGTCCCGCTCCTGGTGCTGGTCCTCGCGTACAACCAGCGGATCGCGGCCGGCACATCCCTGGCGGCGATCGTCCCGACGGCCACGGTCGGTGTGATCTCGTACGCGCTCAATGACTCGGTCGCGTGGATTCCCGGGCTCATCCTGGCCGCGGGTGCCGTGGTGGGCGCCCAGATCGGCACCTGGATGCTGCCGAGGGTGTCACTGGTCGCCCTGCGGTGGAGCTTCATCGCCTTCCTCGTCGCGGTGATCGTGAGCCTGTTCATCGTCGTGCCCTCCCGTGATGCCGGGCTGCCGTTGACGTTCCTGTCCATCGTGGGACTCGTCGTGCTCGGTGTGGCCACCGGCATCGTCGCGGGACTCATCGGCGTCGGCGGCGGAATCGTCGTGGTACCGGCGCTCATGCTGATCTTCGGAACGAGCGACCTGATCGCCAAGGGCACGTCGCTGCTCATGATGATCCCGACCGCGATCTCCGGCACGATCGGCAACGTGCGTCGCGGCAATGTCGACCTGCCCGCCGCTGCGCTCATCGGCGTCGCGGCCTGCACGACGACGGCGCTGGGGGCGTGGCTGGCGATGCTGCTGGACCCCTTCTGGGCGAACGTGCTGTTCGCGGCGTTCCTCATCTTCATCGCCGTGCAGCTGGCGGTGCGCACGATCCGCGCGTCGCGCGCGTGACCCGAAGCCGGCGATCACCACCCGGCAGGAAGGCGCTCAGTAGAATCGAGGAGTGCCAGTGAACCCCGAGCTCGTCGGGCGCGTCTTCCCCCCGACAGCGCCCTACCTCGTCGGCCGCGAGAAGGTGCGCGAGTTCGCCCGCGCCGTCTTCGCCGACGACCCCCAGCATCTCGACCCTGCCGCCGCGCGGGCGCTGGGCTACGCCGACGTCGTCGCACCGCCGACCTTCGCGATGGTCGTGCAGGACCAGACCCTGCAGCAGCTGCTCGCCCAGCCCGACTCCGGGATCGTTCTGCAGAACGTGCTGCACGCCGAGCAGCGCTTCCGCTACACGCGTCCGATCGTCGCCGGTGATGAGCTCATCGGAACCCTGTCGGTGACCGGGGTGCGAGCGATCGGCGGCAACGCGATGGTCACGAGTGAGGCCGAGATCCGGGATGCCGCCGGCGACCACGTCGTCACCGCCACCTCCGTGCTCGTCGTCGGGGAGGGAGACGAGTGATCGCCGTCGGTGACATCGTCGTGGGAAGCATCGTCGCGGAGCGCACCGTCCACCTCACCCGCGAGGCGCTCGTGCGCTACGCCGGAGCCTCCGGTGACTTCAACCCGATCCATTACAGCGACGATGTCGCGGCATCCGTCGGTCTGCCCGGAGTGCTCGCCCACGGGATGCTGACGATGGGGCTCGCCGTCGAGACGATCGTTCCGTGGCTGGGCGATTCCGGCAGCATCCGGGAGTACGGCGTGCGCTTCACGCGTCCTGTCGTCGTCGATCCCGTCACCGGCGCCGAGCTGCGCATCGTGGCCAAGGTCGGCGCCATCGACGACGAGTCCGCACGCATCGACCTGACCGTGACCTCCGGCGAGACCACCGTGCTCGGCAAGGCGCAGGTTCGCGTGCGACTGCCCTAGCCGATGCCCGACGTCGAACCCCTTCCGCTGGCTCAGCTGACCACGCTGCGCACCGGCGGCGCACCCGAGCGCATGATCGATGCGCACACGACGGACGAGCTCATCGCCGCGCTGCGCGAAGCGTGGGCGGAGGGACAGCCGCTGCTCGTGCTCGGCGGCGGATCGAATCTCCTGGTGGGCGATGAACCGTTCGAGGGCACGGTCGTCCGCGTGCTCACGACGGGCATCGAGCGGCTGCCGTCGCCACGGCCCGGCTTCGTGCGGCTCCGCATCCAGGCAGGTCACGACTGGGATGATCTGGTCGCGTACGCCGTGTCGGAGGGACTCGCCGGGATCGAGGCGATGTCGGGCATCCCCGGCACCGTCGGCGCCGCACCCGTGCAGAACATCGGTGCGTACGGACAGGAGATCGTCCAGACGCTCGCCGAAGTGGAGCTGATCGACGAGTCGACCGGTGCTGTCGCGACGGTGTCCGCCGACGAGCTGGGTCTGGGCTTCCGGACTTCCGTTTTCAAGCACCACTACGGCTCGGTGCCCGAGCGGCCGGCGGTGATCCTCTCGGTCACCCTGGAGCTCGCCGAGGTCGGACATGGCGATCGGCCGGTCGTGGGGGAGCAGCTGCGCACCGCGCTCGGGCTCGGGCCCGACGACCGGGTCTCGCTGGACTGGGTGCGCGACCACGTGCTGGCCACCCGCCGCCGGAAGGGCATGGTGCTCGACCCCGACGACCCCGACACCTACAGCGCCGGCTCCTTCTTCCAGAACGCGATCGTCTCGGCATCCTTCGCCCGCACGCTGCCTCCGGAGTGCCCGCGCTGGCCGGTGACGCCGGATCTCGACCCGGTGCTCGTCATCCCGCTGGCGGCCTACGACGGCTACGTGCCTTCGTCCGTGAGCCACGAGTCCGACGTGAAGGTGAGCGCCGCCTGGCTCATCGAGCACTCCGGCCTCCGCAAGGGCTTCAAGCTGCCCCGCTCCCGGGCGGCACTGTCGACCAAGCACGCCCTCGCCCTGACGAACCGTGGGAGCGGCTCCGCCGAGGAGCTGGCCCAGCTCGCCCGCTTCATCCAGGGCCGCGTGCAGGCGGAGTTCGGGCTCATCCTCCAGCCCGAGCCGGTCCTGGTCGGCGTCGAGCTCTAGGCTTCAGCGCCGGTTCAGCACGCATGAGCCACGATGGACTCATGCGACTCCTGGTGGTGGACGATGAGCCGCGCCTGGCCGAGGGGCTCAAGCGCGGACTCGAGGCCGAGGGTTTCGCGGTCGACGTCGCGCACACCGGCACCGACGGGCTGTGGCTCGCCCGGGAGCAGCAATACGCCGCGATCCTGCTCGACATCATGCTGCCCGGTATGAACGGCTACGTCGTCTGCCGCACGCTGCGCGACGAGGAGAACTGGACCCCGGTGCTCATGCTCACCGCGAAGGACGGCGAGTGGGACCAGATCGAAGGCCTCGACACGGGCGCCGACGACTACCTCACGAAGCCGTTCTCGTTCGCCGTGCTGCTGGCCCGGCTGCGGGCGCTCATCCGGCGCGGTGCGGGTGCTCGCCCGGCGACGCTCACCGTCGGCGACCTGACGCTCGACCCCGCATCGCGGGAGCTGCGGCGCGGTGACGCCGTGATCGACGTCACGACTCGCGAGTTCGCCGTGCTGGAGTTCCTGATGCGCCGCGCGGGACAGGTGGTCTCCAAGGCGGAGATCCTCGATGGGGTGTGGGACTTCGCCTTCGAGGGCGACCCGAACATCGTCGAGGTCTACGTCGGGCACCTGCGGTCGAAGATCGACCGGCCGTTCGGTCGCGACAGCATCCGCACGATCCGCGGCGCCGGGTACCGGATCGGCACCGACGGTGACTGACGCGCCTCGCACGCGTCCGCGGCGCCGGGCCGGGATCCGTGTGCGGATCACGGCGGTCGCGGCATCCGTCGTCGCTCTCGCCCTCCTGGTGGGCGCGGTCGGATTCTGGTTCACCCTGCGCACTGCGCTGTACGGGCAGCTCGACGCCGCCGCGCAGCAGGATGCCGCGGCCTTCGCCGAGCAGGTCGACGACGCCGGCCCCGAGTCATTGGCCGATGTCGACGACGACCGCTTCTGGCAGGTCGTCGACCGCGACAACGGCACGGTGGCCGCCGCGAGCGACGCGGCCGAGGGCTTCGGGGCGCTCGCCGATCGCGAGGGCGACGGGCCGGGACTCGTCCTCCTCGACCCGGAAGAGCCGCCGTTCGTGACCGCCGTCGAGCGTGAGGGCGGCGACTGGATCGTCGTGGTCGGTCGCAGCACCGAGGACGTCGATGCGACCCTTGCGACGGTCGGCGTCCTCCTGGCGATCTCGGTGCCGCTCGTGGCCGGGGTCGTCGCCCTCACGACCTGGTTCGCCGTCGGGCGCTCGCTTGCCCCCGTCGAGCGGATGAGGCGGCAGGTCGACCGGATGTCGGCATCCGATCTGTCGCGTCGTGTGGACGAGCCCGCGACGCGCGACGAGATCGGGAGGCTCGCCCACACCATGAACGGCATGCTCGGGCGACTCGAGGAGGCTCAGATCGCCCAGCGGCGCTTCGTCTCGGATGCCTCCCACGAGCTCAAGTCGCCCCTGGCTTCGCTGCGCCAGTACGCCGAAGTCGCTCGCGCGCACCCCGACCGCATCAGCGCGGCGGAGCTGAGCGACGCGGTGCTCGAGGAGGGGGCGCGACTGGAGCGCCTCGTGCAGGGGATGCTCGTGCTCTCCCGAGCGGACGAGGGCGGTCTGGCGCTGAACGTCGCCGATGTCGATCTCGACGACCTGCTGTTGGCCGAGGCGACCCGCCTGCGGGCAGTGGGAGCGATCGTCGTCGATGCCTCGGCCGTGCATCCCGTGCGCGTGCGGGGCGATCTCGGCCTGCTGGGCCAGGTGACCCGCAATCTCGCCGACAACGCCGCCCGTCACGCGAGCACGACGGTGTGGATGAGTCTGACTCGGGCCCCTACCCGTGCGATTCTCACGATGGAAGACGACGGGGGCGGCATCCCGGTCGGCGACCGCGACCGCGTCTTCGAGCGGTTCGTGCGTCTCGACGAGGCGCGCGCGCGCGATGCGGGCGGGAGCGGCCTCGGGCTCGCGATCGTGCGCGAGATCGTGCGCGCGCACGGGGGCGACGTGCGGGTGGATGCCGGAGCCTCCGGTGGCGCGCGATTCGTCGTGTCGCTGCCGCTCTGACGAATCTCAGGCGCTTCAGGCTGGCTTCAGGCACCGCGCGGGATCGTGGAGTCCTACTCGGGAGGACACCATGCGCAAGCCCATCATCTGGATCACGACCATCGCCGGAGCCGCCGTTCTGATCGCCGGCGGAGCAGCGGTCGCGGTCGCCGCGTCGAACTCGCCCACGCCGGCACCCTCGTCATCGTCGTCCGACGACGGCGCGCCCACGCCGGCACCCTCGTCATCGGCCTCGCCCTCAGCATCCGCCGCGGCCTCAGACCTCGAGGGAGCCATTGCGGCCGCGCTCGCCGAAGTCGGCCCGGGCACGGCGATCGACGCCGACACCGACGACGACGCCGCCTACGCGTACGAGATCGACGTCCTGCTCGACGCGGGCGGCGTCGTCGAGGTGAAGCTCGACTCGTCGCTCAGCGTCGTCTCGACCGAGGACGACGACAGCGATGACTCGGCAAGCGGCGATGACGACGCGGTGCCGGATGCCGCGATCGTCGAGCAGGCATCGGCTGCCGCCCTCGCCCACGTCGGATCGGGAACGGTCGTCAGTGTGGAGCTGAGCGACGACAGCGATCACGTCTACGAGGTCGAGATCGAGCTGGCCGGCGGCGACGACGTCGACGTGGAGCTCGACGCGAACTTCGGCGTCGTCAAGGCCGACTGACAAAGCCTCGCCCGGCGGCCGGGCTTTTCGCATCTGCCGGCGGTCTGTCGGCGCCGTGGACCAGATCGTCGAATCGGGGTCTGTGGTCGGGATGCAGATTCGCGGCGGCGGCGGCGAACTCGGTGAGGGCGCGGATGAATCTCATGTCGACTCCTTTGTGCTGTCGTTCGCAGAGTGCGACGAACGGCAGCACACCGGATCGACAGATCCGCGCGGGCGGGGGAGTTCTACGAGCTGAAGAGCTCCTGCATCCGACGGATGCCCTCCCGCAGCGGCTCGTCGCCGAGCGCGTAGGAGAGCCGCAGATAGCCGCTCGGGCCGAAGGCCTCGCCCGGCACCACCGCCACCTCGACCTCTTCGAGGATGAGGTCGGCGAGCTCCAGCGAAGTCGTGGGTGTCTTGCCGCGCCACTCCCGGCCGAGCAGCCCCTGCACGTCGGGGTACACGTAGAACGCGCCGAGCGGGTGGGGGACGGCGACGCCGTCGATCTTGGCCAGCTCGGCGACGATGAGCTGGCGGCGACGGTCGAACGCGAGGCGGAACTCCTCCGCTTCGGTCTGCGGTCCGGTCAGAGCGGCGAGCGCCGCGCGCTGTGCGATGTTGTTCACGTTGCTCGACAGGTGCGACTGCAGGTTCGCGGCGAGCTTGATCGCGTCCTTCGGGCCGACCATCCAGCCGACCCGCCACCCGGTCATCGCGTAGGTCTTCGCGACACCGTTGACGAGGATCGTCTGGCCCGCGGCATCCGGCACCGCCTCGACGATCGAAACGGCCCGGGCGCTCTGGTAGACGAGATTCTGGTAGATCTCGTCGGTGATGATCCAGATCCCGTGCTCGACGGCCCACTCGCCGATCGCCTTGGTCTCCTCCGGCGAGTAGACCGACCCGGTCGGGTTCGATGGAGAGACGAAGACGAGCACGGTCGTACGCGGGGTGCGGGCGGCCTCGAGCTGCTCGACCGTGACCTTGTACTCCTGGTCTGCGCCGGCGAAGACCTCGACGGGAACCCCATCGGCCAGAGCGATCGCTTCGGGATACGTCGTCCAGTACGGCGCGGGCAGCAGTACCTCGTCGCCAGGGTTCACCACCGCCTGGAACGCCTGGTAGACCGCCTGCTTGCCGCCGTTGGTCACCACGATCTGCGACGGATCGACCTCCAGTCCCGAGTCCCGCAGCGTCTTGGCCGCGATGGCCTCGCGCAGCACCGGAAGACCGACGGCAGGGGTGTAGCGATAGTTCGCGGGATCGTGCAGTGCCTCCGCCGCGGCATCCACGATGAACTGCGGTGTGGCGAAGTCGGGCTCTCCGGCCGCATAGCTGATCACGGGTCGTCCGGCGGCTTGCAGGGCCTTCGCCTTCGCATCGACCTTGAGGGTCGCGGACTCGGCGATGGCGGAGAGCTTTCGAGAGAGCGGAGCGCGTTCTGTCACGGCTACGAGCGTAGTCGCACGCACGAATCCACGAGAGGATGCCGGGCGCGCCCTGACCGCGCGCTCCGGCATCCCGGGTCAGTCGAGGTCGAGCGGCCAAGCAGGTCGAAGCTCGATGATTCCCGACGTGGCCATCGGATGCCGCGCCGCGATCTCGATCGCCTCTTCGACGCTCTCGCACTCGAGGAGGTCGAAACCGGCGATCCACTCGTGCGTCTCGGCGAACGGGCCGTCGGTGACGGTCACCTTTCCGTTGCGGCGGCGGACGGTCTTCGCGTCGGCGGGAGGGCGGAGCCGGTCGCCCTCGGTCGCCTTGCCCTGGCCGTACGTCTCCTCGACCCAGGCCTCGATGGTGATCGGCGGTTCTTCCTCTCCGGTGAGATCGGGATCCGCCACTACGAGCATCAGAAACTTCATCGCATGTCCTTTCGTTGGAGCGACGCTACGTGAAGGACGTCGAACGCGACGCGAGCCGATCGACAAACCGCTCGAGAACCCGCCCGAGAACACGCCCGAGACCACGCCGGGAACACGCTGAGACTGCAAGGGGAGGTCGAGACAGCAGGTAAACCCTGCAGTCTCGACCTCCCTTTGCAGTCTCGACGACGGTTCGGTAGTCGGCGGAGGTCAGCCCGTTTCGAAGCTCAGCTGAATTGGTTCATCGTGTTGTGCTGGCCGCCGGCCTTGAGGGCCGCATCGCCGGCGAAGTACTCCTTGTGGTTGTCGCCGATGTCGCTGCCGGCCATGTTCTGGTGCTTGACCGTGGCGATGCCCTCGCGGATCTCACGACGCTGGACACCTTTCACGTAGGCGAGCATGCCCTCGTCGCCGAAGTAGCCCTTGGCCAGATCGTCGGTCGAAAGGGCGGCCGTGTGATAAGTCGGCAGCGTGATGAGGTGGTGGAAGATTCCGGCGCGGGCCGAGCCGTCCTTCTGAAACGAGCGGATGTTCTCGTCGGCCACCCGCGCGAGCTCGGTGCCGTCGTAGTCGATGTTCATGAGGTCGGCGCGGTCGTAGTTCGCGACGTCCTTGCCCTGCTCCACGAGCAGGTCGTATGCCTGCTGGCGGAAGCTGAGCGTCCAGTTGAACGACGGGCTGTTGTTGTAGACGAGCTTCGCGTTCGGGATCTCTCTGCGGATCTCGTCGACCATGCCGGCGATCTGCTCCACGTGCGGCTTCTCGGTCTCGATCCACAGCAGGTCGGCGCCGTTGCGCAGCGAGGTGATGCAGTCGAGCACACAACGGGCCTCGCCCGTTCCGGCGCGGAACTGGTACAGGTTGCTCGCGAGACGCTTCGGGCGCAGCAGCGTGCCGTCGCGCTTCATGACGACGTCGCCGTTGCCGAGGTCCGCCTCCGAGATCTCCTCGACATCGAGGAACGCGTTGTACTGGTCGCCCAGGTCGCCGGGGGTGCTCGTGACGGCGAGCTTCTGCGTGAGGCCGGCGCCGAGGGAGTCGGTCCGGGCGACGATCACGCCGTTGTCGATCCCGAGTTCGAGGAACGCGTAGCGCACCGCATTGAGCTTCGCGATGAAGTCCTCGTGCGGAACCGTGACCTTGCCGTCCTGGTGACCGCACTGCTTCTCGTCGGACACCTGGTTCTCGATCTGGATGGCGCAGGCGCCCGCCTCGATCATCTTCCTGGCGAGAAGGTAGGTGGCCTCGGGGTTGCCGAAGCCCGCGTCGATGTCGGCGATGATCGGCACGACGTGGGTCTCGTGGTTGTCGATCTGCGACTGGATGAACTCCACAGCCGTCTCGTCTCCGGCGCCCCGGGCGTCGTCCAGCTTCGTGAACAGCAGGTCGAGCTCGCGGGCGTCGGCCTGACGGAGGAAGGTGTAGAGCTCCTCGATGAGGGCGGGCACCGCGGTCTTCTCGTGCATGGACTGGTCGGGAAGCGGACCGAACTCCGAACGGAGCGCGGCCACCATCCAGCCCGAGAGATACAGATAGCGCTTGTTGGTGGTCTTGAGGTGCTTCTTGATCGAGATCAGCTTCTGCTGCCCGATGAAGCCGTGCCACACGCCGAGCGACTGGGTGTACACCGACGAGTCGGCGTCGTACTCGGCCATGTCGCGGCGCATGATGTCGGCCGTGTACTGGGCGATCTCGAGTCCCGTCCGGAAGCGGTTCTGCGTCCGCATGCGGGCGACGGACTCGGGGTCGATGGCATCCCAGCTGGGGCCGTTCTGCTCCTTGAGCGCACGGATGGCTTCGATGTCGTCCTGATACTGAGTCATTTCTTTCCTTGTCTGGGGAGGTCGGTTCGGCTCGCGCGAGCCACAGCGGAAGGGTTAGTCGGTCTCGACGAGGAACTTCGTATACGCCGGCAGCGTCAAGAAGGCCGGGAACTCCTGACCCAAGGCCACCTCCCGGAAGATCTCCGCGGCGTCCTCGAACCGGTCGCCCTCGGTCCCTGAGCCTGTCGAAGGGCGGTCGACCTCGCTCAGCACGTCAGCGATGAGACCCTCGATGTACTCGCGGGTGATCAGGTCGCCCTCGGCAGTGGAGCGGTCCTGGTGGATCCACTGCCACACCTGCGAGCGGGAGATCTCCGCAGTCGCCGCATCCTCCATGAGGTTGTCGATCGCGACGGCGCCCAGCCCCCGCAGCCACGCCTCGATGTAGCGGATCGCGACCGACACGTTCGCGTGCACGCCGGCCGATGTGACCGGGCGTCCGATGTGCACGTCGAGCAGATCGGAGGCCTTCACCTCGACGTCGTCGCGCTGACGGTCGACCTGGTTCGGTCGGTCGCCGAGAACGGCGTCGAACTCCGCTTCGGCCGTAGGGATCAGGTCGGGGTGCGCCACCCACGTGCCGTCGAACCCGTCACCGGCCTCGCGCTTCTTGTCGGCGGCGACTTTCTCGAACGCGCGCTGCGTCACCTCGGGGTCGCGGCGGTTCGGGATGAACGCGCTCATCCCGCCGATCGCGAACGCTCCGCGACTGTGGCACGTCTTGACGAGCAGCTCGGTGTACGCCCGCATGAACGGCACGGTCATCGTGACCTCACTGCGGTCGGGGAGAACGAACCGCGCCCCACGGCCGCGGTAGTTCTTGATGATCGAGAAGATGTAGTCCCAGCGTCCCGCGTTCAGCCCCGCGCAGTGATCGCGCAGCTCGAACAGGATCTCCTCCATCTCGAAGGCGGCCGGCAGCGTCTCGATGAGCACGGTCGCACGGATCGTGCCGTGGGGGATGCCGATGTACTGCTCGCTGAACGTGAAGACGTCGTCCCAGAGCTTCGCCTCTTCGCTCGATTCGAGCTTGGCGATGTAGAAGTAGGGCCCACGGCCGTTCGCGATCAGCTGCGTCGCGTTGTGGAACAAGTACAGGCCGTAGTCGACGAGCGAACCGGATGCCGCCATCGTGCGACCCGTGCGGTCGGTGAACTGCAGGTGTGCCTCTGTCAGGTGCCAGCCGCGAGGGCGCATCACGATCGTCGGGGTGCGCTCCGCCGTGACCTCGTAGGTCTTGCCTTCCGGGCTGGTGAACGACAGCTCGCCGCGGATCGCATCGCGCAGTGAAAGCTGTCCTTCGATCACGTTCTTCCAGGTCGGGCTCGTGGCGTCCTCCTGGTCGGCCAGCCACACCCGTGCGCCCGAGTTCAGCGCGTTGATCGTCATCTTCGGGTCGGTCGGCCCCGTGATCTCGACGCGGCGGTCCTCCAGACCCGGCCCCGCCCCGGCGACCTTCCACTCGGCATCCTCACGGATGTGGGCGGTGTCGTCGCGGAAGCGCGGGTCGTGGCCGTTGCCGACCTCGAAGCGCCGGCGCATGCGGTCAGCGAGCCGGTCGTGCCGGCGGGCTCCGAACCGCTGGTGCAGTTCGGTGAGGAACGCGACGGCCTCCGGCGTGAGGATCTCGTCGTAACGGGGAGCCATGCGGCCGATGACCTCGATCGACGGCTGAGTGGTCTGGGTGGGGATGGGGCCCGTGCGCGTACGCATCGGGGCGGCGGTTGCAGGTGTCATGGTCCCTGTCTTCCTGTGAGCGAGTTCGTTGAGCGTCCGGGGAGATGCTCCGGTCTCGGCGTGTGCGCCGGGTCGGGGCATCCCGTGATCCGAGTTCTGGATCCATCGGTGGTTGTCGTGGCTCCACTCTGTGTGAAGTTCCGGACGCACTCTGACCAATCCGCCTGTGAAGTTTCGGCAAAGTTCTGCTTTCGTGAGAGAATCGCGCTGTGACCTCGACGACCAGCCGCGAACAGAGCGCAGATCTGCACGACGCCCTTCGACAGGCTCAGGAACCGGAGGTGGATTCCCTGACGATCGGCCGCCGCATCCGGCAGCTGCGCACGCAGCGCGGCATGACGCTCGACGAGCTCGCGACCGCGGTCGACCGCGCGCCGAGCCAGTTGTCCATGATCGAGAACGGCCGTCGTGAGCCGAAGCTGACCCAGCTACGGGCGATCGCACGCGCGTTGGGCACGACGCTCGACGCCCTGCTGGAGTCGGAGCCGCTGGACGAGCGCTCGAGCCTCGAGATCGCGCTCGAGCGCGCCATGAGAGGCCAGACCTTCCAGGCCCTGGGCATTCCGCCGTTCCGGATCGGGAAGACGATGCCGAACGAGGCCCTGGCGGCCATGCTCGCCCTGCAGGGCGAGATCGAGAGGCTGCGCGACGAGCGCGCGGCGACACCGGAGGAGGCTCGCCGCGCCAATGTGGCGCTGCGCCGGCTCATGCGCACGCAGAACAACCATTTCCCCGAGTTGGAGGTGCAGGCACGCCGGCTGTTGGCGGCGGTCGGTCACCCGGGTGGTCCGCTGACGCAGCGGACGGCATCCGACATCGCCGCCCATCTGGGCTTCACCCTGCACTACGTGTCAGACCTGCCCCAGACCACCCGCAGCGTCGCCGACATCAAGAACGGGCGGCTCTACCTCTCCAGCCGACTCGCGTCGAAGGGCGACCCGCGCACCGCGGTGCTGCAGGCGCTGTCGAG
The DNA here is from genome assembly GCA_035630115.1 of Microbacterium sp. Classification (GTDB taxonomy): domain Bacteria; phylum Actinomycetota; class Actinomycetes; order Actinomycetales; family Microbacteriaceae; genus Microbacterium. The sequence continues at coordinate 7,183 of DASQLG010000059.1, read as the reverse complement.
CCGGATGCTCGGGCACACCGAGCCGACGAGCTACGCGGAGTTCCTCCGCCAGCGGGTCGAGACGAACTATCTGACGGGAGCACTGCTGATCCCCGAGGAGCACGCTGTCCCCTTCCTGCAGGAGGCGAAGGGGCGGCGCGCGATCTCGATCGAAGACCTGCGTGACGCGTACTCGGTCTCGTACGAGACCGCCGCGCACCGCTTCACCAACCTCGCGACCGTGCATCTGGGCATCCCGGTGCACTTCCTCAAGGTGCACGAGTCGGGCACGATCACGAAGGCGTACGAGAACGACGACGTGAACTTCCCGACCGACCGGCTCGGCGCGATCGAGGGCCAGATGTGCTGCCGCAGGTGGACGTCGCGGGTCGTCTTCGACGAAGACGACCATTTCAACCCGTACTACCAGTACACCGACACCGGAAACGGCACGTACTGGTGCACGGCGCGCGTGGAGCTCTCCAGTGAGGGCGCGCACTCCGTGAGCGTGGGTGTGCGCTTCGACGACACGAAGTGGTTCATCGGCCGCGATACCCAGAACCGCGGGGTCTCGAAGCACTCGGTGGAGGTGTGCTGCCGTCGCGCTCCGGCCGAGCTGGAAGCGACCTGGCGCGACAACTCCTGGCCGAACGTGCGCACGCCGCGCACGCTGCTGGCGACGCTGCCGACCGGTGCGTTTCCGGGTGTCGACACGACAGACGTGTACGAGTTCCTTCAGGCCCACGCCCCCGCCTGAGCCGGGCTTCCGCGAACAGCGGCGAGCGCCGGCGATCAGCGCCCCGAGATGATGTCGGCGACGGCCGCCGGCCATGCCGTGCGTGCGGACCGGCCACGATCCTCGACGCGGTCGGCGGCCCGGTATGCCGCGTAGATCCCCTGAACGGCGAGCCAGCGCAGCGGCTCGACCTCCCAGCGCCGAGCCCGGTGGCCCACCCACGGCAGGCGCACGATGTCCGTGTCGCGGCCGAGTACCAGGTCGGCGAGGGTGCGCCCGGCGAGATTCGTGGCCGTCACGCCGGTGCCCACGTAGCCGCCCGCCCAGCCCATCCCGGTCGCGGCATCCATCCCGACCGCCGCCGCCCAGTCGCGTGGCACTCCGAGCACGCCCGACCAGGCGTGCGCGATGGGGACTTCGGATGCCGCCGGGAAGAACTCCCTCAGCAGCGCCGAGAGCGCGCCGATCGTGCGCCGGTGGGTGCGCCCGTCGGCGTCGACGCGCGAGCCGTAGCGGTAGGGGACTCCGCGGCCGCCGAAGGCGATGCGGTCATCGGCCGTCCGCTGGGCGTACATGTACACGTGCGCGAAATCTCCGAGAACGTCGCGGCCGTCCCACCCGATCTCGTCCCAGATCGCGGCCGGGAGCGGCTCGGTGGCGATCATCGAGGAGTTCATGGGCAGCACCACGCGATGCTGACCCCGGAGATCGGGGGTGAAGCCCTCGGTCGCCCGCAGCACGAACGGTGCGCGCACGGTGCCGCGGTCGGTGACGGCCCGCCCCGACGAGATCTCGATGACACGGGTGTCCTCGTGGATCGTCACGCCCAGCCGCTCCACCACCGTGACGAGGCCGGACGCGAGCTTCGCCGCGTGGATGCGGGCGGCATGCGGATGCCACAGCCCGCCGACCGCGCCGGCGACCGAGATCCGCGACGCGGTGGCAGCGGCATCCCACTCCTCGACGTTCGTGTCTGGCCAGGAGCGTTCGTCGTCCGCGGCCGCACGGAGGCGCGCCAGCTGCGCGGGTGAACGCGCGATGTTCAGTTCGCCGCCCTTCACGATGTCGGCATCGATGCCCTCCCGAGCGGCGACGTCGATCACCTCGTCGACGGTCTCGTTGAGGGCGCGCTGGTGCGCGACCGCGGCATCGCGTCCATGGGATCGGACGTACTGCGCCCGCCCGCCCGTCACCGAGTTGGTGAGCCAGCCCCCGTTGCGCCCGGAGGCGCCGAAGCCCGCGAAACGCTGCTCGAGCACGATGATCCGCAGGTCGGGCTGCGCGCGTGCGAGGTAGTACGCCGTCCATAGACCGGTGTAGCCGGCCCCGACGATGCACACGTCGGCCTCGCGCGAGCCCGGGAGCGGCGTCCGCGGCGCCGGAGCGCCGCCGAGCTGTGACCACCAGAAGGAGACGTCGCCGTTGACCGTCACGTGCCGAACATCCCTTCGTTGTCCGTCAGGCCACGATAGAACCATGGCCGGCCCCTACGACGTCAGCTGCAGCGCCGCCCACAGCTCGGCCCGCGCCGCGAACGACCCGAGGTCGACCCCGAGCGCGCGCTCGGCCGACGCGATGCGCGCGCGCACCGTGTGCCGGTGCACGCCGAGCGCCCGGGCGCAGGCCTCATGGGAGCAGTCGTTCTCGAGCCACACCCGCAGCGTCTCCTGCAGCGCCGTTCCGTGGGCGCGATCGTGCTGCACGAGCGGCGCGAGCGCCGCCTGGGCGACGGTCCGCGCCTCGGGTGACGGCGACACCGACAGCACGCCGGTGCGTGCGACATCGGCGAAGTGCGACACCTGCGCGGTACCGCGGTCGCGGGCCAGGCGCGCTTGCGCGGCCCCGGTCGAGAACGCGTCGTAGCCCACCGGGTCGGAGACGCCGACGTGCTCGGTGAACTGCTCGGCGAACTCGTCGATCAAGTCGGCCTCGGATGCGGCCACGACCAGCACCAGGCCGTCGTCGCCGCGGCCGAAGAACAGACCGCCGCGACGCTCGTCGGCCCGCAGTTCGAGCCACTCCCGCACCGCGTCGCGGCGGCCCGCGCCGGCATCCGCCATCGCCACCAGCACGGGCGCGACGGGCAGGCCGCCCCACAGATCGCGCGCGACGCGTCGGGCCAGCGCCGGATCGTCGCCCTGAAGCGAATGGACCAGGCCCGCTCGCAGGAGTGTGCGCGCCCGGTCCAGCCCCTGCTGCTGCTCGAGCGCGAGCCCGGCCATGGCCACGACCGCGGTGACGACCCCGCGGCCCTCTTGATCGAGGTCGCCCGCCGACATGGCGATCACGCCGCGCAGGTGGCCGCCGCGGCCCAGGGTCTGGAGGGTGAACGGAACTCCGCCGATGCGCAGAGCGGATCCCGCGCGCGCGCCGCGACGCAGCACATTGCCCACCTCGGTGCGCAGCTCGTCGGCGGTCGAGGGCTCGAGGGAGGACGGATGCTCACGCGTGAGCGTGCCGGCGGCGTCGTACATCCCGACCCACGCGTCGAGCTGGCGGGCGAGCTCGGCGAGCGTCGCGCCCAGTCCGTCGGGCCGCAGGGCGGCGAGGGAGATCGCACGCTGGGCGGCGAGTGCCCAGCTGCGGCGTGCGTACGACTGAGCCGCGATCGCCTCTGCTCCGGCGCGGGCGACGGCGATGAACGGCGTGCGGTAGGGCACTTCGAACAGCGGCATCCGCTCCGCCCGGCACGCGTCGGCCAGCAGCGGCGGGATACCGTCCCGCACCACCTCCGTGCCGAAGCCGAGCCCGACGACGCCTCGGGCGGTGAGGCGTCTCACGTAGTCGCGGTAGACGGCAGGGTCGTCGCCCGCACCCTGGAACTGCGTCCCCGTGGTCAGCAGCGCGAGTCCCTCCGACAGGAACGGCGTGGGGTCGGCCAGATCCGAGCTGTGCACCCATCGGATCGGGCGGTCCAGCGCCCCCTCGCCCAACCCGGCCGGATCGCCGTCCAGCCGGAGGTGCAGATCGCGGCGACTCAGCAGCGCGCGGAGGGTCGGTGCATCGACGGTGGTGGCCATTCCGACCTCCGATCGATATACGAGTCGTACGGTTGCTATCACCAGAATGTACATGGCGGCACATGCGACCGCGGCATCCCACCGCATACGCTCGCGTCCATGAGCACGACTGCATCCGGCACCATGACCGACCACATCCCGCTCGGCGGGCCCTCGCTCCCGCAGGAGCGTCGGATGGTCACGAGCATCCCGGGACCGCGCTCGCAGGAGCTGATCGCCCGCAAGGCCGCCGCGGTCGCCGCAGGTGTCGGGCACACCGTGCCCATCCAGGCCGTCGCCGCCGGCGGGGGAGTCGTCGTCGACGCCGACGGCAACTCGCTCATCGACCTCGGCGCCGGCATCGCCGTGACAACCCTCGGCAACGCGCACCCCAAGGTGGTCGCCGCGGTGCAGGAGCAGGTCGCCCAGTTCACGCACACGTGCTTCATGATCTCGCCGTACGAGTCGTACGTCGCGGTCGCCGAGGCCCTGAACCGCATCACCCCCGGCGATCACGAGAAGAAGACCGCGCTGTTCAACTCCGGAGCGGAGGCGGTAGAGAACGCCGTCAAGATCGCCCGCAAGTACACCGGGAAGCAGGCCGTCGTCGCGTTCGACCACGGTTATCACGGTCGCACGAACCTCACGATGGCCCTGACGGCCAAGAGCATGCCTTACAAGCACGGTTTCGGCCCCTTCGCGTCGGAGATCTACCGCGCACCGATGTCGTATCCGTTCCGAGACGGACTGAGCGGGGCGGATGCCGCGAAGAGGGCCATCTCGATCGTGGAGAAGCAGGTCGGGGCCGAGAACCTCGCGGCGATCATCATCGAGCCGATCCAGGGTGAGGGCGGCTTCATCGTGCCGGCCGACGGCTTCCTGCCGGCGCTGGTCGACTGGTGCCGTGCGAACGACGTCGTGTTCATCGCGGATGAGATCCAGACCGGCTTCGCACGCAGCGGCGCCATGTTCGCGAGCGAGCTCTTCGGCATCGTGCCCGACCTGATCACGACCGCCAAGGGAATCGCCGGGGGGCTTCCGCTGGCGGCCGTGACAGGCCGGGCCGAGATCATGGACGCCTCGCACGCGGGCGGCCTCGGCGGCACCTACGGGGGGAACCCGATCGCGTGCGCGGCTGCCCTCGCGGCGATCGACGCGTTCGAGCACGAGGGCCTTGTCGAGCGGGCGAACGAGCTCGGCGCGATCCTCACCGAGCGCCTCGCCGAGATCCAGTCGGCCGATCCGCGGCTGGGCGACGTCCGCGGGCGCGGTGCGATGGTCGCCGCGGAGTTCGTCGATCCCACGACGGGGGAGCCGGATGCCGCGCTCACCGCTGCGATCGCGAAGGCCTGCATCGCGCAGGGTGTGATCGTGCTCACCTGCGGCACCTACGGCAACGTCATCCGCTTCCTGCCGCCGCTGTCGATCTCGGACGAGCTGCTCCGCGAGGGTCTCGATGTCGTCGCATCCGCGCTGAGCGACGCGTGATACGTCCGCGCCGGATCGGGTGGGGGAGCCCGGTCCGGAGCGGAACCCGCATCTCCTCCGCAGCCGTTCCGGCAAGCATCGAGCAAAGGAGCCGACGTGGTCGATCTGAATCGTGACGTCGTGGTCGTGGGCGCCGGCGTCGCGGGCCTCACGGCTGCGAATGAGCTCAGGAGAGCCGGCCTGTCCGTGGCCGTCTTCGAGGCACGCGACCGCGCCGGCGGGCGGCTGTGGACGGACGTCATCGACGGCGCGATGCTGGAGATCGGCGGACAGTGGGTCTCGCCCGACCAGGACGCCCTGATCGACACGATCGCCGAGCTCGGCCTGGAGACCTACGAGCGCTTCCGCGAGGGCGACTCGGTGTACATCAACCAGGCAGGGGAGCTCAGCCGCTTCACGGGCGAGATCTTCCCCGTGCCCGCCGAAACCGAGCGGGCCATGGTCGCGCTCATCGACAAGCTCGATGCGCTCGTGGCGCAGATGGACCCCGACCGGCCCTGGGAGCACCCCGACGCGGAGGCGCTGGACCGGGTCTCGTTCGAGACGTGGCTGGCCGAGCACACCGACGATCAGGAGGCGCGCGACAACATCGCCATGTTCATCGCCGGCGCGATGCTCACCAAGCCCGCGCACGCCTTCTCCGCGCTGCAGGCCCTGCTCATGGCCGCCAGCGCCGGCAGCTTCTCCCACCTGGTGGACGCCGACTTCATCCTCGACAAGCGGGTGGTCGGCGGGCTGCAGCAGGTGCCGCTGCTGCTGGCCGAGCGCCTGGGCGACGACGTCTTCCTCGGCCAGCCGGTGCGCACCCTGGAGTGGAGTCCGTCGGGAGTCACCGCGGTCGCCGACGGCATGACCGCTCGCGCCCGGTTCGCGATCGTCGCGCTCGCCCCGAACCTCTACAGCCGCATCTCATTCGCGCCGGCACTGCCCCGGCTGCAGCACCAGATGCATCAGCACATCTCGATGGGCTTCGTGATCAAGGTGCACGCGGTCTACGACCGGCCGTTCTGGCGCGAGCGGGGACTCTCGGGCACGGCGTTCAGCCCGTATGAGCTGTCGCAAGAGGCGTACGACAACACGAATCACGGCGACGAGCGCGGCACCCTGGTCGGCTTCGTCTCCGACCGCCTCGCCGACGACGTCTTCCGCCTGTCAGCGGATGAGCGCAAGGAGCGCATCCTCGAGTCGCTCTCGCACTACTACGGTCCCGAGGCGAAGAACCCGATCGTGTACTACGAGAGCGACTGGGGCAGCGAGGAATGGACCCGCGGCGCCTACGCCGCGAGTTTCGACCTGGGTGGTCTGCATCGTTACGGCCCAGACCTGCGCGAACCCGTCGGACCGCTTCACTTCGCCTGCAGCGACATGGCGGGGGCGGGTTACCAGCACGTGGACGGCGCGATCCGCATGGGTCGACTGGCCGCTTCGCACATCATCGAGGAGGCCCGCGCATGAGCGGTCACATCGTCGTCGGCTACACGGCCACCGAGGCGGGAGAGGATGCCGTCGCCCTCGGTGCGCGCCTGGCCGCGGCATCCGGCTCCGCAATCGAGGTGGTGGTCGTCCTGCCCGCAGACGACCGCAGTGTGATCACGCCGCCGGATGCGAGCTACGACCGCTACCTGCGGGACCTGGCCGAGTCGTGGCTGGAGTCGGCCACCGCGCAGATCCCCGACAGCGTCACCTCCCGCACGAATGTGCGGTTCGCCGACTCGTTCGCCGAGGGCCTGCTGGCCGCCGCCGAGGAGTTCGGCGCGTCGCACATCGTGGTCGGCGCGGCCAATGGCGGACTCCGGGGTCGCCATCGCCTCGGCTCCGTGGCGACCGAGCTGCTGCACTCGTCCGATGTCCCGGTGGTGCTCGCCCCCGAGGGCTCGCGTCGCGTCGACCCCGCAATCGGGGTGACCCGCATAACGGCCGCGATCGGCACCCGTCCGGGCGCCGACGCCCTCCTCGAAGAGGCGACCTCGCTCGCCGGGGC
>DASQLG010000058.1:0-3330 GCA_035630115.1 Microbacterium sp. | reverse complement strand
GCCATGGTCGACGGCGCCAACGCGTGGGAGCGGTTCTGGCGTGTCACCCTTCCCCAGCTGAAGCCGGCGCTGTTCACCGTGCTCACCCTGGGGCTGGTCGGATGCTGGCAGGTGTTCGACCAGATCTACACGGGCACGAGGGGCCAGCCGGCCAAGACCACGCTGACACCGGCGTATCTCTCGTACGACGCATCGTTCCTCGACCAGGACTGGGGGCAGGGCGCGGCGATCGCATTCATCCTCTTCGCGATCATCGTCGTCCTGACGATCTTCCAGCGATGGGCGCTGCGTGACAGACCCGTCTCCGCGCGCCGTGCACGGCAGTACCAGCTGGCTCCCCGGCCCGCCACAGCGTCGCCCGCGACCGTAGCGGCGAACCAGGTGCCCAGTCCTCCCGGCCCTGCTCAGACACCGGCCGCCGACCGCGGTGACGACAAGGAGGCGAAGCCATGACCGGCATGAGCGTCGACCACGCGCGGATGGCGGCGCCCCAGGAGCCCCCTGCCCGGGCGCAGACCCGCGCGCGTCGCAACACGGAGAAGATCTGGTGGCAGGTCGCGCTGTACGCGCTGCTCGTCGTGATCTCGCTCATCTACATCTACCCCTTCCTGGTGCAGATCTCGACATCCTTCAAGACGGATGCCGAGGCGACGATCAGCCCGGTCTCGCTCATTCCCCAGGTCTGGTCGACGGCGGCGTATGAGCGGCTGTTCCTGCGCAGCGACTTCCCGGTGTGGTTCGCGAACTCGACGATCGTGACGATCTGCGTGACCGTTCTCCGCGTCTTCTTCGTGTCGCTGGCGGGGTACGCGCTCGCACGGCTGCAGTTCCGCGGGCGGGGATTCGTATTCGCGGCGGTCATCGCGGTCATGGCCGTGCCGAGCGTCGTGCTCCTGATCCCGCGGTTCCTCGTCATCAACCAGCTCGGAATCTACGACTCGTACGCCGGAATGATCCTGCCGCTGCTCGTGGACGCGGCCGGGGTGTTCATCATGAAGAACTTCTTCGAGTCGATACCGGTCTCGGTCGAGGAACAGGCGCGCATCGACGGTGCGGGACCCTTCCGGATCTTCTGGTCGGTCGTCCTCCCGATGGCGCGCCCCGCCCTCATCACCATCATCATCCTGTCGTTCCAGGGCTCGTGGAACGAGCTGTCGCACTTCATCGTGTCGACGCAGTCGCCGGAGCTGACGACGCTGACGAAGGGTGTGGCATCACTTGCCAGCGGCCAGCTCAGTCAGGGCCGGCAGTACCCGCTGAAGCTCGCCGCGGCGCTCATCATGACGATCCCCGTGGCCGTGATGTTCTTCATCTTCCAGAAGCGCATCATGAACACCGCGCAGGGGGCGCTCAAGGAGTGAGGTCAGTCGACCTTGACCACGCTCCCGCCGGTCAGGGCGACCAGCGCGTCGAACGTCATCGGGAACACGGTGTGCGGGGTTCCCCCGGCCGCCCAGATCTCGGGATAGCCGGCGAGATCCTGGTCGACGACCGTCGTGAGCGGTGCCGGGTGGCCCGTGGGCGCCACTCCGCCGATCGCCTGGCCGGTGGCATCCCGCACCTGCTCGGCCGTCGCCCGGCGGATGCCGCCTCGTCCGAGTCGCTCGGCGAGCGCCGCGGTGTCGACGCGGTGGGCGCCGCTGGTCATCACGAGGAGGGGCGCGCCGTCCGACCAGAACACGAGGCTGTTCGCGATCGCCCCCACCTCGACGCCCAGCGCCGCGGCCGCCAGGGGCGCCGTGGAGGCGGCATCCGGAAGCACGACGATATCGCCGGTGATGCCGGCAGATCGAATCGAGTCATGGACGATGCGGCTGCGCGCCGGAAGCTGGTCGGTCACCCGTCCAGAATAGGTCGATCTCGTCAGGCGTTCCGCTGCCCCAGCGCGAGGATGTTGCCCTCGCTGTCGGCGAACCATGCCGACTTCTCGCCCTCGAGCTCGGCGACACCGTCGACGGTCTTGAGCTCCGGCATGTCGTAATCCATGAACGTGACACCCTTGCCCCGCAGCGCCGCCATGTCACGGTCGAGGTCGTCGGTGTCGATCGCGAAGACCGTGTTCTGCGCCGTGCCGGCGAAGGACGACCTGTACACCATCAGCGGAACCCCGGCCAGCCGATAGAAGACCGCTTCGTCGTTCGGCGGGAATTCCGAATCCGGAGTCAGCCCCAGCACGTCTTCGTAGAACGATCGGGCTCGGCCGAGATCCGACGCCGCGACAACCGCGGAGCCGCTGGCATTCTCGAACATGATCGCGTCCCCCTTCTCTTGAGTTGCTCTCCCCAGCGCAGACGGTACTCCTGCACGGCGGCGCCCGAAAGGCACCCTCGAGCGAGTGACCGAATAGCACGGTTCGCCCGAGATCGGCCTGGGTCGTGTGCGCAGATTGCTCAGTTCGCGCGAGGCACGTTGAACGATCGGCTCAGTGGTGGTGCAATAGGAGTGGATGCCGCGATGATGCCCATCCGCACACGCCCGCCGAGTCCCATGAAGACGGAGTCCGACCCGACTCTCCGGCGGCTGATCGACGAGGACCACCCATGTCTGCGACCCTGCCCCTCCCCGATTTCCACCACGAGCGCGTCGAGACCCTCACGGGTCGGCGCAGTGGACTGTTCATCGCCGTCGCCCTGCACTCGTCCGTGCTCGGATCGGCCCTCGGCGGGGCACGCCTGTGGCACTACCCGCACTGGAGCGACGCCCTGGGCGACGCGCTGCGGCTGTCGGCGGCCATGACGCTGAAGAACGCCGCCGCGGGCCTCGACGCGGGCGGCGGCAAGTCCGTCATCGCTCTGCCCGAGGGCACGATCCTCGATGACGAGCGGCGGCGCGCGGCGTTCCTCGACCTGGGCGATGCCGTCGAGTCGCTGCATGGGCTCTACCGCACCGCCGAAGACGTCGGATCGACCACTGAAGACATGCTCATCGTCAGCGAGCGCACCAACCACGTGGTCGGCCTGCCCGAGGCGGGCGGCGGTTCCGGCGAGCCCGCGGGGCCGACGAGCCTGGGAGTGTACGAGTCACTGCGCGCGACACTCGAGCGCGTGACCGGCTCGTCTGCGGTGGAGGGTCGTCGCATCACGATCTCCGGCATGGGACAGGTCGGCAGCCGCCTCGCGGTGCGCCTGAGCGCGGAGGGTGCGCGCCTCGCCGTGACCGACGTCAACCCCGCGAAGCGCGACCTCGCCCTGCAGCTCGGTGCCCAGTGGATCTCGCCCGGCGAGGAGCATCTCGTCCCGGCGGACGTGTTCGTTCCGGCCGGCATCGGCGGCCTGCTCACCGACGAGATCATCGACGCCCTCGACGCGCGCGCGGTGTGCGGTCCGGCGA
>DASQLG010000057.1:0-2323 GCA_035630115.1 Microbacterium sp. | reverse complement strand
TAGCGGCGAAGCCCGAGACGCTCGATCAGCGAGCGGTAGCGCGCGATGTCGATGTCCTGGAGGTAGCCGAGCAGACGGCGGCGCTGACCGACGAGCAGGAACAGCCCACGACGCGAGTGGTGGTCGTGCTTGTGCTCCTTGAGGTGCTCGGTGAGGTCCTTGATGCGCTGCGTCAGCATTGCGACCTGCACCTCGGGGGATCCGGTGTCACCGGGGTGCGTCGCGTACTCTTCGATGATCGCCTTCTTGACGTCAGATTCGAGTGCCATAGATGGGATCCCCTTTCTCCTCATTGCGCGGTGCCCGACGCCTGATGCGCGAGCGCTCTTTATCCGCGGCCGATCGAACGGCAACCTGAAGAGTCTACCAGCCGCCCGGTCTCGCGGTTAATCGTGCCCTCGGCTGCGGTTAGCCTCGAAGGATGCCCGGGCTGCGTCGCGATCACTTCATCGACCTCAGCCCATTCCGCGCCAGTCCCGCATTCACCCGGATGTGGCTCGGCTCGACACTCGCGGGGCTCGGCGGGCAGCTCACGATCGTGGCGATCATGCTGCACATGTACGACCTCACCGGATCGACCTTCGCGGTTGCGATGATCGCGGTCGTGGGACTCGTACCCATGATCATCGCCGGCCTGTACGGAGGCATGCTGGCGGATGCCTTCGACCGCCGGATCGTCGCGCTCCTCGCCGCCTCGATCACCTTCGCCTCGACGGTGCTCCTGGCCGTGCTCGCCTGGGCCGAGCTGGAGACGGTGTGGTGGCTGTACGCGCTGAGCATCGTCAACTCAGCGGCCAACACCATCGTCATGGCGGCACGTCAGGCGATCGTGCCGCGCCTCATCCCTCGCGAGCTCCTGCCGGCGGCATCCGCATTGAACGGCATCACCTTCGGGATCATGGTGATGGCCGGACCCGCTCTGGCGGGCGTGCTCGTGGCATTCGCCGGCTACGCGTGGACGTACACGATCGACGTGGTGCTGATGACATCGCTGTTCCTCGGGCTCTGGACGCTGCCCAGCATCCGGCCGGAGGGTGCCATCGTCCGCCCCGGGCTCGAGTCGCTCCGCGACGGCTGGCGGTTCCTGAAGCGGGCGTCGAACATCCGGCTGCAGTTCATCCTCGACATCACGGCCATGACCTTCGGTCAGCCCCTCGCGCTGATGCCCGCCATCGGTGCCGTGCTGCTGGGCGGCGGTCCGATCACCACCGGAGCGCTGACCGCATCGGTCGCGGTCGGTGCGTTCTTCTCCAGCCTGTTCTCCGGACCGGCAGGCCGGGTCCGGCGCCAAGGGCTGGGAATCGAGCGCGCGATCCTCGTGTACGGCGGCTCGATCGCCGCGTTCGGGCTGGTGCTGGCGGCGGCGGCACTGGGCTGGTTCGCTCCCGCGGACGTCGGCGAGACCTCGCCGAACATCGTCCTGATCGTTGCGGCCGCCCTGTGCCTCGTGGTCTCCGGCGGTGCCGACAACGTGAGCTCCATCTTCCGCAACACGATGGTGCAGGCCGCCGTCCCCGACGCCATCCGCGGACGCCTGCAGGGCGTATTCATCGTGGTGGTCGCCGGCGGCCCGCGCCTCGGCGCGCTCTACGCCGGAACCCTCGCAACATTGACCGCCCTCTGGTTCCCGCCGCTGCTCGGCGGATTCATCATCATCGGGCTGGTGTCGCTGCTGGTCCGGCTGAGTCCGCGCTTCCGGCTGTACGACGCCGAGCATCCCGAGCCGTAGACCGCTCGCGCCGTCGTCGGACGGCCGTACACCGGCGGATTTCGGACGTCGCATGGCCGCGGGCACGCGCGCGTCGGAAGCCGAGACTAGAGTCGCGGCGTGCCCACCCCATCCCCACCCACCGACACCGCGCCCGCCGCGGTCGCGCTCGCGCCGAAGGACCGCATCCCGTCACAGGGATGGGTGGTGGTGCAGTTCATCCTCACCGGGATCATCTGGGGATCGAGCTTCCTGTTCATGAAGGTGGCGCTCGAGGGCATCTCCCCCGCCCAGGTGGCGTGGTCGCGGCTTGTGCTGGGTGGCCTGACTCTGGGGCTCTTCGTCGCCCTCCGCCACGACCCCCTGCCGCGCAATGTCAAGCTGTGGGGGCACATGACCGTCCTCGCGGTCTCGTTCTGCGTCGTGCCCTTCCTGCTCTTCTCCTGGGCGCAGCAGCACGTGACCTCCGGTCTTGCCAGCATCTACAACGCGACGACTCCGATCATGACGGCCGTCATGGCGGGGCTCCTGTTCCGCGTGGAGCGCCTCAAGCTCGTGCAGATCGCGGGCATCGTCGTCGGCATCCTCGGTGTGATGGTGATCATCGCGCCGTGG
>DASQLG010000056.1:0-5336 GCA_035630115.1 Microbacterium sp. | reverse complement strand
ACTCCGGGAAGCTGCTCGGCGACCAGGTGCGGCAGGGCCGCGTCGGCCATCGAGCACGCCACGGCAGCGGCATCCGCACCGAAGTTCTGCGCCACCCAGGCGACGACCTCAGCGGGCGAGGCCTCCTGATCGGTCAGGCTGCCCAGCTCGATGTTGCCGGCTTCGGCGAGGGCGCGCAGTTCGTCGTGGCTGCGGCGGACTGTGGCGCGGGGTGCGAGCGATACGGTCATACGAGCTGCTCCTCATCGGCGCGGTGAGCCCACTGGGCGAAGGTCTCGTCGGCCGCGGCATCCCGGTCCGACAGAAAACGACGCACGACGCGCTCGGTGTAGTCGGCGATGCCGTCGGCGCTCACCTTCAGGCCGCGGACGGTGCGGCCCAGGCCCGCCTCGTCGCGGTCCGCGTTCGCGAGTCCGCCGCCGAGGTGCACCTGGTAGCCGGGCACCTGCTCGCCGTCGATCGTGACGAGCTGCCCCTTGAGTCCGATGTCGGCGGTCTGGATGCGGGCGCACGAGTTGGGGCAGCCGTTCACATGGAGCGAGATCGGATGCGGCAGGTCGATGCCCGCGAGGCGCTCTTCGAGCGCGAGCACGGCGTCGGTCGCGTAGGCCTTCGTCTCGACGATGGCGAGCTTGCAGAACTCGATGCCCGTGCACGCGATCGTGCCGCGGCGGATGAGGCTCGGGCGGGCCGAGAGGCCCAGTTCGTCGAGGCCTGCGATGAGCGACTCGACGCGGTCCTCCGGGATGTCGAGGATCACGAACTTCTGATGCGGTGTCGTGCGCAGGCGCGCGGAGCCGTGTGCCTCGATGAGGTCGGCGAGCTTGGCGAGGTTCGGTCCGGAGACGCGGCCGACGATCGGAGTGGCCCCGACGTAGAAGCGGCCGTCCTTCTGGCGGTGCACGCCGACGTGGTCGCCGTGCGCAAGCGGCTTCGGGGCGGCGGGGCCGTCGGGCAGGGCGTAGCCCAGGTATTCGTCCTGGAGCACCTGGCGGAACTTCTCGGTGCCCCACTCTGCGAGCAGGAACTTCAGGCGCGCCTTGTTGCGCAGGCGCCGATAGCCGTAGTCGCGGAAGATCTGCGCGACACCGTGCCACACGTCTGCGGTGCGCTCCGGGGCCACGAAGACGCCCAGGCGCTCGCCGAGCCGGGGGGCGGTCGACAGTCCGCCGCCGACCCAGAGGTCGTAGCCGATGCCGAGCTCGGGGTGATCGATGCCGACGAAGGCGACATCGTTGATCTCGTGTACGACGTCCTGGCTCGGGTGGCCGGTGATCGCCGACTTGAACTTGCGAGGGAGGTTCGCCAGCGATGCGTCGCCGATGAAGCGCGCGGTGATCTCGTCGATCTGAGGTGTCGGGTCGATCAGTTCGTCGGCGGCGATGCCGGCGACGGGCGAGCCGAGCACCACGCGGGGCACGTCGCCGCACGCCTCGGTCGTACCCAGCCCCACGTCTTCGAGGCGGCGCCAGATCTCCGGCATCGACTCGACCTCGATCCAGTGCAGCTGGATGTTCTGGCGGTCGGTCAGGTCGGCGGTGTCGCGCCCGAACTCGGTCGAGATTCCCGCGATCACCCGCAGCTGCTCGGTCGTCAGCTGCCCTCCGTCGATGCGGACGCGCAGCATGAAGTACTCGTCTTCGAGTTCGTGCGGTTCGAGGACCGCGGTGCGGCCTCCGTCGATTCCCGGCTTGCGCTGGGTGTACAGGCCCCACACGCGGAAGCGCCCGTGCAGATCGGTCGGGTCGATCGAGGCGAACCCACCCTTCGAGTAGATGGTCTCGATGCGCTCGCGCACGCTCAGGCCGTCGTCGACCTGTTTCCACTCCTCATTGCCGTTCAGCGGGTCTTTGCCGTCGATCTTCCACTGTCCGTTGGGCTTGGACGACGGCCGCGGGGCGCGGGCGCGCGCGCCCTCGGCCGCAATGCGGGCGGCGCGCTCTGCGGCGCTGTCCTGCCCGATGTCGCTGATGGTCACACTGGCCTCCCGGATTCCCCGGCGTGCGGGGTGCGGGCGCGGTACTGCCCACTCTGCGAAGCTAGGCGCCGCCCGGCATCCGGTGAAATGTGACGTCAAGCGCCGTTAAGGGGCGTCACACGGCGTCACAGAGTTGCGTTCGAGGGCGTTCCGAGATCGGTTCGGAACGCGGTGCTGGGTTTCGATACACTGTTGTATCCCCTCGCCGATAGGACACAGATGTCTCGCCGTATTCCCTGGCTGCTCGCAGTCGGTGTCGCTGTTCTGCTCACCGCTCTTCCGGTCGCACCCGCGGTGGCGGAAGTCATAGAGACTCCCGGGTCGATCTCGGGCACCGTCACTCTCCGAGACGGAGACTTCGTCGGCGGCGCGGCCAACGCGGCGGTGTCTCTGTGGTCCTGGAACGAGTCCAGCAGCGACTGGACGGCAGCGGGATTGGGCGCGCAAACGGACGCCGCTGGAAACTACACCTTTCCGACCGTGCCGCCCGGCGACTACACGCTTCAGTTCGCGGTCGCAGGCGCGCCGCTAACGTTCCTCGGGGGCGCCACCGACCCAGCGAAGGCTGTACACCTCGACGTCGCGCTCGACGCGGTGCTGACCGGCGTAGACGTGACGGTGGATGCCTACGGGTCGATCTCTGCGTCCGTGGTCTATCAGGAGTCTCCGGGGGGCCCGCAGATCCCGCTCGACCACGGCGAAGTGTCGTTCTGGAAGCTCGACGCCCCGGCGGGTCTGTACCGGCCGGTACTCGAGGGCGCGGTCAGCGTGGTGAACGGCGCGTTCTCGACGCCTAGCCTCGAAGCGGGGACCTATGGGATCCAGGTGCTCGCCGACCCCCAGTCCGGAATCGGCAGTGAGTACTACGTGGACGCCCGGTACTGGGTCGACGGAATCGATGTCGTCGTGCAACCGGGCGAGGCCGTGGATCTCGGCACGCTGGTGCTCGAGCCCCGCTATTTCGACGTCGGCAGAATCGCCGGAGCGAACCGGTTCGAGACCGCCGTCGAGATCAGCCGGTTCATCGCCACGGATGGCGAGCGCGCTCCGGTGGTGTACATCACGAACGCCTTCAACTTCCCCGACGCCCTGGCAGCCGGGCCGGCGGCCATTCGCCGGGGCGGAGTCATCCTGTCGACGGATCCGACGGCGCTCCCCGACGTCGTCGCACAGCGACTGCAGGAGCTCGACCCGGTGCGGGTCGTCATTCTGGGTGACGGCAACTCGGTCTCCCCAGCGGTCGAGAGCACCATCCGCTCCCTCGTGCCGGCCGCGGAGGTCGCTCGCCTCGGCGCGGGCGACCGATACTCCACGGCAGAGCTCATCGTGCGCGACACCTTCGCCACGACCGGCGCGACTCTGGCCCTCATCGCCACAGGCCGGAATTATCCCGACGCGCTGGCGGCAGGACCGGCGGCCGGGCTTTATGACGTCCCTGTTATCCTCGTCGACGGCCGCGGGGCTCTGGACGACCGGACGCGGGCGCTGCTGCAGGATCTCGGCGTGACCGAAGCGGTCATCATCGGTGGCACACCGTCGGTGGGAAATCAGGTCGAAGACGACCTCATCGGTGAACTCGGATCCGGAGCCGTCACCAGGCTCGCCGGCGGCGACCGGTATGAGACCGCCTCGCTCATCAACGAGTACTTCTTCGCCGAGAGCGACTATGCGTTCATCACGACGGGCACGAACTTCGCCGACGCGCTGACCGGCGGTCCGCTCGCGGGAGCCCTCGGGGCGCCGCTGTTCCTGTCCCCCCAGGCATGCCTCCCGCCCCGCGTGATCGACGACATGCTCCACCAGCAGGTCGCGGGAGTCTGGCTGTTCGGCGGCACTCCCTCACTGGCCCCTGCTGTGGAGGAGCTGGTTAGCTGCTGAGCTGAGGGCTGAAGGAGACCGTTCTCCTCCAGCCGGTCCTCTGCTCGGCGGCAGGGCAGAACTAGAGCGCGGCGCGGTAGCGATCGACGACGAGTTCGACCAGTGGCGCGGCGGGCGGGTCGTCGTCCAGCAGCGGACGCGCGACGTCGCTGCCGTCGGCGACGCGCACCGCGAGATCGTGGAAGTAGCCCGGCGCGAGCAGGTAGTTCGCCACGACGACCCGTCGATCCCCAGCGCGGGCGGCCGCCACCGCCGGTCCGAGGCGCGGCTCGGCGGCGGCGAGGAAGCCGACCGCGACCGCGCGCCCGAGGCGGTCGGACAGCATGCGCGCCGTCACGCGGCAGTCCTCATTCGCCCGGTCGTCGCTCGATCCGGCCACGGCCAGCACGAGCGCGTCGTGGGGGGCGGGGTCGAGGTCGGCGAGCCGCGAGACGAGGACATCGACCAGCCGCGGATCCGGACCGAGGGCCGACGAGATCGCGACGCCGGCATGATCGGCAGACTGCTCGCGGAGATCGACCCGCACGTGGTACCCCGCGGAGAGCAGCAGGGGCACGATGACGGCGGGTGCATCCGCCGGGAGTGCGTCGAGGGATGCGGCGACATCGGGCTGCTGCACGTCGACGTGACCGAGCCGCACGTGCACCTCCGGCAGTGCGGCCGCCACGGACTGGACGAGAGCGGCGACGGCGGCCTGGCCGGCCGGGGAGGCGGTGCCGTGGGAGATCGCGATCAGAGCGGGTGCCGGCATCCCTCCATCTTCCTCCACGCGGCACGCCGTTCTCCCTTACGTAAGGGGGCGCGACCCGTCGCCGGATCGCGCCCCTCTGTTGCCCGAGCGGTGTCAGGCGACGTCGGCCGAGCGGCCGCGCGCGAACCCGGCATCGAAGCCGCGCTCGTATGCGCGCTGCGCCGAACGTCCGGATCCGTCGCTGTGTCCGCGGTGCCCGCCCTGCCCGCCGTGCCGGTGCGAGCCGTGCTCATGGTGCGAGCCGCGCTCGTGGTGGGAGTGCCAGTGGTGCGCGCCCGGACCGAAGCCCGGGCCGAACCCTGCGCCGAAGCCGGGACCGAATCCGGGGCGGAACCCCGGCCCGGACCCGCGTCCGCGGCCGAAGCGGCCGCGCGGCATCCGCTGGCCCTCTTCCCAGCCGAGTTCGCGGGCGATCGCCTCGAGCGAGGCCATCGTGGTCGCGTAGTCCTGGGGGGAGACGGCGCCGGCGACGCGGGAACGGATGCCGTCCACGAGCTCACCGAGGCGATCCCGGGCGGCGCGGCCCTCGTCGGTCAGGGCCCAGGTGCCGTCGCCCTGCTGTTCAGCCCAGCCGCGGTCGGCGAGGCCGCGCAGGCGCTTGCCCTTGCGGGCGAAGCGCTCGGCGAAGGCGGGCAGCTCGACATCGCCCGAGAGCGCGTTCAGCAGCATCCAATCGCGTCGGTCGACGCCGGCGCCCGCGAAGGCGGCGGCGAACTCGCGCGTGATCAG
>DASQLG010000055.1:0-20686 GCA_035630115.1 Microbacterium sp. | reverse complement strand
GAAGCCAAGCGCGCGCTCCTGGAGGAGGCGCGCGCGATTCCCGACGAGCGCGACATGGTCAAGGCGCGCAGCGCCCTCACCGCGATCCAGCGCCAGTGGGACGACATCGGGCGCATCGTCCCCCGTGAGAAGGAGCGCGTGCTCGACGACGACCTGCGGAAGATCGAGACCGCGCTGCGCACCCGGGAAGAGACGGACTGGAAGCGCAACAACCCCGAGACGAAGGCGCGCGCGAACGACATGACGCGCCAGCTCACGGAGGCGATCGAGAAGCTCGAGGACGAACTGGCCAAGGCGAAGGAGTCGGGCGACAAGGCGGCGATCGCGAAGGCGACCGAGGCCCTCGAGGCCCGGCGCACCTGGCTCGCAGCACTCGGAGGCTGACCGCCCGATCGGCTGCTCCCCGGCGTCGCACCGCGACCCGGTTGTCCACAGACCGCGTGATCCGGCGCGCCTGTGCGCCCCACGTCGGGCACAGTGACAGTCATGCCCTCACCGTTCCTGTATTTCGCGGACGAAAGACTTTCCCCCGCCGAGCTGTCGGCCGCGCGTCTGGACGGGCACCTCGTCGAACTCGGTGAGGCGTACATCCCCGCCGACGCGGTCGAGACGCGCGAGCTCCGCGCCGGATCGCTGCAGTCGCTCCTGCGCGACACCCTCGCCGCGACGCACCTGAGCGCGGCATGGATCCACGGCGCGCTGAACGAGCCGCCCGCCCGCCACACCGTCCAGCGTGCGGTGGCGCGTCGGCTGCACCACGTGGTGGGCCGACGACTCCTCTACCGCGACCTGCGGGTCGATCCCCTCGACCTGGTGCGCATCTGCGGGGTCTGGGTCACCCTGCCGGTCCGCACGCTCGCCGACCTCTCACGCGTCGCTGACGATGAGCACGCGCGGGCAGCCACGATGATGGCGGATGCCGCGCCCGCGCTGGCCGTCCAGGCCGTGGAGTGGCTCGACACGCACGGCGCGCTGCCGAACAAGAGAGCAGCACTGTCGTTCCTGCGGGGTCTCGCGGCGAGAGACCCGCAGCGGAACGCTCAGGAGGATGTGACCCGGTATACGTCGTAGACCGCGTCGATGCGCCGCACCGCGTTCAGGACGCGCTCGAGGTGGACGATGTCACCCATCTCGAAGACGAAGCGGCTCAGGGCCAGCCGGTCGTTGGTGGTCGAGACCGTCGCAGACAGGATGTTCACGTGGTGCTCGCTCAGCACGCGCGTCACATCGCTCAGGAGTCCGGAACGATCGAGAGCCTCGATCTGGATCTGGACGAGGAAGATGCTCTTGGTGGTGGGAGCCCACTCGACCTCGATGATGCGCGCGGGATCGTCCATGAGCGAGCCGACGTTCGTGCAGTCGGAGCGGTGAACCGATACGCCGCTGCCCCGCGTGACGAACCCCACCACTTCATCGCCCGGCACGGGGGTGCAGCACTTCGCGAGCTTGACGAGGATGTCGGGTGCGCCGCGGACGAGCACGCCGGAGTCCCCTCCGCGCGGCTGGCGCGATCTGCCCACCTGCGGGATGTCGATCGGCCCGGTCGACGTGTCGCTCGCACTCACCAGGGCAGTGACCTTCTCGATCACCGACTGCGTCGAGACGTGGCCCTCGCCGACCGCGGCGTACAGCGCCGAGACGTCCTCGTACTTGAGCTGCTGCGCGACCTCGGTGAACGAGTCCTGGCTCATCAGCCGCTGCAGGGGCAGGTTCTGCCGGCGCATCGCACGGGCGATCGCCTCCTTGCCCTGCTCGATGGCCTCCTCGCGGCGCTCTTTGGTGAACCACCCGCGGATCTTGCTGCGCGCCCGGGTGCTCTTGACGAACGTCAGCCAGTCCTGGCTGGGTCCGGCATCCGGATTCTTCGAGGTGAAGACCTCGACGACGTCGCCGCTCTGCAGTTCGGATTCCAGCGGAACGAGGCGCCCGTTGACCTTGGCGCCCATCGTCCGGTGGCCCACCTCGGTGTGCACCGCATACGCGAAATCGACGGGGCTCGCCCCCGTCGGCAGCCCGATCACGCGCCCCTTCGGGGTGAAGACGTAGACCTCCTTGGCGCCGATCTCGAAGCGGAGCGAGTCGAGGAACTCGCCGGGGTCGGCCGTTTCGGCCTGCCAGTCGGAGATGTGCGCGAGCCAGGCCATGTCGGCGTCGACCGACTTCGCGTCGGGCTTGCCGCCGACGAGGCGCTCCTTGTACTTCCAGTGCGCCGCGACACCGTACTCCGCCTGCTGGTGCATCTCGTTCGTGCGTATCTGAATCTCGACCGTACGCCCGCCAGGACCGATCACCGTGGTGTGCAGCGACTGGTACAGGTTGAACTTGGGCGTCGCGATGTAGTCCTTGAACCGGCCGGGAAGCGGCGTCCACCGCGCATGGATGGCGCCCAGAACCGCGTAGCAGTCTCGTACGCTGCCGACGAGGATGCGGATGCCGATGAGGTCGTAGATGTCGTCGAACTCGCGACCGCGCACGACCATCTTCTGGTACACGGAGTACAGCTGCTTCGGGCGTCCCATGACCCGGCCGCGGATGCGGAGCTCTCGCAGGTCGCCGTCGACGGCGTCGATCACGTTGTGCACGTACTGCTCGCGCTGTGGTGTGCGCTGCTTGACGAGACTTTCGATCTCCGCGTACAGCTTCGGATGCAGGACGGCGAACGACAGGTCCTCCAGCTCGGACTTGATCGTCTGGATGCCGAGCCGATGCGCGAGGGGTGCATAGATCTCGAGGGTCTCGGTGGCCTTCTTCTGCGCCTTCTCCGGCGGGACGAAGCCCCACGTGCGGGCGTTGTGCAGCCGGTCGGCGAGCTTGATCAGGAGGACGCGGATGTCGCGCGACATCGCCACGATCATCTTGCGGACGGTCTCCGCCTGCGCACTCTCGCCGTATTTGACCTTGTCGAGCTTGGTGACGCCGTCCACGAGCATCGCGACTTCATCGCCGAACTCGGCCTTCAGCGCGTCGAGCTCGTAGCCGGTGTCCTCCACCGTGTCGTGGAGCAGTGCTGCGGCGATCGCCTTCGGTCCCAGACCCAGATCCGCGAGGATCTGCGCAACGGCGAGAGGGTGGGTGATGTACGGCTCGCCGCTCTGGCGGGTCTGGCCCTTGTGGGCCTCATCGGCGATCGTGTACGCGCGCTCGATGATCGACAGGTCACCCTTGGGGTGGTGGGTGCGGACCGTGCGGAGGAGCTGCTCGACGTCGTCGCGTCGCGCGGACCTCGAGAAGATGCGCGGCACGAGGCGACGCAGAGACGAGGACTGGGCGGGAGGAACGGTCTCGGTCATCCGATTCCTCCCTCCGCCGGAGCTCAATCCTATGCCCGCGGCGCGGCGGGCCCGTTCCCGCCCCGGGTGCTCAGACGGGGACGCCTGCGCGCTCGCGCGCCGTCAGGGCACGCTCGTCGCGCGCCCTGATGTCCGCCTCATTCTCACGGAACAGCGAGTAGAGCGGAGCGGCGACGAACAGCGTCGAGTAGGCGGCGACGATCGTTCCCACGAAGATCGCGAGCGAGATGTCGGTGAGCGTCTGGGCCCCGAGCCACAGTGCGCCGATGAAGAGGATCGCGCCGGTCGGCAGGATCGCGACGACGGTGGTGTTGATCGACCGGATCAGCGTCTGGTTCACCGCGAGGTTCACCGACTCTCCGAACGTGCGCCCGGATATCTCGCCGTCCTCCGTCGTGTTCTCACGGATCTTGTCGAACACGACCGTCGTGTCGTACAGCGCGTAGGACAGGATCGTGAGGAAGCCGATCACCGCCGCGGGCGAGATCTCGAACCCGAACAGGGCGTAGACGCCGATCGTGATGATCAGCACGTCGAGCAGGCCGATGATCGACGTGACCGACATCTTCCAGGTGCGGAAGTACAGTGCGAGGATCAGGAAGGTCAGAGCGAGGAAGATCGCCAGACCCCACAGCGACTGGCGGGTGACATCGGCGCCCCAGCTGGGTCCGATGAACGACGACGTGACCTCGCTGATCGGAACGTCGTAGGCCTCGGCGAGGGCGTCGCTGACCTCCTGCGTCTCGGCAGGGGTCAGCTGGTCGGTCTGCACGCGGACGGCGGAGTCGCCGACGGTCGTCACCTTCGTCGTCGCCTCCGGAACGACCGACTGCACGGCCTCGGTGGCGAGGGCCTGATCGGGCGAGGAAACGCTGGTGACGGTGAACTGCGAGCCGCCGGTGAACTCGATCGAGAACTCGATCGGCCGGAACAGCGGAACCAGCGCCGAGCCGATCACGAGGATCGCCGCGATGATGAACCACAGGCGCCGGCGTCCGACGAACGGGAACGAGGTCTTGCCGGTGTAGAGGTCGTTGCCGAGCTGGCTCATGGAGCGCATCAGAGCTCTCCCCCCTTGTCGGTCTTGGACGGTTTACCGGAATCGGGCACCTTCGCCAGCTCCGCCTGCTTGCGCTCGGCGATCGTCTGCCGACGCTCCGCTTCTCCGCGCGAGCGCGACGCGCGGCGCTCCGCCTGCGTCTTCGTGCTGACCGCAGCGGGTGCGCGGAACTGCGCACGCCCGCGGTACACCGCGCCGAGTGCGGCCGGGTCCATCCCGGAGAGCGGATGCCCCGACCCGAAGAACTTCGTCCGGGCGAGCAGCTGCATCACCGGGTGGGTGAAGAGGATGAAGATCAGGACGTCGATCACCGTGGTGAGTCCCAGTGTGAAGGCGAAGCCCTTCACGGTGGCGTCGGCCAGGATGTACAGCACGACCGCGGCGAGGATGTTGATCGACTTCGAGATGTAGATCGTGCGCTTCGCGCGATCCCAGCCGTCTTCGACGGCGCCGGTGATCGACTTGCCGTCTCGGAGTTCGTCTCGGATGCGCTCGAAGTAGACGATGAACGAGTCGGCAGTGAAGCCGATCGACACGATCAGACCTGCGACGCCGGCCAGCGACAGACGGAAGCCCATGCGCCAGGCCAGGATGCAGATGGTGATGTACGTGAGCACACCCATCACGATCAGCGAGGCGATGATCACGAGTCCGAGCGCTCGGTACACGATGAGCGAGTAGATCGCGACCAGCGCGAGACCGATGAGACCCGCGATCAGTCCGATCTGCAGCTGCTGCGAACCGAGCGTCGCGGAGATGGTGTCGGAGCTGACGACCTCGAAGCTCAGCGGCAGAGCGCCGTACTTCAGCTGGTCGGCGAGCACCTTGGCGGTTTCCTGGGTGAAGCTGCCGGTGATGCTCGGGTCGCCGCCGAGGATGATCGCGTTCATCGACGGAGCCGAGAGGACGTAGCCGTCCAGCACGAACGCGAACTGGTTGAGCGGCGGTGTCGCGCCGAACAGACGCTCGCTGATCTGGCCGAACGTCCGGGTCCCCTCATCGTCGAACTTGAGGTTCACCGCCCACTGACCGTTGGTCTGCTGCAGCCCGAAGGTGGCGTCGGTGATCGACGAGCCGTCGAGCTCGACGGGGCCGAGGATGTACTTGACGCTGCCGTCGGCTTCGCAGGTGATCAGCGGCTCATCCTGAGGGGCGTTCGCCGGGTCGTTCTCCGGGTCGGCGCAGTCGTAGGCGAGGAACTCGGCCTGGAGCGCCGGCGTGATCCACGCGGGATCGCTGCCGTCGGTCGGTTCTGCCGAGGGCGTCGAGGGCAACGCCGGATCGGGGGTGGGGTACGGCGTCTCGACACCGTCCTCACCCACGAACGTCGTCGCCGGCCCACCCGCGAAGAGGACGGCGCGCAGCTGCAGCTGCGCGGACGCCTCGATGCGCTGGCGGGTCTGCTCGTCGGCCTGCCCGGGGATCTGGACGACGATGTTGTTGCCGCCCTCCGTCGTGACATCCGCCTCGCCGACGCCGGAGGCGTCGACGCGCTGGCGGATGATGGTGACGGCCTGGTTCATCTGCTCCTCGGTCGGTGCAGCGCCGTCGGCGGTCTGCGCCTCGAGGATGATCTGCGTGCCGCCTTGGAGGTCGAGCGCGAGTTCCGGCGTCCAGGAGCTCGCCTTGAAGACGTACACGCCGAGCGCGTTGATGCCGAACAGGACGGCGGTGATGATCAGGAGGGCTGTCAGCGCGCGCCAGGCATGCCGGACGGGAGTGGATGTCGCCACGAAGGGTCAGCTTTCTGGGAGCCCCGGAGGGCGAGCGGTCAGGCCTTGGGCTTGGAGTCCGTGTCGGCGTCGGGGTCCACGGTCGACTCCGTCTCGGCCCGTGCGTGGTCATCGCTGATCGAGCTGATCGATCCGTTCGCAGCACCGGCGACGTAGCCGGTCTCACTGGCCTCGGCCTCGATGAAGTCGTCTTCGGTCACCTCGCCCTGGACGGGATCAACGACGCGAAGGATCGCCTGGCTGTGCACGCGGACCTCCACGCCCGGCGCGAGTTCCACGAGGGCGGGCTGATCGAGGTTGTCGGGGTCGTACGAGACGATCGTGCCGTAGAGGCCGCCCTGCAGCAGGACCTCGGCGCCGGGGACGGTCTGGCGGGCCTTGGCCTCCTGCTCGAGCTTCTGCTTCTGCACGCGACGGCGCGAGCTCCAGAACATGAAGCCCAGCAGAACCACCAGCAGGATGATGAGGCCGTAGTTGGAGAGGAATTCCATGGAGGCGAGGGCACCTTTCGAATCAGGCGCGCACCGTGGCGGCACTGCCTTGCAGGAGGAGTTTAGGCGAGAGCCTCCAGCGATTATAGATCATCGAATCGGAGCGCCGAGTCGACATGCGACGCGCCGAGGTGCGCGAACGCCGATGGCATCGCGATGCGGCCGCGAGGTGTACGACCGACGAACCCGATGCGGACGAGGTAAGGCTCGACGACGGATTCGATCGTCTCGGCCTCCTCCCCGACGGCGACGGCGAGCGTGCTGAGCCCGACCGGACCTCCTCGGAACCGGCGCACGAGAGCGTCCAGAACCGCGCGGTCGAGCCGATCGAGGCCGATGGCGTCCACGTCGTACAGGTCGAGCGCGGCATCGACGGTCGCCGTGTCGCCCCCTCCACCGCGCACGATCATGTAGTCCCGCACCCGCCGCAGCAGGCGGTTGGCAATGCGGGGCGTTCCCCGCGAGCGCCGGGCGATCTCGGCACGGGATGCCGGCGGAAGGTCGACCGCGAGCATCGCGGCGGAGCGCTCGATGACCCGCTCGAGCTCGTGCGGCTCGTAGTACTCCAGATGCGCGGTGAACCCGAAGCGGTCGCGCAGCGGGTTGGGCAGCAGGCCGGATCGCGTCGTCGCGCCGACGAGCGTGAACGGCGCGAGATCCAGCGGGATGCTGGTCGCCCCGGCGCCCTTGCCGACCATGATGTCGATGCGGAAGTCCTCCATCGCGAGGTACAGCATCTCCTCGGCGGAGCGGGCCATCCGGTGCACTTCGTCGATGAACAGCACATCGCCGGGCATGAGGCTGGAAAGGAGCGCGGCGAGATCGCCCGCGTGCTGGATGGCCGGGCCGCTGCTCATCCGCAGCGGCCGGCTGCTCTCGTGCGCCACGATCATGGCAAGGGTGGTCTTGCCCAGTCCGGGAGGCCCCGACAGCAGGATGTGATCGGCCGGACGCTGCTGGATGCGCGCCGCATCCAGCAGCAGCTGGAGCTGTCCGCGAACCTTCTGCTGGCCCACGAATTCGGCGAGTGATGCCGGCCTCAACGCCCCTTCGATCGCGAGCTCGGCCTCATCCACCGGCTCGTCGGTGTCGCGGACGTCATCCACCGGCGTGCTCCTTCCGGGCGGGACCGAGGGTCGCGAGCGTGAGTCGCAGCAGCGCGGGAACGGCGGCGCGCTCGGCCGGGCTCGCGCCCTCGACCGCAGTGGCCACGGCCTCGACCGCGTCCCGCTCGCTCCAGCCGAGCCCGACGAGCGCCTGCGTCACCTGCGCGGCGACGCCGGGTGCGGCAACCGTGCCCGACGGTCCCGTCGCGCGAGGTGCGGTGATCTTGCCCGCGAGCTGGACGACGATGAGCTTGGCCGTCTTGGGGCCGATACCCGAGACGCGGCGGAACGGGGCGTCGTCGTCGGCGCCGACCGCCTCGGCGATCTGGGCGACGCTGAGCGCCGCCAGCACGCCGAGCGCGGACTTCGGGCCGACGCCCGTCACGCTCAAGAGCTGCGTGAAGACGGCGAGCTCGTCGCGGCTCTCGAATCCGAAGAGCGACAGCGCGTCCTCCCGGACGATCAGGTTCGTATGCAGGTGCACCTCGTCGCCGACGTTCGTCGCGTGGGCGATGTGAGGGGTGACGGCCACGGTCAGGCCGACTCCTCCGACCTCGACGACGAGAGAGTCCGTGTCGACGGAGGCGGCACGGCCGCGCAGCGAGGAGATCATGCGTCGAGCCTAGGGCGTGATTCGCAGGTTTGTTCGAGCGACACGCGTCCCCGGGCTTGAGCGCGGGAACACTCAGCGGCGGGTCAGGCGCTCGGCGTCGGCCCACGCCCGCTGGGCGGGTGTCAGCGATCCGCCGGTGGACGCCTGGGCTGCCCCCCCGCGCCACGCGTGGCACAGCGCCAGAGCAAGCGCATCCGCGGCGTCGGCCGGCTGCGGCACTTCGTCCAGACGCAGTATGCGGGCGATCATCGCCTGCACCTGCCGCTTGTCGGCGGCGCCATAACCTGTGACCGCTGCCTTCACCTCCGTCGGGGTGTGGGTCGTCGCCGGCAGACCCCGCTCCCCCGCGATCAGCAGGGCGATCCCGCTCGCCTGCGCCGTTCCCATCACCGACTGGCGGTTGTGCTGCGAGAACACCCGCTCAACGGCCACGACCGATGGTCTGTGCTCGTCGATCACGGCACGGATGCCAGCGGCGATCGTGGCGAGGCGACGCTCGATGGGCTCGCCGGGGTCGGAGCGGACGACGCCCATGTGCACGAGCGTCGCCGAGCGGTCGCGCGCGACGTCGACCACGCCGACACCGCACCGGGTCAGGCCGGGGTCGATCCCGAGAACGCGGAGAGCTGCCACTCCCCCACGCTAAGCGCGGGCGCAGTGCGGCCGCGAGCGGCGCGCCCTACTCGTCGTTCTCGAGCTCGGCCTGCACGTCGGCGGACAGGTCGAAGTTGCTGTAGACGTTCTGCACGTCGTCGCTGTCCTCGAGCGCGTCGATGAGGCGGAACACCTTGCGCGCCGTGTCGGCGTCGACGTCGACTTTGAGCGAGGGCACGAACTCGACATCCGCCGACTCGTAGTCGATGCCTGCCTCCTGCAGCGCCGTGCGCACGGTGACCAGCTCCGAGGGGTCGGTCACCACTTCGAAGCCCTGCGCGTGCGGCTCGATCTCCTCCGCGCCGGCCTCCAGGACGGCCAGCATGACGTCATCCTCGCTGGCGCCCTCGCTCGATACGACGATCACGCCCTTGCGGTGGAAGTTGTACGCCACGCTGCCGGGGTCTGCCATCGTGCCGCCGTTGCGCGTCATTGCGGTACGCACCTCCGCGGCCGCGCGATTCCGATTGTCGGTCAGGCACTCGATCAGCAGCGCGACGCCGTGGGGACCGTAGCCTTCGTAGAGGATCGTCTGGTAGTCGACGGACTCGCCCGTGAGTCCCGCACCGCGCTTGACCGCGCGGTTGATGTTGTCGATGGGGACCGAGGTCTTCTTCGCCTTCTGGACGGCATCCTGAAGGGTGGGGTTCCCCGCGAGATCGGCGCCGCCGATCTTCGCTGCGACTTCGATGTTCTTGATGAGCTTGGCGAACGACTTGGCACGGCGCGAATCGATGATCGCCTTCTTGTGCTTCGTGGTCGCCCACTTGGAGTGGCCGGACATGCTCCCAGTTTACGGGGACGCGCCGCACGTCACCGCGCGACGATCTTCTGCAGGGTACGGAGGTTGCGGTTGGTCGTGGACGACTGATACGCCTTGCGGGAGAGAAGCTTGCCGAAGGGGGTGTTCGGGGTCGTGCCCTTGACCGGGTTCCAGTAGATGACGCCGTCACCTCTCGCGACGGGGTCCGCGTCGCCGTCGAGGGATGCCGCGGCCGAGGCCAGCTCGTCCAGGACCGGTCCGTCGGAGCCGAACACCACCCACGGCTGACGCTCCGAGACCGAGGCGTCGAAGGGGAAATCCGCGATCGCCCGCTCCACCTCGGCGCGGGTGACGAGCACGATCCATGCGTCGTAGCCGAAGCGATCCCGCAGCGCCTGCTCGATCGCGGCCTTGAGCGCCGCCCGCTGCGATTTCGCGGCATCCGTCTCGAACGTCGCGTTCCCGCTCGCGAGTATCGTGCGCACGTTCTGCAGTCCCAGCACGTCGCGCAGGAGTGCGGCCAGATCTGCACTTCGTATCGTCACTCCCCCGACGTTCACTCCGCGCAGAAGCGCGACCCATGCGGTCACGACGGATCCCTAGAGCGCGAACTCGAAGCCGAAGCGGGAGGACAGGAGTGCGACGAGGTCGCGAGGGACCTTGCTCAGGTAGGCAGGGGCGGGGGTGAGGTTCTCGGCCGAGCCGATGAACGGAAAGTACACGGGTCCGTCGGTGGAGGTCTCCACCGAGTCGCGGATGGCGACGATGTCGCTGCCGATGCGGCGCAGTCCGGTGAGGCTGATCGGGGTGGCGAGCCGGAGCGTGTCGCTGACCGGCATCCGCCAGTGGGGCAACTGCTCGCCACGTCGGGCCTTGGTCTGCTCGCCCAGCGGGCCGAGCACCCGGCCCCACGCCCCGATCCCCGGGGTGGGGAGGGTGCGATCCCAGACGAAGAGCGTATCGCCGGGCTCGGTGAACCCGACCAGCTCGTGCGACCACTCGAAGCGGCGCTGGTCCGAGGCTTTGGGCGCGGTGAGCGCATCGCCGACGATGCCGCCGGAGGGAGCGATCATCCAGTAGCGCTCTTCCGGGCGGTCGCTCCACCAGTCGTTGATGGTCATGTCAGAAATCTAGCCGGTGGGCCCCTTGGTACCAGGCGGCGCGCACGGTGTCGAGGAAGAGCCGGTGGAAACGGTGCTCACCGGTCACCTCGGGGTGGAACGACGTGCCCAGCAGCGGCCCGCTGCGCACCGCGACGATGCGGCCGTCATCCAGCGTCGCCAGCACCTCGACGTCGGGCCCCGCCTGCTGAACCAGCGGCGCGCGGATGAAGACCGCGTGCACGCGCCGGGATCCGAGCACCGCGACGTCCAGGTCGGTCTCGAAGGAGTCGAGCTGGCTGCCGAACGCGTTCCGCCGCACGGTCACGTCGAGACCGCCGAACGTCTCCTGTCCGACGATCCCGTCGGTGATGCGGTCGGCCAGGAGGATGAGGCCGGCGCACGTTCCGTACATCGGCATGCCCGACGCGATCGCATCGCGGATCGGCTGCTGCATCCCGAACACGCGCGACAGCTTGTCGATCACGCTCGACTCGCCCCCGGGGATCACGAGACCGTCGACGGCCGCGAGTTCACCCGGTCGACGCACCAGCTCCACGTCGGCGCCGAGGTCGGTCAGCACGCGAGCATGCTCACGCACATCGCCCTGAAGGGCGAGAACTCCGACGTGTGGTCGTCTACCAGCCACGCTCGGCGAGCCGGTGCGGGGCGGGAAGGTCGGTCACGTTGATGCCGACCATGGCCTCGCCGAGGCCTCGGGACACGTCGGCGATGATCTTCGCGTCGTCGTAGAACGTGGTCGCCTTGACGATGGCGGCGGCACGCTCCGCGGGGTTGCCCGACTTGAAGATGCCGGAGCCGACGAAGACGCCGTCCGCGCCCAGCTGCATCATCATCGCCGCATCGGCCGGGGTGGCCACGCCGCCCGCCACGAACAGCACGACCGGCAGCTTTCCCGTCTCCGCGATCTCTGCGACGAGGTCATAGGGCGCCTGCAGCTCCTTGGCCGCGACGTACAACTCGTCCTTCGTCATCGAGCGGAGGACGTTGATCTCGCTGGAGATCTTGCGGATGTGCTTGGTCGCTTCGGAGACGTCGCCCGTGCCCGCCTCGCCCTTGGACCGGATCATCGCGGCGCCCTCGTTGATGCGACGGAGCGCCTCGCCCAGGTTGGTCGCGCCGCACACGAACGGCACCGCGAACTTCCACTTGTCGATGTGGTTGACGTAGTCAGCGGGTGAGAGGACCTCGGACTCGTCGATGTAGTCGACGCCGAGCTCCTGCAGCACCTGTGCTTCGACGAAGTGGCCGATGCGGGCCTTGGCCATCACCGGGATCGACACGGCGGCGATGATCCCGTCGATCATGTCGGGATCGCTCATCCGCGACACGCCACCCTGCGCGCGGATGTCGGCGGGCACCCGCTCCAGCGCCATCACCGCGACCGCTCCGGCATCCTCGGCGATCTTGGCCTGCTCGACGGTGACGACGTCCATGATGACGCCGCCTTTGAGCATTTCGGCGAGGCCGCGCTTGACGCGACTGGTTCCCGTGTCGGCTTCGGTCACGGCTGATCCTTTCGATGGAGTGCGCGAGTCTGGCGCATGAAGGTGGTCATGACGAGGTATTGACCTAGGCCAAAAGATAGCATGTACTGCGTTCTACCCCCGCACGAAGGACGGTGTGATGAACCTCGAGATCAGCGGACGCTCTGCCTCCGAGATCGCCGACAGCCTGAGGGCGCTGATCGAGCGCGGCGCGCTGCGCCCCGGAGACCCGCTCCCGCCCGTCCGCAGCCTGGCGGAGAGTCTCGGCGTGAACCGGAACACGGTGGTCGCCGGCTACCGTCAGCTCACGAATGCCGGCGTGATCGTCACGCGCGGCCGAGGGGGCACACGCGTCGCCGACCTCTCCCCCGTCGCCCAGGAGGGATTCGCCGGCGACAGTGTGCTGCGCGACGTCGCGACCGGAAACCCCGATCCCGACCTGGTTCCCGACACCTCGCGCGCGCTGGCGAGCATGGCCGGCCGGCCTGTCCTGTACGGCGAGCCGGTCATCGATCCCGATCTGGAGCGGTGGGCACACGCGTGGATGACCGACGCGGTCGCGGCCGGCGCGCCGATGCGCCTGACTGTCACGAGCGGAGCGGCGGATGCCGTCGAGCGGCTTCTCGCGCAGGCACTGACCCGCGATGACGCGGTGGCGCTGGAAGACCCGTGCTTCCTGGCCAGCATCCACACGGTGCGCCTGGGCGGCTACCGCCCGGTGCCGGTGCCGGTCGATGACGAGGGGATGACCGTCGATGGCCTGCGGGCCGCGCTGGAGCAGGGCGTCCGTGCGGTGGTGTGCACCCCGCGAGCCCAGAATCCCTCGGGAGCCAGTCTGTCCGCGCGTCGGGCGGGTCAGCTGCGCGACCTGCTGGGCGCGCACCCGTACGTCCTCGTGATCGAGGATGACCACTTCTCGATGCTGTCCCGCGAGCCGTTCCATTCGGTCATCGGTCCCGGTCACCGGCGCTGGGCGATCATCCGGTCGGTGTCGAAGTTCTTGGGCCCGGACATGTGCCTGGCTGTGACCGCCTCGGACCCCGAGACGGCCGACCGCCTCGCCATGCGACTCACGCCCGGCACCACGTGGGTGAGCCACCTGCTTCAGCGGCTCGTGCTGACCCTGGTGACCGACTCCGACGCCATCGCCGCGATCTCGCGTGCCGGTGCGCACTACGCGGCCAGGAACGCGGCCTTCGCGCAGCGGCTGACCGCCCACGGAGTGCCGACCGACGCCGCGGACGGGCTCAATCTGTGGGTGCCGGTGCCGGTGCCGGCGCGCGTGGTCGTAGAGCGGCTGATGCGACGCGGATGGTTGGCGCGCAGCGGTGACGAGTTCATGCTCGCCGGCGGCTCCGGGTCGCATCGACTGCGACTCACGGTGCACGACCTCGAGGATGCCGACGCCGAGCAGCTCGCGACCGACATCGGTGCCGCGGTGCGTGCCACGGGCGGCCGGCCCGCCGCACGGGAAGTGGCATGATCGAGCGGTGAAGATCCTCTCCATCCAGTCCGCCGTCGCCTTCGGCCACGTCGGCAACTCTGCCGCGGTCTTCCCGTTGCAGCGCATCGGCGTCGAGGTGCT
Organism: Microbacterium sp.; assembly: GCA_035630115.1. GTDB lineage: Bacteria > Actinomycetota > Actinomycetes > Actinomycetales > Microbacteriaceae > Microbacterium. The sequence goes on along the minus strand of DASQLG010000055.1, from coordinate 6,783 downwards.
GCCGGTTTACACGGTGAACTTCTCCAACCACACCGGATACGGTGCGTGGCGCGGGCCGCTCATCTCGCCGGACGATGTTCGCGATGTGCTCACCGGAATCGAGGAGCGAGGCGTCTTCCCTGGCGTCGACGTCGTGCTGTCGGGCTACCAGGGCGGCGAGGGCATCGGCGAGGTGATCCTCGACGCGGTGGCGCGCGTGAAGGCGGCGAACCCCCATGCCGTCTACGCGTGCGACCCGGTGATGGGAAACGCGTCGTCGGGCTGCTTCGTCGCGCCGGCCATCCCCGTGCTGCTGCGCGACCGCGTGGTGCCCGTGGCCGACATCATCACCCCGAATCAGTTCGAGCTGGGCTTCCTCACCGGCACCGAGCCGCTCACGCTCGAGGACACTCTGGCATCAGTGGACCTCGTCCGGGCGACGGGTCCACGCACGGTGCTCGTCACGAGCGTCCAGCGACCGGATCGTCCCGAAGACACCGTCGAGATGCTCGCGGTGAACGACGAGGGTGCGTGGATCGTGCAGACTCCGCTGCTTCCGATGAAGGCGAACGGATCCGGCGACGTGACGGCGGCGCTGTTCACCGCGCACTACGCCCGCACCCGAGACGCCGAGGACGCGCTCTCCCGGACCACCTCGAGCGTGTACGACCTGCTTGAGCGCACACTCGCCTCGGGCGAGCGCGAGCTGCAGCTCGTGGAGGCGCAGGAATCGTATGCCCACCCGCGCATGCAGTTCGCCGCCCGCCGAGTCCGCTGAACTCAGGCGGGCCAGGCGTCCGCGACGGCTCGGCGGACGTCGCCGAGCAACTGCGGCAGTGCCTTCGTGCGCGCGATGATCGGGAAGAAGTTCGCGTCGGCGCCCCACCGCGGTACGACGTGCTGGTGAAGGTGCTCATCGACTCCGGCGCCGGCCACCGCCCCCTGATTCATGCCGATGTTGAACCCGTCGCAGCGGGAGACCGTCCTCAGCACTCGCATGCCCGTCTGCGTGAGAGCGCCGATCTCCGCGACTTCTTCCGGCGTCGCCTCGTCGTACTGCCCGATGTGGCGGTAGGGACACACGAGCAGGTGGCCGGAGTTGTACGGGAAGAGATTGAGCAGCACATAGGCGCTGCGCCCCCGGTGCACGATGAGGCCGTCCTCGTCGGACTTCCCGGGTGCGGCGCAGAACGGGCAGGCGTCGCGCAGTGGCTGCGGACCCGCCTGGATGTAGGCCATGCGGTGCGGGGTCCACAGGCGCTGGAACTGGTCGGGGACCCCCGGCAGCTCGGAGGCCGCGACCAGCCCGTCGACAGACTCGGAGACCGCCTCGCCCGTCACGCGAAGTCCTCTGCCGAGTTCACCAGGGCGCGTGTGGAGATCGCGTGCCGGATGCGGCGCACGGCGTCGTCGACAGGAACGCCGTTCTGCTGCGACCCGTCGCGGAAACGGAACGACACGGTCCCGCCGGCGCGATCCTGCTCGCCTGCGATGAGCTGCAGCGGCACCTTCTGGGTCGTGTGCGTGCGGATCTTCTTCTGCATACGGTCGTCGCTGTGGTCGACCTCGGCTCTGACCCCCTCGCGGGTCAGACGCACGAAGATCTCGTCGAGGTAGTCGTAGTACTCCTCGGCGACGGGCACACCGACCACCTGAACCGGCGCCAGCCACACCGGGAATGCTCCCGCATAGTGCTCGAGCAGGATCGCGAAGAACCGCTCGATCGAACCCATGAGGGCACGGTGGATCATGACCGGCCTCTTCTTGATGCCGTCCCGGTCGGTGAATTCGAGCTCGAATCGCTCGGGCAGATTGAAATCCAGCTGGACAGTGGACAGCTGCCAGGTGCGCCCGATCGCATCATGAACCTTGAGGTCGATCTTCGGCCCGTAGAACGCGGCTTCCCCGGCGACCTCGGTGAGTTTCAGTCCGCTGGCGAGCGCCACGCGGCGCAGCGCGTCGGTCGCCTCGGCCCAGTGCGCCTCGTCGCCGATCCACTTCGCCTTCTCGTCGTCGCGCATCGAGAGCTCGAGCTCGAAGTCGGTCAGGCCGAAGTCGCGCAGGAGCGACAGGACGAACTCCAGGACCTCGGCGACCTCGCCCTCGAGCTGCTCGGGAGTGACGAACAGGTGCGCGTCGTCCTGAGTGAAGCCCCTCACGCGCGTGAGCCCGTGCAGGGCGCCCGACAGCTCATTGCGGTAGACCGTGCCGTTCTCGGCCAGTCGCATCGGCAGATCGCGGTAGCTGCGCGCGCGCTCACGGTAGATCAGGATGTGCATCGGGCAGTTCATGGGCTTGAGGTAATAGTCGACGCCCTGCTTGGTGATCTCGCCGTTCTCGTCGCGCTCCTCGTCCATCCTGAGCGGCGGGAACATGCCCTCCGCATACGTGACGAGGTGGTTGGACTCGATGAAGAGGTCCTTCTTGGTGATGTGCGGCGTGTAGACGTAGGTGTATCCGGCGGCGCGGTGGCGGTGCAGCGCGTGCTGCTCCATCTCCTGGCGCACGATCCCGCCCCGCGGGTGCCAGACCGAAAGGCCCGAGCCGATCTCCTCGGGGAAGGAGAACAGATCCAGCTCCTTGCCGAGCCGGCGGTGGTCGCGCTTGGCCGCCTCCTCGAGACGCTGCTGGTAGGCGCGCAGCTCATCCTTGGACGGCCACGCGGTGCCATAGATCCGCTGCAGCTGCGGATTCTTCTCGCTGCCCCGCCAGTACGCGGCGGCGATGCGGGTGAGGTTCCAGCCGTTGCCGATCACCCTCGTGTTCGGCAGGTGCGGACCACGGCACAGGTCCTTCCAGACGACCTCTCCGTCGCGGTTCACGTTGTCGTAGATCGTGAGCTCTCCGGCACCGACTTCGACGGATGCTCCTTCGGCGGCCTCCTTGCCGGATCCGCCCGACCCCTTCAGACCGATCAGCTCGAGCTTGAACGGCTCGGCGGCGAGTTCGACCCGCGCCTCGTCATCGCTGACGACGCGACGCACGAACCGCTGCCCCTCCCGGATGATGCGCTGCATCTCCTTGTCGATCGCTTTGACGTCTTCCGGGGTGAACGGATGCTGCACCCCGAAGTCGTAGTAGAAGCCGTCGGTGATCGGGGGACCGATCCCGAGCGTCGCCTGCGGGTCGATGCGCTGCACGGCCTGGGCGAGCACGTGCGCGGTCGAGTGACGCAGGATCGCGAGCCCATCCGGACTGTCGATCGCGACCGGCTCGACAGCATCCGTCCGAGCGACGGACGTGGCGAGATCCTTCAGTTCGCCGTTGACGCGCATGGCGACGACGGAGCGGTCGGGGAAAAGGGCGAATCCGTCGGCGGGATAGGCGACGTCCGACGGAGGGGTGACGTCAGTCAAGGAACTCTCCAGTGGGTGGCTCGGATGCAAGGCTACTCAGCTTCGGGCGCTGCGCGCCCCGCCCGCTCAGGCGCCGAGCGTTCGCGTGAAACCGACGGCGACGATGGTCGCGGTCGACAGCCGGCGCAATCCCATGCGTCTCAGTCTAGTTCGGGCGAAACGGCGGCTCCGGCGTAGCCAGATGAGTTCGGGGAGATGACGCGTTGCCACGCCCACGGTACGGTGTCCCCGTGACCATGGACGATCGGCCGATTGCACCGGCCGGCTGGTATCCCAAGCCCGGCGGCGGTCAGCGCTTCTGGGACGGCGAGCGTTGGACCAGGCCTGCGTCTGCCACCAGTGCCCCGAGGCCGACCGCTGCCCACCGACGCCGACCGCTGCCTACCCGACGCCGACCGCCTACCCGACGCCCGCTGTGCTCGTGCCCTACTCGGCCCCCGGCGCACCGTCACCGTACGTGGCCGCGGGCTGGTACCAGAACCCGCAGGGATACGCGCAATGGTGGGACGGCAACGCGTGGGGTCATGTGGCGCAGCCCACGTACGCCGTGCAGGCACTGGTCACGAAGAGCATCGGCGCCGCCTACCTGCTGTGGTTCTTCCTCGGCGGTTTCGCCGCGCACCGCTTCTACCTCCGCCGCCCGCTCTCCGCAGTGATCTTCCTGGCGGTCTGGTGGGGAGGATGGGCGACCATGGTCCTGGGTGTCGGCTTCTTCCTCGTCGCGGCCGGTGTCGTATGGCTCATCGCCGACCTGTTCCTGATACCGGGTATCGCGAGGACCACCAGCGCCTGAACACGCGATGCTCGGCGTGGCTGTCAGATCTTCCGCCCTGCGATCCCTAACGTTCGAGTTGAAGGTAACCTCGCCGATGGAGCAGGCCACCACGACTGCGATTCTCGAGCGTGATCAGCTTGCCGGCGGGAAGAGAGACCCCAGGACCCCAGATCCCGGGGTCTTTTCCACAGGCGCCGGCGGGCGCCCGAGAATGCAGAAAACCCCCGGAATTGCGGGGGTTTTCGAGTGCGCGATACTGGGATCGAACCAGTGACCTCTTCCGTGTCAGGGAAGCGCGCTACCGCTGCGCCAATCGCGCCTGTACAGGCTGTTCAGTTGATGGGTGGAGGTGGCGACGGGATTCGAACCCGTGTAAACGGCTTTGCAGGCCGGTGCCTAGCCGCTCGGCCACGCCACCGTGTGGATTGACCCCACGTGCCGTGGTCTTCCCGAAAGAAGACCCCTGCACTCGAGCGGATGACGAGACTCGAACTCGCGACCCCAACCTTGGCAAGGTTGTGCGCTACCAACTGCGCTACATCCGCGTTTCCCGGATTGCTCCAGGCGCGTGAACGACTTTAGCCGATGATTTCGGACTCTCCAAACCAGCGCGGACGAGCGCGTGTCCTGCTCGCGCGCGTTTCGCTCGCGCTCCGGGCATCCGGTAAGATCGAGACTCGGCCCCGCGGGGCCACGGGCGATTGGCGCAGTTGGTAGCGCGCTTCCTTCACACGGAAGAGGTCATCAGTTCGAGTCTGGTATCGCCCACCACGAGTCTCAGGTCAGCTGTCGACGGTCCACCCGTAACGCTGATGCAGCACGTCCGCCACGCGCGCGAAGCGCTTCGGGTCGAGGGCGGATGCTTCGCGTCGCATGCCGTCCGCGTGGACGCTGTAGAGCTGGTCGATGTCGACCCACGACGGCCTCCCCCGCGAGTCCCACGGACCGGTGCCGATGCTGAGGAAATCGCGATCCCCGTCGTGCGACTTGCTGGTCAGGCGCACCGCGAACACCCGCGCAGCATCCTGGCGGCCGATGACGAGTACCGGTCGGTCCTTTCCGCGGCCGTCGTTCTCGGCATACGGAACCCACGTCCACACGATCTCCCCCGCGTCGGGGTCACCGTCGCGGTCGGGCGTGTAGCTGATCCGCAGGGCCTCGGCACGCGGCGGGTCGATCTCGACGGTGGCGGAAGACCCGCTGCGGCCGATCCGGTCGTCGTCGAGGAGCGGTGTGCTCACTGTCCGCGATGATGCGGGCGGCGTCCGGGTGGAGCCGAACAGGCGCGACAGCGCCCCGAGGATGCCTGCGCGTTGTGCCACGTCCACGACACTAGCCGGAGGTGCGACAGAGGGCCCCGCGACCGAAGTCCCGGGGCCCTCCGTGCGGTGAGTCGGCTGTCAGGCCTTCGAGTCGGCGAGGACGTAGCCCTCTTCGCCGTGCACGATGGTGTCGATGCCGGCGATCTCGTCCTCGTTCTTGACGCGGAAGCCGATCGTCTTCTGGATGACGATTCCGATGACCCACGCGAGGGTGAACGAGTAGATCAGGACCGAGAAGGCCGCGATCGCCTGGACCAGCAGCTGGGTGGCGCTGCCGCTGTAGATGAGGCCCGTGCCGTTGGCGAAGAAGCCCAGGTACAGCGTTCCGATCAAGCCGCCGACGAGGTGGATGCCCACGACGTCGAGCGAGTCGTCGAAGCCGAGCTTGAACTTCAGCTCGATCGCCAGGGCGCAGACCGCACCGGCGATGAGGCCGAGGACGATGGCCCAGATCGGGGTGAGGAACGCACACGCGGGGGTGATCGCGACCAGACCTGCGACCGCACCGGATGCCGCACCCACGGAGGTGGGCTTGCCGTCCTTGATCTTCTCGACGATCAGCCAGGCGAGCAGCGCCGCTGCGGGAGCGGCGATCGTGTTCACGAACGCGAGTGCCGCGGCGTTGTCGGCGGCGAGCTCCGAGCCGGCGTTGAATCCGAACCAGCCGAACCACAGCAGACCTGCGCCGAGAAGGACGAACGGCGGGTTGTGCGGGACGTGCACGCCCTTCTGGAAGCCGACGCGCTTGCCGAGGACCAGTGCCAGCGCGAGTGCCGCAGCACCGGCGTTGATGTGCACCGCGGTGCCACCGGCGAAGTCGAGCGCTCCGACGCCGAAGAACTCCTGCATGCCGTAGGTGATCCAGCCGCCATACGCGAAGCTGCCGTCGTCGGCGAGGCCGAAGTTGAACACCCAGCTCGCCACCGGGAAGTAGACGACCGTGGCCCAGACGGCCGCGAAGATCATCCATGCTCCGAACTTGGCGCGGTCGGCGATCGCACCGGAGACCAGCGCGACGGTGATGATCGCGAAGGTCGCCTGGAACGCGACGAAGGCGAGCGGCGGGTAGGCGGCGCCCTCAGGCGTCTCGAGGACGCTCGCCAGGCCGATGGCCGACCAGTCGATCGCCCACGGGAACGCCAGCCCGTCGGCCGAAGGGAAGGCGATGGCGTAGCCGTAGACGACCCAGAGGACGCCGATCAGGCCCATGGCGCCGAAGCTGAGCATCATCATGCTGATGACGCTCTTGGCCTTGACGAGGCCGCCGTAGAAGAAAGCGAGTCCTGGCGTCATCAACAGGACGAGTGCTGCCGCTATCAGGATGAATGCTGTATTGCCTTGATCCATCTCG
>DASQLG010000054.1:0-29611 GCA_035630115.1 Microbacterium sp. | reverse complement strand
CCCGACCAGGAAGTCCAGGTCGGCGCCGGTGTCGGCCTGCATCACATGGTCGACGTAGAGCTTCGCCCACCCGCGCACCGGCGCCGCGTAGGCCGCCTCGCTCGCGGGAGCCTGGCTGCGGGACTGCAGTTCTTCGTCGGTGATGTCGAAGCTCAGGATGCGGTTCTCGACGTCGACGGTGACGATGTCGCCGGTGCGGATGAAGGCGAGCGGTCCGCCTGCGGCCGCCTCGGGCGCGACGTGCAGGATCACGGTGCCGTACGCGGTGCCGCTCATCCGCGCATCGCTGATGCGCACCATGTCGCGCACGCCCCGCTCGAGGAGCTTCTGCGGGAGCGGCATGTTGCCCACCTCCGGCATTCCCGGATATCCCTTGGGGCCGCATCCGCGCAGCACGAGCACGGAGTCGGCGGTGACATCGAGGGCGGGGTCGTCGATGCGCGCCCGCATGTCTTCGATCGAGTCGAAGACCACGGCCGGGCCGACGTGCTGCAGCAGCGCGGGGGTGGCCGCGACCGGCTTGATGATGGCTCCACGCGGAGCCAGGTTGCCGCGCAGCACGGCGATGCCGGCGTCGTCCATGAGCGGCGCCTCGCGCGGGAAGATCACGGTCTCGTCGTGCACCGGTCGATCGACGAGGTAGTGCACGAGCGGCTCGCCGGTGACGGTGATGGGCTCGGGGTGGAGGAGGTCCTTCACTTGAGTGAGCACGGCGAGCACTCCCCCTGCGCGGTACAGATCATCCATCAGGAACGCACCGCTCGGCTGCAGGTTCGCCATCACCGGCACCCCGGCCCCGGCCGCGTCGAAGTCTTCGAGCGTGAGGTCAAGGCCCAGCCGACCCGCGATGGCGAGGAGGTGCACGACGGAGTTCGTGGAGCCTCCGACGGCGGCGACGGCGACGATCGCATTGAGAAAGGCATCCTTGGTCATGATGTCGCTCGGCTTGCGCCCTGCGGCGACCATCTCGACGATCAGCCGACCGGTCTCGTGGGAGAGCGAGAGCAGGCGCGCGTCCGCTGCGGGTGTTCCCGCGAAGCCCGGGATCGTCATGCCGAGCGCTTCCGCCACGACGGCCATCGTCGACGCCGTACCCATCGTGTTGCAGTGCCCCTTGCCGCGGATCATGGACTGCTCGGACGCGATGAACTGCGCATTCGTGATCTCGCCGGCCCGCGCTTCTTCGCTCAGGCGCCACACGTCGGTGCCGCAGCCGAGCGCCTGCCCGCGGAAGTGGCCGGTCAGCATCGGCCCGCCGGGGACGACCACGGCGGGGATGTCGACGGATGCCGCGGCCATGAGCAGCGCCGGGATGGTCTTGTCGCAGCCGCCGAGCAGCACGAGGCCGTCGATCGGGTTGGCGCGGAACATCTCCTCCATCGCCATCGCCGCCATGTTGCGCCACAGCATCGCGGTCGGCCTCACCTGCGTCTCGCCGAGCGAGACCACCGGGAGGTTGTACGGCACGCCGCCGGCCGCCCACACGCCCTGCTTGACGCTCTCGGCCACCTCGTTGAGATGCATGTTGCACGGAGTGAGATCGGATGCGGTGTTGGCGATCGCGATCTGCGGCTTGGTGGCGTCCAACGCGTCTTCCGGCAGCCCCCGGCGCATCCACGCCCGATGGATGTAGGCGTTGCGGTCGCTTCCCGCGTACCAATCCGCGCTGCGGAGGTGATTCACCGTCGAACCTCGTTTCCAACATGTTGAACGGTCCGCTAATATTCTGAATTATTCCATAGGGCAGTCCGCATCCAGACCTGCGAAAACCATGACCTCCATCACAGCATTCGCCGCCACCCCCGCCCGGTTCGAACTCGCCGAGGGCATCCTCTGGGACGACCGGGCCCAGCTCGTGCGTTGGGTGGACATCTGGAAGGGCAGCGTGCTGTCCGGGCGACTTTCCGAGGGGCTGATCGTGGACGTCGCCACCGTCGAGATCGGCCAGACCGCGGGTGCGGTGGCGCTGGCCGGAGACGGAGGTCAGCTCGTCGCGGCCGCGCGAGGCCTCGCGGCGATCGCTCCCAGCGGCGCGATCTCCTACGGTCGGGATCTTCTCGGCGACCGCCGAGACGTGCGCCTGAACGACGGCTCCGTCGACCCGCACGGGAGGTTCGTCGTCGGCAGCATGGCGCTGGGCGCCGAGACGGGCACCGAAGTGCTGCTGCGCATCTCGCCCGATGGCAGCACCGAAACGCTGAGGACCGGCATCCGCCTCTCCAACGGCATCGCCTTCTCCCCTGACGGGCGCACGATCTACCACGTCGACACCCTCGCGAACACGGTGTCCCGCCACTCCTACGGTGCCGGCGACTTCGATCTCGACGAGCCGTGGGCGCCCGTCCTGACAGACCTTCCGCATTTCCCGGACGGGCTCACCGTGAGCAGCGACGGCAGCCTCTGGGTCGCGCAGTGGGGTGGCTCCGGAGTGCGCCGGCACGCGCCCTCCGGCGAACTGCTCGACATCGTCCGGATCGACGCGACGCAGGCGTCCTGCCCTGCCTTCGTCGGGCGCGATCTGGGCACGCTGGCGATCACCAGCGCCCAGGAGGGCCTCAAGAGCTGGACCGATCAGTCCGGCGCGATCTTCCTCGCCTCCGTCGACGCGCACGGACTTCCCGTCGCCAGGTGGCGCGGCAGCACGACCACACCCTTCTGGCACGACGAGAAAGAGGCAGCCCGATGAGACTTGTGCGACTGGGCCCCGCGGGGGCAGAGGTGCCCGGCGTGCTGATCGATGACGACACCTTCGTCGACCTCTCCGATGTTGTCGAGGACTTCAGCGAGGCCTTCTTCGGTTCCGGAGCCATCGCGACGCTGCCCGACATCGTCGCGAAGCGGGTCGCGGAGGTCCGCACCGAGCCGGTCGGTGACCGTCGATTCGGCGCCCCGTTCGCCCGCCCGCACCAGATCCTGTGCATCGGGCTCAACTACAGCGACCACGCCGCCGAGACGGGGCAGGCTGTTCCCGACGAACCGATCCTGTTCACGAAATCCCCGAACACGCTCATCGGGCCCGATGACGACGTGCTGATTCCCCGGGGATCCGAGAAGACCGACTGGGAGGTCGAGCTCGGCATCGTGATCGGCAGCCGTGCGTCCTACCTTGCCGACGAGGCCGAGGCGGCCGCGGCGATCGCCGGCTACGTGATCGTCAACGATGTCAGCGAGCGCGCATGGCAGCTCGAGCGCAACGGCCAGTGGTCCAAGGGCAAGTCCGCTCCGACCTTCAATCCGGCAGGCCCCTACCTGGTCACACCTGACGAGGTCGGCGACCCGCTGAACCTCGACATGCGGCTCGACATCGACGGCATCGTCCGCCAGAACGGGTCGACCTCCACAATGATCTTCAGCCCGACCTTCATCGTCCACTACCTGAGCCAGTTCATGGCCCTCGAGCCCGGCGACCTGATCAACACGGGCACGCCTCCCGGCGTCGGGATGGGCCAGAGCCCACAGGTGTTCCTCCGCGGCGGCGAGACCATCACCCTCAGCATCACGCGCCTCGGCACCCAGACACAGCGCGTCATCGCACACCCCGCTTCGGTGGGCTGATGCGCGCGCTCGTCGTCAGCGCACCGCGCGAGGCGGCCGTCGTCGACGTGCCCGATCCGGTGGCCGCGGCCGGGCAGCTGCTCGTCGACGTCGAACGCGTGGGAATCTGCGGCACCGACGTCGAGCTCTACACCGGCGAGATGGCCTACCTCGACCAGGGTCACACCCACTTCCCGATCCGCCTCGGCCACGAGTGGACCGGCCGCGTCACGGCGGTCGGCAGCGCCACGGATGAGGCGTGGATCGGAAAGCGCGTCACCGGCGACACGATGCTCGGATGCGGTCGCTGCGAGTACTGCCGCGCCGGCACCCATCATGTGTGCCCCGAACGATTCGAAGTCGGCATCCGCGACGGCTGGGCCGGCGCACTCGCGGAGAAGGTCCTCATTCCCACGCGCTTCGCGTACGAGATCCCCGAGCACGTGAGCGTGACCGCGGCCGCTCTCGTGGAGCCCGGCGGAAACTCGCTGCGCGCCGCACGAGCGGCCGACATCGCACCCGGCGACACGGTGCTGGTGCTCGGCTCGGGCACGATCGGGCTTCTCGCCGCCCAGTTCGCTCTCGCCGCCGGCGCCGAGGTGCACGTCGGAGGTGTGCGAGAAGGTTCCCTCGCGCTCGCCCGTTCTCTCGGCGCGCCGCATACGCGGCAGCTCGCCGAACTGGCCGACTCCCCGTCGGATCAGTTCGACGCCGTCATCGAGGCCACGAGCAACAAGGCGATGCCCGCCCTGTCGGTTCGGCTCGTCAAACCCGCAGGACGCGTCGTCTACATCGGCCTCTCGTCCGTCCCCAGCCTCGTCGACACGCGCGACATCGCGCTGAAGGACATCACGGCGGTCGGCATCCTGTCGGCCTCCCCCGGCCTCGCCGGCGCGATCGCGCACTTCGCCAACGGGTCGGTCGCCCCCGGCGCGCTCGTGAGCGAGGTGATCGCCCTCGAAGACGTGCCGGCACGCCTCGAAGGAGAACGCGGAGCGGATGCCGGCCCCGGTCCGAAGGTGCACGTCGACCCGCGACTGCTGACGTAGCCAAGGGAGACGATCATGCATTCTTCGAATCCGTCGAGCGCGCCTGAGGAGAAGCTGGTCGGCGCCGACCGGGTGATCGCGGTGCTCACCGAACTGGCCGATCACCCGCTGGGAGTGACCCTCGACGAACTCGCCGGAAAGCTCCACAGCCCGAAGCCGACCGTGCACCGCGCCTTGGCGACCCTCCGCCGAGCGGGTATGGCCGACATGGCCGGACGCGGGGTGTACATCCTCGGCGACGAGTACCTCCGGCTCGCCTTCCGCAACCTCGACGGCCGGCCCGAGACCGCCCGCATCCAGCCGCTCCTCGAGGACCTGGCCGCACAGTACGGCGAGACCGCCCACTACGCGGTGCTCGCCGGCAGAGACATCGTCTACCGGGCGAAGATGGATCCGCCGCAGGGCGCTGTTCGACTGACGTCGGTGATCGGCGGCCGCAATCCCGCGTACCGCACGGCCGTCGGCAAGGCCCTCCTGAGCAGCCGTCTGCGCGACCTCACTCAAGTGACGGAGTGGTTCGGCAGCTTCCCGCTGGAGCAGAAGACACCGCAGACCCTGACGACGGCGGAGGACCTCCTCGCCGAGCTGGAGGCCACCCGCGTTCGAGGGTTCGCGATCGACGATCAGGAGAACGAGGTGGGGATCAACTGCGTGGCGGTACCTGTCCACCTCGAAGGCGCGCAGACGCCCTCGGGTGCCGTCAGCGTCAGTGCCGTGAGCTTCCGGTGCCCCATCGACCGTCTGGTGGATGCTGTTCCGGCGATTCGCGCGACCATCCTGGATCGTCTCGGACCCGCCGCCCTGGGGTGAGCGGGGAGAACCGCGCAGACGAGATCTGATCCGGACACTCGGCATGGTGGCAGGGCTGCCTTCAGGCACGCCTGCACTCAGATGGGTTGGATCAGGGACGGGTCCTCCGGGTCGGCGGTGCGGGTGTTGTTGACCTTGCGGTCGACCTCGTATTCCTCGATGGTGGCCGCCACCTTGTCCGACTCGGTTGTGAGCAGGTCGACCATGCGCTGCTTGCCGGTGTCGTCGAGCTTCCCCGGCTCGAGATACTCGGCCCACACGTCCCGTTCGAGGAAGACCGGCATCCGGTCATGGATCTCGCCGGACGCATCACGCGCGGGTCGGGTGATGATCGCGGCCGACACCTCCCACTCGTCATCGATCTTGCGGGCGGTGTAGATTCCCGCCGCAGCCAACAGGCCACCCTTCTCAGGGTGCAGGAAGTGCGCCTGCTTGTGACCGGGTTCACCGGTCCATTCGTAGTAGCCGATCATCGGGATCAGCGCCCGCGACGACGCGAACGCCCCCTTCCACAGCCCGCTGCTGGTGACCGTCTCGATGCGGGCATTGAAGTTCGGCCGCTTCGAGTCCTTCATGAACGCGGGGTGGAAGTCCCAGGCAGCTTCGTCGATGGTGCGGCGCACCTCTCCGGTGTTCTCGTCGATGCGTTCCCGCACCATCAGGATCGGGTTGGTCGGGGCGATGGAGTAGCTGGGCCGCCAGTCCCGGAAGTCGCCCCCGTCGGCAACGAACTCTTCGATGAGCTCGTTGGTCTCCTTGTTCATCGCAAATCGCCCGCACATGGCACCTACGGTACGCCGCACTCCCGCGTCGAGACCCGGTAGCCGGGGTATTCGCTCAGCGGTCCGGGGATCGAGCAGGTACGTCCGGCCCAGGTACTTGAATCACGGCCCCGGCAAGCGCACAGTAGAGGAGAGAGGGGGTCCCATGCGCGACTGGAGGGCCCACCCTGATGTCATGCCGGTCCTCTCCCCGGGCCGGCACCGCTCGCCCCTGCGCGGGGCCTGCTTCATGGAATTCGCGTCGTACCTCGCAGGAGAGCGTTGGAGCGACCATCCTGCGTGTACGCACGGCACCCTCGCGCACCTCGCACGGATGGTGAACGACCGAACGAGCGAAGTCGGCCGCGCCCGGCTCGCGCCACTCATCCCGACGGTCGTCGGCCTGACGAGCGACGACCCGCTGCTCGACGTCCTGCTCGCCGTGCGAGCTGCCAGCGCTGCCCTGCCTGTCGCGGCTGAGGAGCGCCAGCGTTCCCAGGCGGTGGCGCTACACGTCGCCCTCGGGGCGCTCGCGGAACGCCACGACGTGCTCGCCGCGGAGTTGCGCGAGCTGGCGGAGGTGGCCCTCCACGCCGCCCCCGCCGCCGATGCCTGGGCGATCCAGTTCATCGAGGAAGTCGGCCAGGGGCGCGCGAGCATGACCGTGCGTCAGTGCCGGCACATCGTGACCGGCGCCGTCGATGGGATCGCGCGGGCATGCGGCGGGGACCCCGATGAACGACTCGTCGCCCTGCTCACCGCCGCCGTGTCGGACACGGGGCGCTTTGTGGGCGCCACGCGTGAGGCGGCCGATTCTCGCGCCCAGGCGGGTGTCCCCCTCACCGTCTAGGCGATATCGCCGGATGGCAGAAGTGGCTACGGTCGAGAAGACGACACCAGGGAGAGACACCATGGACCTGTTCGACATCGCCGACACGCAGCGCATGCGCCGCGAGGAGGCCGCCAACAAGCTGCATGCGCTCGCGGACGCGCTGGCGAAGAACAACTCGGTCGAGTTCCAGCGAGAGGGACGGGACATCTCGGTGCGCATCCCCGACGAGGTCAACCTCAAGGTGGAGGTGGAGCTCGGAGACGAAGGCGAGAACGAGCTGGAAATCGAGCTCACCTGGTGACATCTGGCGGAGGTGTGGCGTGACCACGCTCAAATTCCGGTGGAGCCGACTACGGGACTTGAACCCGTAACCCCCTAATTACAAGTTAGGTGCGCTACCAATTGCGCCAAGTCGGCAGGAGGACAAGTCTACCGAAGCGGAAGCAGGGGACTGAGCGCCCGGCATCCGCTCGACGCTCCCTACGGAGTGGGCGTCGGGGTGGCGCTCGGAGTCGGGGTCGCCGACGGCGTGGGCATCGGCGTCGGCGTGCTGTAGTAGGCGTCGCTCGCGCTGGTCAGCACGAACTGGGCGAACTCCTTGGGGTCATCCAGCGCGCCGACGTACGGGATGCCGTTGACCAGCACCATCGGCGTGCCCGTGAGAGCGACGTCGTCGGTGTCGGGCAGGCCCTGCAGGGCGCGCTCGGTCGCTGACTTCGCCCACGAGGAGAATTCCTGCTTCTCGATGCACGACCGCACGATCTTCGGCGACTCCGCGCCGCGCGCCTGAGCGATGTCGGCGATCTCGATGTCGGTGTAGCCGTCGGAATCGACCTCGGGCTGTTCGGCCAGCAGCGCGTTGTTGAACGCGAAGAACGTGTCGGGCGAGTGCGTCGCGACGCACGCCGCCGCGGCAGCGGCGCGAAGCGAGTACTTCGTTCCGTTGGACTTGGCCGTCAGCATCGCGACGGGGTAGTACGTGAGCGTCGCCGCCCCCTCGCTCACCCACTTCGAGAGCTGCTGGACGTTCGCGACCTGGAAGTCGTGCGACCCGGTCGAGAGGTAGTCGACGTAGACGCGGATGTCCACGACGGGCTGCTCTGTCGGGGCGGGCGTGGGAGTCGGGGTGGCAGTGGGCGTCTCGACGGGCACGGCTTCGAGCGACTGGGTCGCCGCGTCGTCGTCGACGGTGCCGGACTCGTCGGCCGAGCCGACACCGGTGACCGTGGTGACGACGAATCCGTCGTCCGTGACGTTGGCCGGCTTCAGAAGGGGCTGGGATGTCGCGGACGTGACGGCCCAGGTCACGACGACGGCGGCGATCGCCACGACGGCGACGATCGCAGTGACGATCGAGGTCGTACGGATCACGTGCGCCCGCGACTGCTGCGCCTGAACCTGCTGCGCCTTCTCGCGGACCGCGTGACGGCGGTCGCGCTCAGCGGGCACGTTCGGGGATTCGTCGCTCGACATGGGACCTCTCGGGGCGAACTGCGGGCCGGGCAGCCCTAGGGCCGCACGGTGAGGCGACCGAAAACGATGCTAACCAGGCAGGCTGGGAAATACCCAGACGGCGCCTGCGCACAGCCCGTGCCATACTTGACGAACGCCCGAAGGAGGGCGCGCGGTTCGCCCCGCAATTCCATCACAACGGATCGTCCGGCACGTACCTGCCGGTGAAGGAGAACAAATCATGGCGTCAGTCACGTTCGACAACGCAACGCGCTTGTATCCCGGGGGCACGCGTGCCGCCGTCGACAAGCTCAACCTCGAGGTCGGAGACGGGGAATTCCTCGTTCTCGTCGGGCCCTCCGGATGCGGCAAGTCCACGTCCCTCCGCATGCTGGCCGGCCTCGAAGAGGTCAACTCGGGCCGCATCCTCATCGGCGACCGCGACGTCACGGACGTCCCGCCGAAGGACCGCGACATCGCGATGGTCTTCCAGAACTACGCGCTGTATCCGCACATGACGGTCGCCGAGAACATGGGCTTCGCCCTGAAGATCGCCGGCGTCGGCAAGGATGAGCGCGCCGCGCGAGTGCTCGAGGCAGCCAAGCTCCTCGACCTCGAGGACTACCTGACCCGCAAGCCGAAGGCGCTCTCGGGTGGTCAGCGTCAGCGCGTCGCCATGGGTCGGGCCATCGTCCGCCAGCCGCAGGTGTTCCTCATGGACGAGCCGCTGTCGAACCTCGACGCCAAGCTCCGCGTGCAGACGCGCACGCAGATCGCGTCGCTGCAGCGCCGCCTCGGCGTCACCACGGTCTACGTCACGCACGACCAGACCGAGGCGCTCACCATGGGTGACCGCATCGCGGTGCTGAAGGACGGCCTCCTCCAGCAGGTCGGCACGCCCCGCGACCTGTACGAGCGTCCGAACAACGTGTTCGTCGCCGGCTTCATCGGCTCTCCCGCGATGAACCTGTTCCCCGCCGATCTGGCAGAGGGCGGCGTTCAGTTCGGCTCCGAGGTCGTCCCGCTCGACCGCGACACGGTCGGCCGCGCCCATGGCAGCCAGGTGACGGTGGGCGTCCGCCCCGAGGACATCGTCGTCGGCCCCTCCGACGGCAAGGGCCTCTCGGTGGTCGTCGACCTCGTCGAGGAGCTCGGCGCGGACGGCTACCTTTACGGCCACACCGACATCGCCGGCAAGCGCACCGACATCGTCGCGCGAGTCGACGGCCGCCGTCACCCCAACGCGGGCGACACGGTCACTCTCGCCGCGACCGCCGGTCACGTGCACGCGTTCGACCTCGAGACGGGCGAGCGCCTCAACGACGCTCCGGTCATCTCGGGCAGCTAGTATCACGACCGCGGCGCGGAGGGTCTCTGACCCTTCGCGCCGCGGTTTTCTCTATCCGGAGTCGCTCTCGGGGAGCCAGATGCCAGACGCACTCAGCATCACCGCGAGCTCGGTCGACCCGGGGCTGCTGTCGCTGCCGTGGTCGACGCCCCTCGCGGAGTGGCCGAGCAGCACGATCGTCTTCCTCCCCAAAGGCCTGTCGCGCCACCTGGTCCGCTTCGCGAACCTCTCCGGCCGGGTCGTGGCGATCAAGGAGACCACCGAGGAGATGGCGCGCCGCGAGTACGACATGCTCGGCAACCTCGATCGCCTGGACGCCCCGTGCGTGGATCGCGTCGCGGTGATCGCCGGGCGGACGGATTCCGCAGGCCGGCCGCTGCCTGCAGCGCTCGTCACCGCGCACCTGAAGTTCTCGCTTCCCTACCGCGCCCTCTTCACCCAGGTCCTGCGACCCGACACCGCCAATCGGCTCGTCGACGCGCTCGCCGTGCTGCTTGTGCGCCTGCACAACGTCGGCTTCTTCTGGGGTGACGTGTCGCTGTCGAACACGCTCTTCCGACGCGACGCCGGCGCGTTCGCCGCGTACCTCGTGGATGCCGAGACCGGCGAGCTGCACGAGAGCGGCCTGACCGCCGGGCAACGCGCGCACGATCTCGACGTCGCGCGCACGAACATCGCGGGCGAGATCATGGATCTCGAAGCGGGCGGGCGGCTCGAAGGCGGCGTCGACGCGATCGCGATCGCCGACGGCATCATGTCGTCGTACCGGTCGCTGTGGACCGCGCTCACCGATGAGGAGGCGTTCTCTGCGAACGAGTCGTGGCGCATCACCGAGCGCGTGCAGCGGCTCAACGACCTCGGCTTCGACATCGGAGAGATGTCGATCCAGGCGATGACCGACGGCACGAAGGTCTCGATCCAGCCGAAGGTCGTGGATGCCGGACACCATCAGCGACGACTCCTGCGCCTGACCGGGCTCGACGTCGAAGAGAACCAGGCCCGCCGCCTGCTGAACGACCTCGACGAGTTCCGCGCACGCATCTCGCGTCTCGGCGATGACGAGGACATGGTCGCGCACGAGTGGCTGACCCGCGTCTTCGAGCCGGTCGTCAAGGCGATCCCGTTCGACCTTCGGGCCAAGCTCGAGCCCGCCGAGGTGTTCCATCAGGTGCTCGAGCACCGCTGGTACATGTCTCAGGCGCGCGGCCGGTCGGTGCCGCTCGCCGAAGTGCTCACGAGCTACGTCGAAGACGTCCTCAGCCACCGCCGCGACGAGGCCACCCTCATGCTGCCCGTCACCGAGACCATGTCGCTGCCGGTCATCACTGCCGACATCCCCGTGCAGGACGACGAGGCCGACAGCGTTGACTGGCGCGATCTGGTCTAGTAGCCGACGGTGAAGCGCTCTCGGGAGTGGTTCGGGTTCTCGATCTCGTCCACGACCGCCACGCCCAGGTCGGGCCCGGAGATGTACGACTCACCCTCGGCATCCGTCACCAGCACGTCGCCGCCGATCCGGTAGCTTCCCGTCCGCTCCCCGGGGTTCCAGGCGCCGAAGCCGCCGGCCGGGTGCACGTAGAACCAGTCGCGGGCCGCGCTCGTCGCCTCGAGGTCCTCGAGGATGCCGATCGCTTCGAGCGCTTCGGGCTTGTACTCCTCGGTGAAGGAGTCCTGGTCGACCAGCCGAGGGCCGTTCTCCGCGACCAGACTTCCGCCGGCACCGCCGACCACGCCGATGCGCACGCTCTCCGGCAACGACGCGACCAGCTCGGCGATGTTGGACCGCACGTTGCCCTCCATATCGCCGCGTGCCGGCACCGTCGAGACGAGCACCTCCACGCCTTCGAGCTCGGCGACCAGGCTGGGCACGTCGAGGATCGTCCCTTCGACGTACGTGGCACCTTCAACCCGCTCCGCCGGAACCGACCGGGCGACCGATACCACCGTGTGACCGCGGCTCACCGCCTCGGCGACGATGTTGCGGCCGGCGTAGCCGGTGCCTCCGATGACGGCGATGCGTGCCATTGTGTTCCTTTCGACGGGGTCGTCGGGTGCAAGGTCGATCCGACCGGTTTCATTCCCAGGCCCTTCGACAGGCTCAGGGGCCGGTTCAGCGCTCAGGGACCGGTTCAGCGCTCAGGCGCTCTTCTGCGCGCGCAGCGTGGAGACCTGATAGAGCGCGACGGATGCCGCGATCCCCGCGTTCAGCGACTCGGTGGCCGCATCGATCGGGATCGAGACGATCTGATCGCATGTCTCGCTGACGAGGCGTGAAAGCCCCTTGCCCTCGGAACCCACGACGATGACGACCGGGCGGTCGGCAAGCGCGAGCGCGGGCAGTGAGACGTCGCCTCCGCCGTCGAGTCCGAGCACGAAGACGCCCTGCTTCTTGAAGTCCTTGAGGGTCGAGGTCAGGTTGGGCGCGATGGCGACCGGGATGCGCGCGGCCGCGCCGGCACTCGTCTTCCAGGCGGCGCTGTTGACGCTCGCCGAGCGGCGCTGCGGCAGGATCACGCCGTGTCCGCCGAAGGCGCCGGTCGAGCGGATGATCGCGCCGAGGTTTCGGGGATCGGTCACGCCGTCCAGCGCGACGAACAGCGGCGTGCGCCCCTTGTCGATGACGTTCTCGAGGAGATCCTGCGGGTGGGCGTACTCGTACGGCGGCACCTTGAGCGCGACGCCCTGGTGCACGCCGTCGAAGCCGGCCATGCGGTCGAGTTCGGGACGGGTGACCTCCATGACGGGAATCTCGCGGTGCGTGGCGATCGAGAGCATCTCCTTCACGCGGTCGTCCATCTCGACGCGCTGGGCGATGTAGAACGCCGTCGCGGGGATCTTGGCGCGCAGCGCCTCGAGCACGGAGTTCCGGCCGGTCACCACCTCGGTGTCATCGTCCTTCTTGCCCTTGCCTGCGTTCTGCGGTCCCCGAGCCTGTCGAGGGGTCCCTTTTCCGCCCGCGGCGGCGTAGCGCTCCTGCGCCGCCTTCCGCTTGCCTGCGGGGTGCCACGCACGGTCTTCGGCCTTGGGCGTCGGCCCGCGGCCCTCGAGCGAGCGCTTGTTCTTGCCGCCCGTGCCCTTCGTGGGGCCCTTCTTGCCCTTGCTGGCGCCAGGGCGCCCAGGCTTGCTACCGGCCATGAATACTCCAATGTGTTGCGTCGTTCGTGTCTTCGAGCGTGATGCCCGCGGCGGCGATGGCGTCGCGGATGCGATCGGCCGCTGCCCAGTCTTGGGAGGCGCGCGCAGCGGCGCGCTGGGCGATGAGGGTGTGGACGAGGGTGTCGAGCGCGGCGGCCTCTGCTCCGGCTGCGGCATCCTTGGACCACGCCGGATCGAGCGGGTCGATCCCGAGCAGGCCCGTCATGGTCGCGACGTCGGCGAACGCCCGCCTGGTGGCGTCGAGGTCGCCCTCGTCGAGCGCGGTGTTGCCGGCTCGGACGGTCTCGTGGAGCACCGCGAGCGCCTGCGGAACGCCCAGGTCGTCGTCCATCGCCGCGGCGAACCGTGCGGGAACGCCGGCCTCGATGCGCTGGTCGTCGGTTTCGTCCTGCAGTGCGCGCACGGCCCTCTCGAGGAAGGTCCGGATGCGCTCCAGAGCGGTCTCGGCTTCGTCGAACGAGGACGACGTGATGTCGAGGCTCGAGCGGTAGTGGGCCGCCGCGAGCGCGTAGCGGACGACGAGAGGATCGCGCTCCCTGAGCACGTCGTCCGCCAGCAGGTAGTTCTCGAGCGACTTCGACATCTTCTGGTCGCCGACGGTGACGAGCCCGTTGTGCACCCAGAAGCGGGCGAAGGGGTCACCAGCCGCCGTGGACTGGGCCAGCTCGTTCTCGTGGTGCGGGAAGCGCAGGTCCAGACCTCCGCCGTGGATGTCGAACTGCGGGCCGAGATACCGGCGCGACATCGCGGAGCACTCGATGTGCCAGCCGGGCCGCCCCGGTCCCCACGGCGAGTCCCAGGTGGCGCTCTCCGGCTCTTCGGGCTTGGTGCCCTTCCAGAGGGCGAAGTCGCGAGGGTCGCGCTTCCCGCGAGCATCCGCATCCGCCGCGGGTTCCATCGCGTCGAGCGACTGCCGCGTGAGGGAGCCGTAATCGCTCCAGGAGCGCACGTCGAAGTACACGTCGCCGTTCGCCGCTGAGCTTGTCGAAGCGTACGCGTGACCGGCCTCGATGAGGCGTTCGATGAGCTCCTGCATCTGCGGGATCGATGCTGTCGCGCGCGGCTCGTACGTCGGAGGCGCGATGCCGATCGCGGCATACGCGGAGGAGAAAGCGAGCTCCATCCGGTACGCCAGCGCCCACCAGGGCTCGCCGGCGGTGGCGTTCACGAGCACCTTGTCGTCGATGTCGGTGACATTGCGCACGAACGTCACCCGGCCGAACCGGTGGGTCAGCCAGCGACGGAGGATGTCGAAGCTCAGCGCCCCGCGCAGGTGACCGATGTGCGGGCCCGACTGCACGGTCGGCCCGCAGACGTACACCGTCACGTTCGAAGGGTCGAGCGGCACGAAATCGCGCAGAGCGTGCGCTTTGGTGTCGTAGAGCCTCACGGGCGATGTACCGGGTGTCACCGCACCAGCCTACCGGCGGGGCACGCGCCGAACCTGGGCGTGACAGCCGCTCACGTCCGGTTCGCTCGGGGCGTCGGGTGCCTGTAGAACTGGAGGGTGCTCCACGTCTTCGCCGTCCTCGCCGCAGCGCTGCTGTTCGGCACGACCGGCACATCGATGGCGCTCGGACCCGACGACTCGACCCCCCTGTCGGTGGGTGCCGTACGCCTCGTGATCGGCGGCACCGGGCTCGCGCTGATCGCGTTCATCCTCGCCCGACTCCACGCCCGCCAGGCTCCGGCTGCGGCGCCGCCGTGGTCCCGAAGCCCCTCAATACGGCCCCTGCGCCTGTCGAAGGGCGGAATCCGCCCTCTCGCCCTCATGGCCCTCACCGGTTTCTGCCTGGCGCTCTATCAGCCGCTGTTCTTCCTCGGCACCGAGCGCAACGGTGTCGCCGTCGGCACGGTGGTGGCGCTGGGGTCGGCGCCGATCCTCGCCGGCCTCCTCGAATGGGGCGTCACGCGCCGTGTGCCCAGCGGCACGTGGATGACGGCCACCGCGCTGGCCACCGTCGGCGTCGTGCTGCTCGGCTTCGGCGGCGAGGCGGCGGGTTCCGGCGGAGGAGGCGGAACGGATGCGATCGGCCTCCTCGGCAGCGTCGGGGCGGGTGCCACGTTCGCGGTGATCGCGAACGTGCAGCGCAGACTGCTCGACCAGGGGTGGGATCCGTTCACCGTGGTCGGGTCGATGGGCGCCAGTTCGGCCGTGATATCCGCCTTCGTGCTGCCCTTCGTCGATCTGAGCTGGCTCAGCACGACCGCCGGTCTCGTCATGGCCCTGTGGCTCGGCATCGCCACGATCTCGATCGCCTACGTTCTGTTCACGTGGGGCCTGGGCGGGCTCACCGCCGCGACCGCCGCCACCCTCACGCTCGGCGAGCCGCTGACGGCCAGCATCCTGGGCATCGTCGTGCTCGGCGAGCGGCTCTCCGTGCTGGCGATCGTCGGCCTCGTGATCCTCGCAGCCGGCCTCGCCCTGCTGGCGTGGGGGTCGCGCGCGCCCAGAGACCCCGTTCCGTTCGCGGTGGAAGGGTGACCGTGCCGCACATCGATATCCGCACCGACGACCTCTCCGGCGAGACCACGCAGGCTCTCATCGCCGCTCATCTCACCGGGATGCACGACACCTCGCCTCCGGAGAGCGTGCACGCTCTCGACATCGACGGGCTGCGGCATCCGACGATCACGTTCTGGTCGGCGTGGATCGACGGCGAACTGGCCGGCATCGGCGCCCTCAAGACCATCGACGCCGAGCGCGGCGAGCTCAAGTCGATGCGTGTCGACGACCGCTTCCGCGGCAGCGGGGTCGGACGCGCGATCCTGCTGCACATCATCGCGGAGGCGCGTGACCGTGGGATGAGCAGCCTGTGGCTCGAGACCGGCAGCCCCGATGAGTTCGCGCCCGCCGTACGGCTCTACGAGAGCGAGGGGTTCACGCGCTGCGGGCCGTTCGAGGGCTACGCCGACGACCCGTTCTCGGTGTTCATGACACGCACGCTCTGAGCGCTCAGACGGGCACGACGATCGCCATGGCGAACGCCGACACGCCTTCGCCGCGGCCGGCGAAACCCAGGCCGTCGGTCGTCGTCGCCGAGAGCGACACCGGGGCGCCGCCGAGGGCGGCCGACAGCACGGCTTCGGCTTCGGTGCGTCGCGCCGCGAGCCGGGGACGGTTGGCCTGCACCTGCACCGCCACATTCCCGACCCGCCAGCCCGCCTCGCCGAGGAGGCCGAGCGTTCGCGAGAGGAAGACGTCGGCGTGCGCGCCGGCGTACTCCGGATGATCGGTGCCGAAATGCGTCCCGATGTCGCCGAGCCCCGCGGCGGACAGCAGCGCGTCGACGATCGCATGGGCGACGGCATCGCCGTCGGAGTGCCCCGACAGCGCGCCCTCCCCCGGCCATTCGAGGCCGGCGAGCCAGAGCTCGCCCGCACCCCCGAACCCGTGGACGTCGGTGCCGATCCCCACGCGAGGAACCGGTACGAGACTCTCCAGATGCGCCATCGACGGGGTGAGCGGATGCCGCGACACGACTGCTCGGGCACGCTCGAGATCGTCGGCGGTGGTGATCTTGAATGCCAGCGCGTCGCCCTCCACGACCGTCACGCTGTGACCGGCGGCAGCAACCAGCGCCGCGTCGTCGGTGAATTCGTGGTCGGCCGACCGGTATGCGGCAAGCAGAATGTCGCGACGGAAGCCCTGAGGCGTCTGCGCCGCCGACAGCTCCGAGCGGTCGACGGCGGCGACGATGCGCTCGGCCTCGACGCGCTTGATCGTGTCGATCACCGGAAGGACGGGGATCGCCCCGGACGCGCCGTCGTCGACGGCGGCGATCACCCGCTCGAAGACCGCGGGGGGCGTCAGGGCGCGCGCGGCATCGTGCACGAGCACGATCTCGACGTCGCCCCACAGGGCGTCCAGGCCCGCCGCCACCGACGCCTGACGGGAGGCTCCGCCGGTCACGACCGACACGAGGTCGCGTCGAGCACCGGCCCCGGCGAGAGCTTCGGTGAGAGCGTCGCCCTCGCGGCCCGCGGGCGCAACGATCACGACCTGCGCCTGCGGACCGTCGTAGATACGCGCGAGGGCATGGCGGAGCATGCTGTGCTCGTCGATGCCGACGAACGCTTTGGGCACGCCGGCACCCAGACGCGTACCGGACCCGGCGGCGACGACGATGACCGCGATGCGCGGCACCGGCGTCGGTTGCTGAGCTGCGTCGAAGGGCACGCCCTCAATCTAGCTGGCGAGTACCTCGTCGAGGATGGCGCCCGCCTGCTCCTCGTCGGTCTTCTCGGCGAGGGCGAGCTCCGAGATGAGGATCTGCTTCGCCTTGGCGAGCATGCGCTTCTCTCCCGCGGACAGGCCGCGGTCCTGGTCGCGGCGCCACAGGTCGCGCACGACCTCGCTCACCTTGATGACATCACCCGACGCGAGCTTCTCGAGGTTGGCCTTGTACCGGCGGGACCAGTTCGTGGGCTCCTCGGTGAACGGCGCGCGCAGCACCTCGAAGACCCGATCCAGGCCTTCCTTGCCGATGACGTCACGAACGCCGACAAGGTCGACATTCTCCGCGGGGACCTCGATGATCAGGTCTCCCTGAGTGACGTTGAGCTTCAGATATCTTTTGGTCTCGCCCTTGATGACCCGGTCCTTGACTTCGATGATCGTCGCGGCCCCGTGGTGCGGGTAAACGACCGTTTCGCCAACCTCAAAAAGCATGGAGTTATGTCCTTTCGGCAACCTCCAGGATACCACAGGCGCAGATACGGTAAGGTTCGCCGCCCACCCCTGGCGCGTGTCTGCGCGCGCTGCACGGCGCACCCCTAGAATGCTAGAGATGCCGTCATCCGTCCCGGGAGGATCCGTGAAATCGCGCCTTATCGCGTCGCTCGCCCTAGGCGCCCTCGTGGTCCTGGGAACCAGTGGCTGCGCCATGCTCTCCACGCAGGCAACCCAGCTGCAGTACTCCGCGTCTGACGGCGTCAACATCCCGGACTCGGGTCCGCTGCAGGTGCGCAACGTGCTGATCGTCAGCGACGAGGAGGGCGTCGACGGCGTCCTGGTCGCGGCCATCGTCAACGCGACGAGCGACTCGCACACCCTGAACATCGAGTACGGCGAGGGGTCCTCCAAGACGACCGAGTCGATCCGGGTCCCCGCGAACACGACGGTGAGCCTGGGAACCGAGGAGACGGAAGCTCTGCCGCTCGAGGGCATCGACACGAAGCCCGGAGCCAACCTCCCGATGTTCTTCCAGTCCGGCGACGGCGACGGCGTCCTCTTCGACGTTCCGGTGCTGGACGGCTCCCTCGACTACTACGGCGACCTCCTGCCCTGACGCGCTGAAGCCGACGGGGTCAGCCCTCGAACCGGTAGCCGAGCCCGCGTACGGTCATGAGCATGGTCGGGTCGCTGGGGTGCTTCTCGATGCGCGACCGGATGCGCTTGATGTGAACATCGAGGGTCTTCGTGTCGCCGAAGTAGTCGGTTCCCCAGACCCGGTCGATGAGCTGGCCCCGCGTGAGGACCCGCCCGGCGTTGCGCATGAGCACTTCGAGCAGCTCGAATTCCTTGAGCGGCATGTTGATCTCGCGACCGTCGACCGAGACCGTGTGCCGGTCGATGTCGAGCACGACCCGCCCGCCGTCGAGGACGTGGTCCTCCAGATCGGCCTCCGTCTGCGCGAGGCGCCGCAGCACGGCGCGCATGCGCGCCAGCAGTTCGCGGGCGGAGTAGGGCTTCGTGACATAGTCGTCCGCGCCGAGCTCGAGCCCGACCACGATGTCCACTTCCGAGTCCTTCGCCGTCAGCATGATGATCGGCACCCGCGACGTGGTGCGGATCTCCCGGCACACCTCCGTGCCCGACATGCCGGGCAGCATGAGATCGAGCAGCACGATGTCCGCTCCGCGGTCGCGGAAGGCCGTGAGTGCGGCGGGTCCGTCCTCGGCGATCTCGATCTCGTACCCCTCGCGGCGCAGGAGGTAGGCGAGCGGGTCGGCCAGATCCGGCTCGTCCTCGACGATCAGGACGCGAGTCATGCGGGTGCTCCATTCGTGGGGTGGGATGCCGCGGCCTGCGTCGACCGCTTCTTCTTGCGGCGCCGCTTGGGCTGCACCTGGTCTTCGGGTGGCGCGATCAGCGGGAGGCGGATCGTGAAGGTCGAACCGCGCCCGGGTCGCGACCACAGTCGCACCTCTCCCCCGTGGCGCTGCACGGCGTGCTTGACGATCGCCAGGCCCAGGCCGGTGCCCCCCGTGCGCCGCGACCGTGCCTGATCGGCCCGGTAGAACCGTTCGAAGACGCGCTCCTGGTCGCCCTCCGCGATGCCGATGCCGCGATCGGTGACCGCGATCTCGACCACCTGGTCGACCGCCTTCACCCCCACTCCGACGTTCGACCCTTTCGGCGAGTAGGCGACCGCGTTGGCGATCAGGTTGCCGACCGCCTCGCTGAGCACCTGCGCGTCGCCACGGACGAACAGACCGCGCTCACCGCCCCGCACGATCTCCACGCCGGCGGATCCCGCCTGGATCGCGTGGGCCTCCACGGCGGAAGCCACGATCTCGTCGATCGCGACCTCGCGCTCGTCGGTGAACTCGTCCGCCGCCTGCAGGCGGGAGAGGTTCATGATGCGCGAGGTGAGCTGCGCCAGTCGCGCGGCCTCGGCGGTCAGCCGTCCCGCGAAGTTGCGCACCTGGTCGGGATCGTCGGCGGCGGACTCGATCGCCTCCGCGAGCAGGCTGACCGCACCGACCGGGGTCTTCAGTTCGTGGCTCGTGTTGGCGATGAAGTCCCGTCGCATCTGCTCGACCCGTTCGCGTTCGGTGATGTCGCGCAGCACCAGCAGCGTCAGGCGGGGCGAGATGCGCGTCGCACGCACGACGACCAGGCGCGGCTCCGCGGGCACAGCGCCACGGCGCAGCCGCAGGGTGGCGCTCGCCGCCGACTCCGTCGTGCGCACGCGGCGCGCCAGGGTGCGCAGGTCGTCGGAGGGCAGCACGCTTCCCTCTTCGAGGTGGAAGGGGATCGCGGCCGTCGACGCGGCCAGAACCGTGGAGGACGCGTCGACGACGATCGCGGCGTCGTCCATGCCGTGCAGGACTTCGCGCACGCCGTCGGGGATCACCGCCGACGTCTCGGCCTGCGCACGATCCCGCGCCCGAATCGCCAGCACGATCACCATCGACACGGAGCCCCCGATGATCGCCCCCAGGAGCAGGGCGAGCAGCGCGAGCTGCGTCGTGTCCATGGCTCCACAGTAGAGGGCGGGCGCGGGCCGGACCCGCTCCGAACGGGCTCCCGGACGGGCCCGCCGGTTACTATTCACTCTCGCGGCACCGTTCGTTAACCTTCGACGGCGACAATCGCCAGGTCGCGAGGCACGTGCCTGTTGCGAACACGAAAGGTGCTGCAATGCGCGAAGTCTTCCATCAGTCTCTCGAGGACGTCCAGGGACGCCTCGTCGAGATCGCCGAGCTCGTCACGGTGGCCATCGACAAGGCCACTCGGGCGTTCAGTTCGAGCGATGTCGCGCTCGCTGAGGAGGTCATCGAGGCCGACGTGATCATCGACGAGAAGGCGATCGCCCTCGATGAGCTCGCGATCGAGATCCTCGCCCGTCAGCAGCCGGTCGCGCGCGACCTGCGCATCGTCGTGAGCGCGCTGCGGATCAGTGCCTCGCTCGAGCGCATGGGCGACATCGCCGAGCACATCGCCCAGCTCACCCGCATGCGCTTCCCCGAGCGGGCCATCCCGCGCGGGCTCAAGTCGACCTTCACGAAGATGGGCGAGCTCGACGTCAACGTCGCCCGCAAGCTCACCGAGCTGCTGCGCACTGAAGACCAGGCGCTCGCCGAGGAGATCCGCAACGACGACGACCAGCTCGACGACCTGCACATCAGCGTTTTCGAGAAGGTGCTCAGCGACAGCTGGAAGGGCGAGGCGTCCGCGACCGTCGATGCGACCCTTGCCAGCCGCTACCACGAGCGCTTCGCCGACCACGCGGTCTCCGTCGCGAAGAAGGTCGTGTACCTCTCGACCGGCGACTGGACCGTGGAGACCGACGCGATCGAAATCGTCCGGCCGTAGCCGCCGGAACGACGAAGGAGAGCGGATGCCGTCATCACGGCATCCGCTCTCTTCCGCGCGTGCGAGGTCTGGTCTCGATACGCTCGCTGGCGCTCGCTACTCGACCTTGACACGCACCCGCATCAACGCGGGCTTCGCTCGCATTGATCCGGGTCGTGTCAATTCTTCCCTTGGCGGGCCACGGCGGCGGCGCCGGCGGCAGCCGCTTCGGGATCGAGGTACTCGCCGGCGCCGATCGGCTGAAGCTCCTCGTCGAGCCGGTAGACCAGCGGGATGCCGGTGGGGATGTTGAGCTCCGCGATGTCTGCGTCGCTGATGCCGTCCAAGTGCTTCACGAGGCCGCGCAGCGAGTTGCCGTGCGCGGTGACCAGCACGGTCTTCCCTTCGCGCAGGTCGGGGACGATGTCGCTCTCCCAGTACGGCAGGAAGCGGTCGATCACGAGCTTCAGCGACTCGGTCCGCGGGACCTCGCCGTCGATGCCGACATACCGCGGGTCGCCGACCTGGCTGAACTCGGAGTCGTCGTCCAGCGGCGGCGGCGGCACGTCGAACGAACGACGCCACAGCATGAACTGCTCCGGCCCGAACTCCTCGAGGGTCTGCGCCTTGTCCTTGCCCTGAAGCGCGCCGTAGTGGCGCTCATTGAGCCGCCACGTGCGCTTGACGGGGATCCACAGGCGGTCGGCGGCGTCGAGGGCGAGGTCCGCCGTCTGGATCGCGCGGCTGAGCACCGAGGTGTGCAGCACGTCGGGCAGCAGACCCGACTCCGCGATCAGCTCGCCACCGCGAATCGCTTCGGCCCGGCCCTTCTCGGAGAGCCGCACGTCGACCCATCCGGTGAAGAGGTTGAGCTCGTTCCAGACGCTCTGGCCGTGGCGGAGGAGGATCAGCGTGTAGGGCGCGGTCATTGCCCCATGATAGCGACGGGCGCGAACCCGGACGGGCGCGGATGCCGGCTCCCGGGCTGGCATCATGGGCACATGAGCACCGGCCGCGCGCCCGTCGGGCAGGTCACCCGCGGGACGACCGGAACGAATCGGCTGCGGCGGGTCGACCGCTGGGTCGCGCGGCATCCGTCGCTGCGTCGTGCCTCCGATCCGCTCGTCGTCGACCTTGGCTTCGGCGCCAGTGCGGTCACCGCCCTCGAGCTGCACGCGCGCCTGGCCCGCGCGCGACCCGACATCGAGGTGCTCGGACTCGAGATCGACCCCGCACGCGTCGCGCGTGCGCGCACGCAGCTCGCCGAGGTGCGCACCGGGGCGACGAGCTTCGCACCCGATTCGCGCGTCGCCTTCGCGCTCGGCGGGTTCGAGGTTCCGTCCCCGCGGCCGCCCGCCGTCATCCGGGCGATGAACGTCCTTCGGCAGTATGCGGAGTCGGACGTGCCGGACTCCTGGACGAGGATGGCGGCCCGGCTCGCCCCGGACGGTCTGCTGGTCGAGGGCACGTGCGACGAGCTGGGACGCATCTGCACCTGGGTCGCGATCGGGCCGGATGCCGTCCCTCGGACTCTCACGATCTCGCTCCGGCTCACGGGGCTGGAGCACCCGTCGAGCGCGGCCGAGCGGCTCCCGAAGGCGCTCATCCACCGCAACGTGCCCGGCGAGCGCGTGCACGGCCTGCTGGCCGCGCTGGAGGGAGAGTGGGAACGTGCGGCCGGAATGTCCGCGTTCGGTCCGGTGCAGCGCTGGGAGACGGCACTGGCCGCGCTGCGGATCTCGGGGTGGCCCTTGCAGGGGCGCTCACGCTGGCGACTGGGCGAGCTCACCGTGCCGTGGAGTGCCGTCGCGCCGGCCTGAGACCGGTCAGATCCGCGGCACGCAGGCGCGGGCTTCGGCGCTCGACATCCCGGTCGCGGTCAGCAGGTCGACCGCGAGCGGACGCAGCGCGGCGATGAGATTCTGATCGCCCAGCGATGCGTCCGGCTGCAGCACAGCCGGGTCGAGCCGGCCCGCGACCGCGCGCACCGCCTCACGGGCGACCGGCTCGAGCGAGATGTCGGTCAGCGACTGGGACACGAGCTGGGCGGCCCGGGCGAGTTCGCCGAGCGTGTCGGCCGCCACCGGCCGGGCGACCCCGTCGTCGCACAGATAGACCACCCGGCGCGCGATCACCCGGACGTTTCGGGTGGCCAGGTCCGTGGACTGCCGGATCCGCTCGTGCCGCTGAAGCTCCGAGCGCTGGCGCCGCAGGAACGGAGAGATGCGCGCGATCGCGATGCCCGAGTCCAGCGTCGTCGCCCACGCGTCGACGAGCGGCTGCAGCGCCCGCGCCTTCTCGAGTCCCCGCTCGGCGCGGAGGCGGTCACCGCGCCGCAGCGCCTGCGCGAGCGTGCCGATCGCCGAGTCCAGCGCACGGTACACCGCGACACCGGACCGCGCTTCGTCCCGCTGGAGCGTGCGGGGAATGAGCGCTGTCACCAGAAGCGCCGCGATGCCGCCCACGACGCCGTCCACGAGGCGCAGGAACGGCGATGCGGCGGGGATGACCATGACGATGAGCGCCTGGATGGCCGCCGCGATCGCGAAGCTCGCCTGCGTGGAGAGGAACCTGGCCACGATGAGCGTCAGCCCGAGAGCCAGTGCGAGCTGCCACCATCCGGATCCTGCCGTGAGCAGCAGGAGTTCCGCGACGAGGATGCCGACCAGCATCCCGAGGACGGTCTCGAGCACGCGGCGGGGCCGGGCGTCGCGCACCAGCCCGAGGCTCGAGACGCAGACGGTGGCCGCGAGCAGCGGCGCGGAATGACCGAGCACGTAGGCCGCGAAGGCGTAGGCGCCGGTGGCGGCCACCACGATCTGCAGAATCGCGATCGACGAGCCCTGTACGCGCCGGAGTCCGCGGCGCGGGTCGACCCGCGTGCGCCATCCGGTGACGATGGCCGTAGTCGTCGGCTCGGGGCTGCTGGCCACGGCGTCCTCAGCCGGCTCGGCGACCGAGCCGGGGAAGACGCGGGATGTCGGCCGTCGCACCGGCTTCCGGCGGGACGATGACCTCCTGCGCAGCGATGATCTGCACGTCCGCCGTGCGGACGACCAGAGAAGCATCGATCGGAGTGTTGCGGCGCACCACGGCGAGCGCGATCGGACCGTCTTCGAAGTGCAGCGCGGCGGAGGTGACGACGCCGACCGCCGACTCCCCGGCCAAGACCTCGTCGCCGTGCGCGGGCAGCACCGAGTCGCTGCCGTCCAGCTGGAGCGAGACGAGGCGGCGGGGCGGATGGCCGAGATTGTGCACCTTGGCGACCGTCTCCTGCCCGCGGTAGCAGCCCTTCTCCAGGTGCACCGCGGTGCGCAGCCAGTCCAGTTCGTGGGGGAGGGCGCGGTCGTCCACCTCGGTCGCCCACCGCGGGCGCCAGGCGGCGATGCGAAGCGCTTCGGCCGCGACGAGCCCGGCGAGCGCCTGGTCGCCGGCCGCCGCGGCATCCGCGATCCGCTGCTCCTCCGCGCGAGTGACGATCGCCTCAGCCCAGTCGCGCTCGGCGGCGGGGTGCGGCTCGGTCATCGCGTAGGCGTGACCGCCGACGGCGACGTTCGGCCACGGATCGGTCCACACCAGCGGCAGGCCCGCGGGGTCGGCGGCATCGACCGCGGCGAGCGCGGCTCGGGTGCCGCCGACCACGGCGTACTCCTCGCTCGCGTTCCGCGGGTCGACCCGGAGGCGGAACCGCATCTTGCGCAGCCACGACAAGAGGCCTTCGGCATCCCCCCGATCGGTGATCAGCCACGTCGTCTCGCCGTCGTCGAGAACGGATGCCGCGTGCTCGACGTGTCCGTGCGGGTCGAGCACGAGCAGCTCGGTGCTCTCCCCCGGCGCCAGCCGGGTCAGTCCCTGCGAGGTGAGCGAATCGAGCCAGGAGAGCCGGTCCTCGCCGGGGACGGCCAGGACGGCGCGATCGCCGAGCGGAGCGACGGCGATGCCGGACGCGAGTGCGCGCTGCTCGCCAAGGGGGTTGCCGAGATGGCGGAGACCCGACTCGTCGGTGACCGCCCCCGGGACGCGTGCGAAGACTCCGGGCATCAGTCCACCCTCGCAAGCCGCGCTGAGGCGTGTGAGCCGAGCTCCCGGCCGAGGGCCGCGATGTCCCATGCCCATAGGAGGTGCGCCTCGACCAGTCCGTACATGCGCGTCGCGGCGGCGTACACCTTCGCGCCGGCCGTGCGGACGACGGCATCCGTCGCAAGATCGATCCGCGGACCGCGGATCTTCCCGAGGTACAGCTCGCTCACGCCGTCGGAGTGCACGATCGACACCTCGATGTCGAAGCCCCCTTCGGCGTTGCGCAGCTGCTCGACGTCGTCCGCCGACCGCGGAACCGGCAGGCCAAGAGGCGGAAGCAGTCCCGGCCCGGCCTCGGCATCCGTCGCCTCACGAGAGAGACGCCAGTAGCCCACTTCCGAGACGAGGGGCGTGCGAGCCCGCTCGCCCGCGCCGGAGGCGGGCGAATCGTCGAGGAGCCACGCGCTGGCGGCGTAGTTCAGATACGCCCCGCCGTCGTGGCTGAAGCTCACGCGGTGAAGGAACTCTCCGGCGAAGCGATGGTCGCCGACCTCGTAGTCGATCACCCCGGTGCCCTCCCAGACGCCGATCAGCCACGACAGGGGCGCGAGATCGGCAGGCAGATCCGTCGGGAGGTCGAACACGACGCGCCCGCCGTCAGCGCTGGCCGCGATAGAGGTTCTTGAGCACCACGACGGAGACTAAGGCGATCGCAAGCGAGGCGAGCCCGAGGAGCCCCACATAGAACAGTTCGAGCGCGACGAGATCCATGGGGAAAGTCTAGCCGGGAACGAGCGAGGACAGACCGAAGCCCAGGCTGATGAAGCCCATCACCAGCAGTGCTCCGAGAACGCTCGCCGCGACCCGCTCGGTGAAACCCTGCGATCGGCCGAACCACAGCTGGATCGCGAACGCCAGCACCAGGCACCCGCCGAGCCCGACCGTGAGCCACGCGGCGCGCCACTCGGCCGGGACGAACAGGCCGATCGAGATGCCGACGAGCGCCGCCACCACCCACACGGCGATCACGCCGCCGAAGGTTCGGCGGGGGGCGAGTTCGGGGACGGTCACGGGTCCATTGTCGCGCAAGTCGGCGCGGGAAGCACGGACGTCGGGAATCGTCCTTGAGCAATCCCTGAGCACATCCGAATCGAATCGATCGGCGCTCAAGCCCTAAACTGAACCAACGGCGCTTCCCCCTGCGCCGGAAGGACGGCGTTTTGGCACAGCTTCTCGTTCTGAGCTCCACCCATGGTGGCGGCCCGGTCCTGCCCTCGCTGGAGCTCCTCAGCCACCGAGTGCGGCAGATCCCCGCCGAGCCTGCGCAGCTGGTGAATGCCCCGAGCGCGGACATCATCTTCGTCGACGCGCGCGTCGATCTGGTCGGCGCGAAGTCGCTGTGCAAGATCCTCAACACGACGGGGCTGGATGCTCCGCTCCTCCTCGTGGTCACCGAGGGGGGACTGACCGCCGTCTCGACGGACTGGGGCGTGGACGACGTCATCCTCGTGACGGCCGGTCCGGCCGAGGTCGATGCCCGCGTCCGCCTGGCCATCGGCCGGATGACCAAGGACCAGGTCTCGACGCGCATCCAGACCTCGGGCATCACGATCGACGAGTCGTCGTACTCCGCGAAGGTGCACGGCAAGCCGCTCGATCTGACCTACAAGGAGTTCCAGCTCCTGCACTTCTTCGCCACGCATCCTTCTCGCGTGTTCACCCGCGAGCAGCTGCTGAGCGAGGTGTGGGGCTACGACTACTTCGGTGGCACACGCACCGTCGATGTGCACGTGCGACGGCTGCGCGCGAAGCTCGGTGACCTCGAGCAGCTCATCGGCACGGTCCGCAACGTCGGCTATCGCTTCAACGTGTACGAGGACGACCAGCTGCCCGCGCCGCGCGAGCGCACCGGCGCGTAGCTGTTCACACGCTCGTCACCTCACCCTGCAATGATGAGGGGATGATCGAACACGACGTGCTCGACGCCGGCCTCGGAGACGCGGACGACGACGACTTCGACCTGTCCGAGGTCTTCGACTCGCAGCTGCCCGACAACCGCTACCTCGACCGAGAGCTGAGCTGGCTGGCCTTCAATCAGCGGGTGCTGGAGCTCGCCGAAGACCCCGCGCTGCCCGTGCTCGAGAGGGCGAACTTCCTGGCGATCTTCGCGAGCAACCTCGACGAGTTCTTCATGGTGCGCGTGGCCGGCCTGAAGCGCCGCATCATCACCGGCCTGGCGGTGCCGACCAATGTGGGGCGCTCGCCGCAGGAGGTGCTGGCCGACATCTCCGCCGACGCGCACGCGCTGCAGCTGCGCCATGCGGATGCCTGGACGTCGCAGGTGCGGCCCGCACTGGCGGATGCCGGCATCGAGGTCATCTCCTGGGATCAGCTCGAAGACGACGAGCGCACGCGCGTCTCGGAGTACTTCCAGGGCCAGGTCTTCCCCGTGCTCATGCCGCTCGCCGTCGACCCGGCGCACCCGTTCCCCTACATCTCCGGTCTCTCGCTGAACCTCGCGATCCGCATCCGCAACGCCAAGACGGGTCGCCAGGAGTTCGCAAGGCTCAAGGTGCCGCCGATGCTCCCCCGGTTCGTCGACGTCTCACGGCACGGGGACACCGTGCGCTATCTGCCGCTCGAGGAGCTGATCGCCAACCACCTCGAGGACCTGTTCCCCGGCATGGAGATCCTCGACCACCACGCGTTCCGCCTCACGCGCAACGAGGACGTGGTGATCGAGGAGGACGAGACCGAGAACCTGATCCAGGCCCTCGAGGCCGAGCTGCTCCGCCGCCGGTTCGGCCCGCCCATCCGGCTCGAGGTCGGCGACGACATGGACGACCTCACGCTCGACCTGCTGATCAGCGAGCTCGACATCACGGCGCAGGAGGTCTACCGGCTGCCGGGATCGCTCGACCTGCGCGGGCTCTTCGACCTCGCGAGGATCGACCGACCCGAGCTGCACTATCCGGCCCACGTGCCGACCACCGCACTCGCTTTCCAGCCGCGCGAGCAGAACGGACGCTCCGACATCTTCGCCGCCATCCGGCGCGCCGATGTGCTGGTGCACCACCCGTACGAGTCGTTCGCGACGAGCGTGCAGGCGTTCCTCGAGCAGGCAGCGAAGGACCCGCATGTGCTCGCCATCAAACAGACCCTGTACCGCACCTCCGGTGACAGCCCCATCGTCCAGTCGCTGATCGACGCCGCCGAGTCCGGCAAGCAGGTGCTCGCGCTCGTCGAGGTGAAGGCCCGTTTCGACGAAGCCGCCAACATCGTCTGGGCGCGCAAGCTCGAGAAGGCCGGCGTGCACGTGGTGTACGGCCTGGTGGGGCTGAAGACCCACTGCAAGCTCGCACTGGTGATCCGCGAAGAGGACGGCCGGCTGCGCCACTACAGCCACGTCGGCACCGGCAACTACAACCCGAAGACCAGTCGCATCTACGAGGACTTCGGTTTGTTCACCGTCGACGATCAGGTCGGTCGCGACCTCACGCGCCTGTTCAACGAGCTGTCCGGCTACGCGATCGAGAAGAAGTTCAAGCGTCTGCTCGTGGCTCCCCTGCACCTGCGCAAGGGCCTGCTGCGACTCATCGAGAAGGAGCGCCGGAATGCGCTGGCCGGCAAGCCGTCCAGCATCCGCATCAAGGTCAACTCGATGGTCGATGAGCAGATCATCGATGCGCTCTACCGGGCCAGCCAGGCGGGTGTTCCGGTCGAGGTATGGGTCCGCGGCATCTGCTCGCTCAAGCCGGGTGTGGCCGGCGTGAGCGAGAACATCAGGGTGCGCAGCATCCTGGGCCGCTATCTCGAGCACTCCCGGATCTTCATGTTCCACAACGACGGCGACCCTCAGGTGTACATCGGCAGCGCCGACATGATGCACCGCAACCTCGACCGCCGCGTCGAGGCCCTCGTCCGGGTGATCGCACCGGCGCACCTCAAGGAGATGACCGACCTGTTCGAGCTCGCGATGAGCGACACCACGAGCTCGTGGTGGCTCGGCTCCGAGGGGGACTGGACGCGTCACAGCCTGGACGAGGACGGCACAGCGCTCGTAGACATCCAGGATCGCACCATGGCCAACGTCCAGCGTCGCCGTCGGTCACGGACGGCACGATGACCGAGACCGCCGTCTACGCGGCGGGCGGCGTGCTGTGGCGCATCGTCGACGAGAAGATCCTCGTGCTGTTCATCCACCGCACCCGGTACCGCGATGTCACCCTGCCCAAGGGCAAAGTCGATCCGGGTGAGATGCTCGCCGAGACGGCCGCCCGCGAGATCTTCGAAGAGACGGGCATCCGAGTGAGCCTCGGGGTCCCGGTGGGCGTCTCGCGCTACTACTTGCCCAACAAGCGGCAGAAGATCGTGCACTACTGGGCGGCCGAGGCGACGGATGCCGCGATCCGCGCGTCCGCCTTCCTTCCCAACAAGGAGATCGCCGCCCTCGAATGGGTCCCGCTGAAGAAGGCGGCGGCGCGCCTGAGCTATCCCGTGGATGTGGAGATCATCGAGTACTTCAGTCGCCTGGTGGACGAGGGAGTCCTCCGTACCTTCCCGATCATCGCGCTGCGCCACGCGAAGGCACTTTCCCGGGAGGAGTGGAAGGGCAAGGACGCCGCG
>DASQLG010000053.1:0-37808 GCA_035630115.1 Microbacterium sp. | reverse complement strand
GATCGCCAGGTTGTTGCGCTTGTACGAGTGCGGCACGCCGCGCGGAACCGCCCAGCTGACCAGCACGCCGTCGCGCTCGAGACGGAAGTCCCAGTGCAGCGCGGTCGCATGGTGCTCCTGGATCACGAAGATCGGCAGCTCACCGGCCGGAGTCGCCGCAGCCGCGGGGTCGGACGGCACCGGCTCGGGCGTCTTGCCGGCCGTGCGCTTGGCGATGTAGGTGCTGAGCGGCCCGTCCTCGACGGCCCGGCCGCCCGCGTGATAGCCCAGTTCCGACAGGGGGTCGCCGATCGTCTCGATGCGCTCCAGCACCTCTTCGAAAGACAGCTGGCTGAGATGGGGATCGTCCAGCTCTTCCCACGTGCGCGGGGCCGCGACGTTCGGGTGCGCGCGCCCCCTCAGCGAATAGGGGGCGATCGTCGTCTTCGCACCGTTGTTCTGGCTCCAGTCGATGAGCACCCGGCCGCCGCGGATCGCCTTCTTCATGCTGCTGACCACCATGTCGGGGTGGTCGGCTTCGATCGCCTTTGCCAGTTCGCGCGCGAGAGCCGACGCGGACTCGCTGCTCTGCCCGGGCGGCAGGGCGCAGTACAGCTGCATCCCCTTGCTGCCGCTGGTCACCGGGAACGGATTCAGGCCCATGTGCCCGAGGATCTCCCGCGCCCAGCGCGCGACCTCGGCGCACTCCGCGAGCCCCGCGCCGGGGCCCGGATCGAGGTCGAGCACGAGGCGATCGGCATCCCCTCGATCGCCCTCCGGTGTGAAGCGCCATTGCGGCACATGCAGTTCGAGACTGGCCACCTGGGCGAGGTAGACGAGTGTCGGCACGTCGTTGATCAGCGGATAGTCCTTCGGACCGCCGGAGTGCGGGATGGGAAGTCGCCGCACCCAGTCCGGCGCGCCACGCTCGAGGTCTTTCGCGAAGAACGACTGCTCCGGATGCTCCTCGGTGCCGACTCCGTCGGGCCAGCGCTTGCGGGTCACCGGACGACCCGTGACGTGCGGGATCATCGTCGGGCCGATCCGCGTGTAGTAGTCGATCACCTCGCCCTTGGTCGTCCCGGTCTCGGGATACAGCACTTTGTCGAGGTTCGTGATGCGCAGCCGCCGCCCGCCGATGCTCACCAGCTGCTCGTTCGCAGCCCCGTGCATCGGTCGGCCCTTCCCCCCGGCATCCGCCATGCCCTTCATCCTGCCGTCACGACGGCCGTGCCCGCAGGACACGCAGGCGCACGAACCGGTACAGAATTCCCGCGGCCACCACGACGGCGCCTGCTGCGACCGCGACGATCGGCAGCGTCACCACGAGCACCGCGCATCCGATCGCGCCGAGAACCTGCAGCACGCGCGGGTAGAGACGCGCTTCGGCCGACTGACGCCAGGCGGCGGCATTGGCGATGAAGTAGTAGATCAGCACACCGAACGACGAGAACCCGATCGCGTCGCGGAGGTCGACGAACGCGACCGTCACGATCACGATCGCCCCCACGGCGAGCTCAGCGCGGTGCGGCACGCGCCAGCGCGGATGGACGGCCGCCAGGAAGCGGGGCAGATCGTCTTCCCGGGCCATCGCCAGCGTCGTGCGCCCGATTCCGGCGATGAGCGCGAGGAGTGCACCGAGGGATGCCGCGGCCGCCCCGACCCGCACCACGGGCTGCGTCCAGCCCCATCCTGAGGCGGCGGCGACATCGGCGAGCGGAGCGGTGGAGGCGGCGGTCGCCTCCGGTCCGAGCACGGCCAGGACGGTCACCGCGACGATCGCGTACACGGCGACGGCCAGCCCCAGCGCGAGCACGATCGCGCGCGGGATCGTCCGCCGCGGGTCCTTCACCTCCTCTCCCATCGTGGCGATGCGGGCATACCCCGCGAACGCGAAGAACAGCAGGCCGGCCGATTGCAGGATGCCGTACGCGCCGCCCTCGGTGAAGTCCGAGCCGCTCCACCCACCGCTCGCGGGTCCGGCGGCGCCACCGGCGGCGACCACCACCGCGAGGGAGAGCAGCACCGCCACGACGATGATCCGGGTCAGCTGCGCGGTTCGCGTGACCCCGAAGTAGTTCACCGTCACCAGGGCCGCGACCGCGACGATCGCGACCGGCCGCTCCCAGCCTGACGGTGCGGCGTACGCGGCGAAGGTGAGCGCCATCGCGGCGCAGCTCGCGAGCTTGCCGATCACGAAGCACCATCCCGCGACGAATCCCCACCATTCCCCGAGTTCCGCGCGCCCGTAGGCGTAGGTGCCGCCCGAGGTCGGGTACGCCGCGGCGAGCTGCGCCGACGCGGTCGCGTTGCAGAAGGCGACGACCGCCGCGATCGCGAGTCCGATGAGCAGGCCGGTGCCCGCAACGGCGGCTGCGGGACCGAATGCGGCGAACACGCCGGCGCCGATCATCGAGCCGAGTCCGATGAAGACCGCATCCGCCAGCCCGAGTCGGCGAGCGAGAGAAGGGGGTGTCGCCACACGTCGAGGATAGGCGCGTCCCCGTCCGATGAGACTGCAACCGGTGCTCGAGACTGCGGGAGAACCCCCGCGGTCTCGAGGCGCCGATTGCAGTCTCACGGACATGTGGACCTAGCACTCAAGCGTGTGACAGGTGTGTACTGGTGTGATGAGAGCGATCTGGAAGGGTGCCCTGACGTTCGGACTCGTGAACGTCCCCGTCAAGGTGTACTCCGCGACCGAGGACCACGATGTGCCGCTGCACCAGGTGCACAACAAGGACGGCGGCCGCATCCGCTATCAGCGCATCTGCGAGATCGACGGCGAGGTGGTGCCGTACGCCGACATCGACAAGGCGTACGACGACGGGGAGCGCACGGTCGTGCTCACCAAGGAGGACCTCGACTCGCTGCCCGCCGAGAAGAGTCGGGAGATCGACGTGGTCGAGTTCGTCCCGACCGAGCAGGTCGATCTGCTGACGCTCGACCGCGCGTACTACCTGGAACCCGACTCGGCGTCGCCGAAGGCATACGTGCTGCTGCGCAAGACCCTGCAGCAGACCGACCGCACGGCGATCGTGCGCTTCTCGCTTCGCCAGAAGACGCGGCTTGCGGCGCTCCGCGTCCGCGGCGACGTGCTGGTGCTGCAGACGCTGCTGTGGGCCGACGAGGTGCGCGAAGCGGCGTTCCCGGCGCTCGATGAGCCGGTGCGCATCTCGGCGAAGGAGCTGGAGATGTCGGCATCCCTCGTCGACAGCTTCGCGGCGGACTTCGACCCCTCGGAGTTCTCGGACGAGTACCAGGACGAGCTGCGCACCCTCATCGAGGCGAAGCTCGAGAAGGGCGACGCGCTGGACACCTCGGAGACCTTCGGCGAGCAGGAGGAGGAGGCCAAGGGCGGCGAGGTCATCGACCTCATGGAGGCGCTGCGCGCGAGCGTCGAGCGCAGCCGTGCGGCGCGCTCGCGCTCGGGCTCGGGTTCGGGTTCGGGTTCTGGTTCGGGTTCTGCGAAGGATGCCGCGGCCAAGCCGAAAGCGAAGTCCGCGTCGTCGACCTCAGCCGCGAAGACCGCGAAGAAGCCGGCGAAGAAGAAGGCCGCGAAGGCGTCCTGACTACCCTCGCGGGGGAGCGGACGTGTCGTCGCTGTGTCCGGTGCGGTCGATGTGGTCGGGCCCGCGGTCGAACACCTCGGGGTCGAGCACCAATTCTTCGGCCTCTTCGTGGTCGGTGACCACGTCTTCGCCCGCGGCGGCGGCCTTCTTGGCCTTGCGGCGCTCACTGAAATAGTGCCACAGCGTGATGAGCGCAGTGCCGCCGACGGCGGCCAGCAGGATCACGTCGATGTACTCCTCGACGAACCATGCGATGGGAGGGATGAAGCCGATCGCGTAACCGAACATCGTCAGCCCGAAGCCCCAGAGGACGGCGCCGATGAAGTTGTACAGCGTGTACTTCCACTTGTTCATGTGGCCCACGCCTGCGGCAACCGGTGCGAACGTGCGCACGATCGGGACGAAGCGGGCGAGGATGATCGTGATGCCACCGAATCGCTCGAAGAACGCGTTGGTGCGCTCCACGTTCTTCACGCTGAAGACGCCCGACTCCTTGCGTTCGAACACCGCCGGGCCGCCCTTGTGCCCGATGTAGTAGCCCACTTCACCGCCGACGAACGCGGCGAGGCCGATCAGCAGCGCCACCCACCACACGCTGATGCCGAAGACGCCGTGGGGGGCGTAGTCCTGCGGGTGCGACAGCAGCCCCGCGATCACCAGCAGCGTGTCCCCCGGCAGCAGGAAGCCGATGAGCAGCCCGGTTTCGGCGAAGACGATGAACAGAACCACGATGAGGGCCCAGGGTCCTGCCCAGCCGATGATCGCGGCCGGGTCGAGCCAGGGGATGAGGGCTATGGAATGCAAAGGGATGTCCCGTCGGTCGTCACGGTCGGCGGTTGATTTGTGGATGCGGTGCTGCGGCGCACTCGCGTGCGGAAGGTGGGACTTGAACCCACACGCCCGGAGGCACAGGAACCTAAATCCTGCGTGTCTGCCAGTTTCACCACTCCCGCGGGTGCGAACAGTCTACCGAGGCGCCTGAGGGGTCGCTGTGGGGGTAGCCCCCGTGCTCATCGGGGGACAGCCGAAGAGTTCAGCGGCTGCGGTGCACGTAGAAGTAGGCCAGGGGTCCGACCCAGTTGATGAGGATCACGGGGATCCACGCCGGCTTGGGGCCGTGCACCTGCCGTGCCGGGCGATGAGCCAGATCCCAGTACGCGAGGAACGCCAGGGCGAGCTGTGCGATCCCGACGATCCCCATGACGGCCCTCTTGGCGGCCGCGACGTCCTTCTCGGACTGCGTCATGGTGCTCCTTCCGGTCGTCCCCCCATCCTGCTCCTCCCGGCGGCCGCCCGCACCTGTGGATAACTTCCGCACTGCGCGGCGGCCGCTTGCGAGGATGCTCGAATGACTCTCGCCGTCGCCACCACCGGCACCGCTTCCGCGGTCGTGGCCGAGCGCGTGCGGGAGCGCTTGCGTGCGGAGCGGACCGACCCCGCCCGCGACCCTGAGCTGGCGACGCGCATCGCCCGCGCGGAAGTGCAGCGCCACAACGACTTCGCCCTCGCGCGAGGTCTCGCCCCCGTCGACGACGAAGCGTCGTGCGTGCGGGAGGTGCTCGCGGCGGTCGCCGGCTACGGGCCGCTGCAGCCGTATCTCGACGATCCGACGGTGGAGGAGCTGTGGATCAACGCTCCCGACCGCATCTTCATCGCCCGCAGCGGCGTCGCGCAGCGGGTGCCGCTCGCCCTGTCCGACGCGGCGGTGCGCGATCTCGTCGAGCGGATGCTGCACGCGACCGGTCGGCGCGTCGACCTGAGTCAGCCCTTCGTCGACGCATCCCTGCCGGATGGCAGCCGCCTGCACGTCGTCATCCCCGATATCACCCGCCGGCACTGGTCCGTGAACATCCGCAAGTTCCTTCCCGCCTACCGTGACCTCGACAGACTCGTCTCGACCGGTTCTGTCGAGCCCGTCGCCGCAGAGCTGCTCCGTCACGTGATGACGACGGGGCGCAGCATCCTGGTCTCCGGTGCGACGCACGCGGGCAAGACGACCCTGCTCGGCGCGCTGATCGCTGCGTGCCCGCCCGAGCACCGCATCGTGACGGTCGAGGAGACCTTCGAGCTCGCCGTCGATGCGCCGGATCTCGTCGCGCTGCAGGGCCGGCAGGCGAGCCTCGAGGGGACGGGCGAGGTCACGCTGCGGAGGCTGGTGAAGGAAGCACTGCGGATGCGGCCCGACCGGCTCATCGTCGGCGAGGTGCGCGACGCGGAGGCGCTCGACCTGCTGCTGGCCCTGAACACAGGGGTCCCCGGGGCGGCGACGATCCACGCCAACTCCGCACGCGAGGCGCTCTCCAAGCTCGCCGCCCTGCCGCTGCTGGCCGGGCGCAACATCGACGCAGGCTTCGTCCTGCCGGCCGTCGCGGCATCCGTCGACGTCGTCGCGCACTGTGAGC
Source organism: Microbacterium sp. (assembly GCA_035630115.1). Lineage (GTDB taxonomy): Bacteria > Actinomycetota > Actinomycetes > Actinomycetales > Microbacteriaceae > Microbacterium. Next base: position 31,855 of record DASQLG010000053.1, on the reverse strand, counting down.
GGGATGGGTCGGGTCGGCGCCGGGTGGTGGAGATCGTCGAGCCGACCGGAGTCCTGGGCGCGATCGTGGAAGCGCGCACGCTGTACCGGGCGGATGCCGCATGACCTTCGTCTGGGGGGCGGTGCTGGCCGCCGGCATCCTGCTGGTCGTCTCGCCGTGGGTGTGGCCGGCCGGAATGCCGAAGCCCGAGGCGGCGGCATCCGGTCGCGTCGCGCGCCTGCTCGAATCCGCGGGTCTCACCCGGGTGCCGCCCGCCGGCGTGCTGGTGGCAGCGGTCTGCTGCGCCGCGGTTCTCACCGCCACCGCCTGGCTGCTCACGCAGGTCGCGGCGCTCGCCGTGGTCGCGGCGGTCGTCGGCGCGATCGCGCCGTTCGGCTGGCTGCGTGCTCGCCGATCGCGCCTTGTGCGGTCGCGGCGTGCCCTCTGGCCCGACATCTGCGATCTCCTCATCGCGTCGGTGCGTGCGGGAATGTCACTGCCCGACGCGGTCTCCAGCCTCGCCGAGTCGGCGCCCACGCCACTGCGGCCGCCCTTCGCCGCGTTCGCACGCGATGTCGCGGCATCCGGCCACTTCGACTCGAGCGCGCAGCGTCTGAAGGTCGCCCTCGCCGATCCGGTGGGTGATCGCATCGTCGAGACGCTGCGGATGGCCCGGCAGGTCGGCGGCACCGAGCTGACCCCGGTGCTGCGCGCTCTCGCCGCGTCGGTGCGCGCCGACGCGGCTCTCCGCGCCGAGGTCGAGTCGCGGCAATCCTGGATCCGCGGCGCGGCCGTGCTCGGCGTGGCCGCGCCGTGGGTGATCCTCGCGCTGCTCGCGATACGTCCAGAGGGCGCGAGCGCGTACAGCAGTCCCGAGGGCGTCGTGCTGATTCTCGCCGGCGCCGCCGTTTCTTTCGTCGCCTATCGCGTGATGCTGCGCATCGGGCGGCTGCCCGAGCCGAGGCGGTGGTTCGGATGACGCCCCTGGTCGCGACCGACCTCGCGTTCGCCGTCGTGCTCGGCGGTGCGTTCGGTCTCGGGGTCTGTCTGCTGGTGTCGCTCGCTCCGCGCTGGGGTGCGCCGTCACTTGCGCGGCGGATCGCGCCGTACATCCGCGACGTCACCGATCCCCGCGGCGTGACGCCGAGTCTTGACGTGCGGAGTGACGATCTCCGCGCGCTGTGGCGGGTCGTGCAGCATCGCGTCACCGAGTTCACGGGCGGAACGGCATCGATAGAGCGTCGGCTGCACCAGGCCGGATGGTCGATGGATGCGGCGGCCTTCCGCGGCCGGCAGCTCGCCTGGGCGATCGCCGGTGTCGCGATCGGCGGCGCAGGTGTCGTGGCGCTCGTGCTGGTCGGGCGGGCGTCCGGCGCGGCGGCGCTGCTGCCTCCTCTGGCAGGCGTGGTCGCCGCGGTCGTGTACGACGCTCGGCTCACTCACGCTGCGCGTGGGCGCGTCGGGCGCATTCAAGAGGAGCTCCCCACGGTGCTGGAGTTCCTCGCCCTCTGCTTGTCGGCGGGGGAGGGCATTTTCGATTCCCTGCGTCGCGTGAGCGAGGTGGGAGCGGGGGAGCTCACCGCCGAACTGCGCGGGGTCGTGGTCGCGGTGGGCACCGGCTCGTCACTCTCCGAGTCGCTCGGCCGCCTGTCGAGCCGGCTGGAGATCGCCGCCCTCTCGCGCAGCATCGACCAGCTCGTCGCCGCGATCGACCGGGGCGCGCCGCTGGCGCACGTCCTGCATTCGCAGGCGCTGGACGCTCGCGAAGACGCCAAGCGCGGACTCATCGAGCGTGCCGGGCGCAAGGAGATCTACATGCTCATCCCGCTGGTCTTCCTCATCCTCCCCTTGAGCGTGCTGTTCGCGGTCTTCCCGGGGATCTTCATGCTTCGACTCGGAATCGGCTGACGCCGGAAGGAGAATCCCCATGATTCGGAACGCCCTCGCACGCGCCGCGGCGCGTGTGCGCGACCTCGCGAAGGACGCCTACGAAGACGAGCGCGGTGACGTGCCCGGCTGGGTGCTGATCACCCTCATGACCGCCGGGCTGGTGGTCGTGATCTGGGCGCTGGCCGGTCCCGCACTGGCCGACCTGTTCCAGCAGGCGATCGAGCGGGTATCGGGCCTCTAGCCCGTGCGCTCCCCCCGCGTGCACGGCATCCGTAGCCGCGTCGTCTCAGTCCTCGCCGACGACCGCGGATCGAGTCCGGTGGAGTTCGTGCTCGTCGGCACGCTGCTGACGCTGCTCACACTGGGTGTGCTGCAGTTCGGGTTGACCGTGTACGTGCGCAATGTCGTGCACGACGCGGCGGTGGAGGGCGCGCACCACGCGGCGCTCGCCGACACGTCGCTGGGTGACGGTGTGGAGCGCACACGCGAGATCGTGAGCCGGACCGTCGGCGCCGGGTACGCGGCCGAGATCGGCGTGGATGAGACGACCGCGCTCGGCCATCCCGCCGTGCGCATCGACGTCCGAGCGACGCTGCCTCTGGTGGGGCTCCTCGGCGTGCCGCGGCTGATGGAGGTGACAGCGCATGCCCCGGTGGAGTCTTTCGACTGAGATCGACGACGGTGAGCGCGGATCCGCGGCGCTGGAGTTCATCCTCGTCGGGATGCTGCTGCTGGTCCCGCTGGTGTACCTCATCGTCTCGCTCGGACTGATCCAGGAGCAGTCACTCGGCGCCGACGCCGGTGCTCGCCACATCGCGCGGGCGCTCTCGACCGCAGAAGACGCGGATGCCGCACGCCGGAGCGCGGACATGATCCTGCGTTCCGTCGTCGGCGAGTACGCGCTCGACGCCGAGGAGGTCGACCTCTCGCTCGAGTGCCGCCCGGCCGGTGGCTCGTGTCCGGAGGCCGGTGCGACGCTCGTCGTGACGGTGCGCACACGCGTCGCGCTGCCGCTCGTTCCGCCGGTGCTGGGCCTGGACCGACTGGCGAGCATCCCGCTGGAGGCATCCGCCGCGCAGAAGGTCTCGCGATACTGGGAGTCGGAGTGAAGCGGCCGCCGGCACGACGGTCCTCGCCGCCGGACGACGAGGGCAGCGTGCTCATCCTGACCCTCGGCTACGCCGTGCTCGCGATCGCGGTGATCCTCGTGTGCGTCGACGCGACGAGTCTGTACCTGGCTCAGAAGCGGCTCGATGCGCTCGCGGATGCCGCCGCCCTCGCCGGCGCGGACGGCTTCACCCTCGTGGTCGAGGGCGACGAACCCCGTGCGGAACTCACGGACGGCGGGGTCCGCGCCCAGGCGGACGCCCTGGTCGGCGATGTCGGCCGAGGTGCGGCGGTCGTCGAGGCGGGCACCCCTGACGGCGTCTCGGCTCGCGTCACGGTGGCGGACATCTGGCGGCCGCCCATCATCACGCTCTTCGTGCCTGACGGCGTCGCGCTCGAGGCGACGGCGACGAGCCGAACCGCATTTCGCTGACGCGGCAACTCAGGCCGCGTCGGCCCACCGCGCCGCTCAGTGCGCGCTCGCACGCGCAGACCAGGAGCCCGCCGCGCCCGCTGGGCTCGTCTCCCCGGCGCGCACCGCCAGGGCGACCGCCTCCACGCGCGTGTGCAGGCCGAGCTTGGACAGCAGATTCTGTACGTGAGAGCCCACCGTCTTCACGCTGATGCCGAGCTCGGTCGCGACCTGCTTCTGCGACCGCCCGTCGGTGAGGAGGGCGAGCACCTGATGCTCCCGATCGGTCAGGGCAGACAGGCGGCGCAGGTCGGCGGTCGCATTCGGTGACCGGCGGGTGCGGTCGATCAGCCGCCGCACCCGCGCGAGGAATTCGTCGGTGTCCATGGATTCGGCCGCATAGTCGTCGGCCCCCACGAGGAGTCCGGCGACGACATCGGCGGGTGTCGTGCGATCGGCCGACACGAGAACGACCGGAACGTCCGGTCCGAACTGATCACGCAGCTCCCGCAGCAGCGCGCAGCCCCCGTGCTCGACCTCCAGGATCGCCACGACCGGGGGATGGAGGCGCAGTGCGCCCGAGGCCGTGGGCGTGTCGGCGAACGCATCCGCCGACAGGCCCAATCGGCCGAGCAGCCGGACGTAGTCCGCTCTCACATGGTCGCCCGTCACGACGAGCCCGTACGTGCCATCCTCTTCGACGCTCACGATTCCCCCGCTGAATGCATCATGCACGGGCGTCGCAGACCCAGGGCAATCGCCCTAGTGTGTGATCCGGTGATCACCTGACATGCGCTCCCCAGCGGCGCGTCAAGGATATGCCCGATTCTCCTGCGCCGAAAGGGCATCGATGCCTCGGGAGCGCCCGGCGGAGTCCGCCTTCACTCCGGCCCGATCGCTGACCCGCGGAGCAGGCCGCATCCGCCTTGAAGAACTCACCCACGGACATGAAGGTGCCGATACGCTCAGCGCCATGGCAAGCGCATCGGTGGATGGGGGACGCACGTGGCTGAGGACTACCCGAACATCGCGGATCATGGACTGATCGGCGATCTGCAGACCGCTGCGCTCATCGATACGAACGGCACGCTCGACTGGTTCTGTGCGCCGCGCTTCGACTCGCCGAGCATCTTCGGGTCTCTGCTGGACGCGGAGCGTGGCGGATACTGCCGCGTGCGGCCCGCGACGGACGACTATGTGTCGCGCCAGCTCTACCTTCCGAACACCGCGATTCTCATCACCCGCTTCATGACGGAGGAAGGCGTCGGCGAGCTGATCGACTTCATGCCCGTCGAAACCGGCGAGGCGACCGACCGTCATCGCATCGTGCGCATGCTGCGGGTGGTGCGGGGGACGATGTCGTTCGTGGCCGAGGTCAAGCCGAGATTCGACTACGGACGCGCGACGCACCGAATCGTGCCTTCCCATGGCGAGGGTGCGGTGCTCGTGTCCGACGAGATGTCCTTGACCATCCATCGCGTCGGCGACCCCGTGCTGCACGGCACCGAGCGCGCTGGTCACATCGAAATGGACGGCGATGGGATCCGCATCACCGGAAGCCTCAACGCGGGCGAGATGGCCGGTGTGATGCTCGAGACCGGCGGCGCCGAACCCCGGCGCATCCCGCTGGCCGAGATGGACGAGATGCAGCTCGCGACCACGCGGTTCTGGCGCGATTGGAACGGTCGTTCGACGTACCGCGGGCGGTGGCGCGAGATGGTGGCGCGCTCCGCGATGACCCTCAAGCTGATGACCTACGCGCCGACCGGGGCTCTCGTGGCCGCGCCGACGGCGGGTCTGCCCGAGCAGGTGGGCGGCGAGCGCAACTGGGATTATCGCTACACCTGGATCCGCGACGCGTCCTTCTCCGTCTACGCCCTGCTCGGCCTCGGATACACCGAGGAGGCCGAGGCTTTCGTGACGTGGCTCATGGACCGGGTGCACGAGAGCGTCGGCAAGGGCTCCGGCCCGTTGAAGATCATGTACCGCGTCGACGGCACCTCGGACCTCGTCGAGGACAGCCTCGAGCACTTCGCGGGCTACCGCGGATCGAAACCCGTGCGCATCGGAAACGGCGCCGCCGACCAGCTCCAGCTCGACATCTACGGCGAGGCGATGGATTCCATCTACCTCGCCGATACCCACGGCCTCCAATTGCCGCACACCGGCTGGGCGCAGATCAGCGACATGCTCGACTGGGTCTGCGACAACTGGGACCAGCCCGACGAGGGGATCTGGGAGACGCGGGGCGGCAAGCAGAACTTCACGTACGGGCGCTTCATGTGCTGGGTCGCGCTGGATCGCGGCATCCGTCTCGCGGCGTCGCGGGGCCGCCCCGCTCCGATCCTGCGCTGGCGGGAGCAGCGCGACGCGATCTATGCCGAGATCATGAAAGACGGATGGAGCGACGAGCGCGGCGCGTTCGTGCAGCACCAGGGAACCGACGTGCTCGACGCGTCGCTGCTCGTGATGCCGTTGATGGGCTTCATCGCCCCGCGGGACCCGATGTGGCTCTCGACGCTCGAGGCGATGGACACGGAACTCGTCTCCGACAGCCTGGTCTACCGCTACAACCCGAGCGCGTCACCCGACGGGCTCCGCGGGGGAGAGGGCACGTTCACGCTGTGCTCGTTCTGGTACGTCGACGCTCTCGCGCGCTCGGGACGCCTCGAGGAGGCCCAGCTCACGTTCGAGAAGATGCTGACGTATGCGAACCACCTCGGACTCTACGCGGAGGAGATCGGGCTCACCGGCGAGCAGCTCGGCAACTTCCCACAGGCTTTCAGCCACCTGTCGCTCATCAACGCCGCCGTGAACCTCGACTACCAGCTCGATCATGGGTCGGGCGTCGTCGACCCGGTTCTGACCAAGGGAAGGCGGGCATCGTGACCGCCGCCGGCGCGCACGCTGATGTCCTGGTGGTCTTCGGCATCACCGGCGACCTGGCGCGAGTGATGACATTCCGCTCGCTCTACCGGCTGGAGCAGCGAGGGCTGCTGGACTGCCCCATCGTCGGTGTCGCCGTCGATGACTGGACGGTCGACCGGCTGGTCGATCGCGCTCGAACCTCGATCGTCGCCACGGGCGAGCAGTTGGATGATGGTGTTTTCGCGCGTTTGGCGGCCCGCCTGAGCTATGTGCAGGGCGATTTCGCCGACGACGCCACCTATGCGCGGGTCGGCGAAGCGCTCGGCGGCGCGCAGTCTCCGGTGTTCTATCTGGAGATACCGCCCGGTCTGTTCGCGATGGTTGTGAAGGGCCTCGCGGATGCCGGCCTCACCGCACACGCCCGTGTGGTCATCGAGAAGCCGTTCGGCCACGACCTGGAGTCGGCTCGGGCTCTCGCCGCCGAGCTGCACGGCCACATCGACGAGTCGCAGATCTTCAGGATCGACCACTACCTCGGAAAGATGGGCCTCGAGGAGATCCTCTACCTGCGCTTCGGCAACACGATGCTCGAACCGGTGTGGAACCGCAACTACGTCGACTGCGTGCAGATCACGATGGCCGAGCAGTTCGGTGTTTCCGACCGCGGCCACTTCTACGACCCGGTGGGCGCGCTGCGCGATGTGGTCGTCAATCACCTCATGCAGGTGTTCGCCGCCGTTGCGATGGAGGCGCCGGCGCACGGCGACGTCGAGACGATCAAAGACCTTCAGACGATCCTGTTCCGCGCGACGCGTGATGCGGATCCTCGGCATTACGTGCGCGGTCAGTTCGACGGCTACCGAGACGTGGCCGGGGTGGCAGCCGACTCGACCACCGAGACCTTCTGCGCGCTGCGACTCGAGGTGGAGAACTGGCGGTGGTCGGGTGTGCCCTTCTTCATCCGCACCGGCAAGCTCCTGCCCGAGACGCAGACGGAGGTGCGGCTGGTGTTCAAGACACCGCCGACTCTCGGCTTCGGCTTGCGCGACGCCGACAGTCAGCCGGATCAGCTCGTGATCCGCCTCGACCCTTCGACCGGAATGCGCATCCTGCTCAACGCGCAACGAGCGGATGCCGCCAAGCCCGGCCACGTCTCGCTCGACATGGAGTTCGCGTCCGAGGGCGGCGAGGGCCCGACCCCGTACGAAGTCCTCCTGCTCGCCGCTCTGCGCGGAGGTCGCGCCCGCTTCGGTCGGCAGGACACGATCGAGGAGGCATGGCGCATCATGCAGCCCTTGATCGACCAGCCAGCGCCGATCCGCTCCTATGCGCCCGGCACATGGGGGCCGGCGGAGGCCGAAACGCTCGTCGCCGGCAACGGCGGGTGGCGAGGTCCGTGGGTCTGATCAGCCCCGCGGCACGAAGCGAGGAACCCACCGCACGAACGCGAGCGCACCGAGCAGACCCACGACGCCGGCGGCTCCGGTGGCGATCGACAGCGACGACACCGCGGTGATGCCCGAGACCAGCAGAGGCGAGATCGCCCCGCCCGCGTCGGTGAGCGTGCGCCAGGAGCCGAGGAACGGCGCCGGGTTGCTCTTCGGGGCGATGTCGGCGCCGAGGGTGAGCAGGATGCCGCTCGACAGGCCGTTGCCGACCCCGAGCACGGCCGCGAACATCGCGAACCACATCGCCGAGCTGTCCACGTCGTGCGTGAAGGCGAGTGCGATGAAGCCCGCGCCCATGAGGACCATCGCAGGCAGGGCGGCCCAGAGCCTGCCGAACCGGTCCATCACCTGCCCGCTGGCGTAGAACAGCGCGAAGTCGATCGCGCCCGAGATGCCGACCACGAGCGCGATGGTCTGCGCGTCGAGGCCGATCGAGAATCCCCACAGCGGCAGCACGACCTGACGGGCAGATCGCACGGCGGAGAGGGATGCCGCGGCCAGGCCGAGCCGCGACAGCACCCGACGGAACTGCCACATCGTGCGGAACACCCCGGGGTGCGAGCCCGGTCCCTGAGCCCCGCTCGAGCCCTGAGCGCGTCGGAGGGGAATCGAACCGGTCACCGCTTCACCGGTGTCCTCCGCCATGGGGACGGAATCCTCTGACGCCACCGCGATCTGCTTCTCCGGGTCGGGGCCGAGCAGCACGAGCAGCACCGTCGCGACCAGGCACACGCCGAAGAACCAGATCGCGGCGTGTGCGTCGCCGAACAGCGCGAGCAGGGCGGCCGCGACGAACGGCCCGACGAACATGCCGAGGCGGAAAGTCCCGCCCAACAGCGACAAGGCGCGCGCACGGAACGCGAGTGGCACGCGCGTGGTCATGAACGAGTGCCGGGCCAGCCCGAAGCCGGCCGCGCAGAACCCGATGAGGAAGACGGATGCCGCGAACACCCCGAGCACCGGGGCGAAGACCATCCCCACGACTCCCGCCAGCGACAGGGTCCCGGCGATCGCCATCGTGAGGCGCTCGCCGATCCGGGCGACGGCCCATCCCGCGGGCAGGTTGCCGCACAGCTGGCCGACGACCAGCGCTGAGGCGACGAGGGCCGCGGTGGCGACATCGGCGCCGAGCTGTGCCGCGATGATCGGGATCAGCGGGATGATGGCACCTTCGCCGAGCGCGAAGAGCACCGTGGGCCCGTAGATCATCGGCCCGAACCGCCTCAGGACGGTCGAGGCGCTGTCGGTCACCGCATCCACGTTAGTCTGGACTGTCATGCTTGATTTCGATCTGTCCGCCGATATTCAGGCGCTGCGCTCCACGTTCGCCGACATCAAGTCCGTCGTCGACACCGATGCGCTCACCGCCGAGATCGCCCGACTCAGTGTCGAGGCCGGTGCACCCGATCTGTGGGACGACACCGACAAGGCCCAGAAGGTCACGAGCGCGCTGAGCCACCGTCAGTCCGAGCTCGCACGCATCACGGGCATCGAGCGGCGGCTCGACGACCTCGAGGTCATGGTGGAGCTCGCCAACGAGATGGACGACGAGGATGCGGCCGAAGAGGCCCGTCATGAGCTCGCCGAGCTCGAGGACATCATCGGCCAGCTCGAAGTGCAGACCCTGCTGGACGGCGAGTACGACGAGCGTCCCGCCGTGGTCACGATCCGCGCCGGCGCGGGCGGAGTGGATGCCTCGGACTTCGCCGAGATGCTCCTGCGCATGTACCTGCGCTGGGCGGAGCAGCACAAGTACCCGGTCACGATCATGGATTCCTCCTACGCGGAGGAGGCGGGCATCAAGTCCGCCACGTTCGAGGTCGATGCGCCCTATGCGTTCGGCACGCTGAGCGTCGAGGCCGGCACGCACCGGCTCGTCCGGATGAGCCCGTTCAATTCCGCCGGCAAGAGGCAGACGAGCTTCGCCGCGGTGGAGGTCATCCCGCTCCTCGATGAGGCCGTCGAGGTCGAGATCCCCGAGAGCGACCTGCGCGTCGACGTGTTCCGCTCCTCCGGCCCGGGTGGCCAGTCCGTCAACACGACAGACAGCGCCGTGCGCCTCACGCACCTTCCGACCGGCACCGTCGTGTCGATGCAGAACGAGAAGTCGCAGATCCAGAACCGCGCCGCGGCGATGCACGTGCTGCAGTCACGCCTGCTGATCCTCCAGAAGGAGCAGGAAGCGGCCATCAAGAAGGACCTCGCCGGTGTCATCACCGCGAGCTGGGGCGACCAGATGCGTTCGTATGTGCTGGCGCCGTACCAGATGGTCAAGCACCTGCGCACCGACTACGAGGTGAACAACCCCTCCGCGGTGTTCGACGGCGATCTCGACGGCTTCATCGCCGCCGGCATCCGCTGGCGCAAGCGCCCGACCGACGACTGACCCCGCGCGGCCCCCGACCCAGGTCGACCCTAGGGAGATCACCCGATGGTCGTGCTCCCGCGACGTTCCTAGCGTGTACCCCGTAGCGCCAGGCCAGCGCCCGAGCTGGCGTCGCCTGAGAGAGGGTTGCCATGAACACCGAAAGTCCCACCATGCGTCCGCAGACTCGATCTCGGCGCCGGAGAGCGGGATGGATCGCCGCGTGTAGCGCGGCCGTCCTGACCACCTCGCTGCTGACCGCGCCCGCGGCCCTGGCCGCTGACGGTCCGTTCGACATAGATGGCGTCGTGCCCGACGCCGGCGCCACTGAACTGGTCGACGCGACGGGAAACGTGAAGGAGCTCGGACCGCTCAACTCGAACACTACGAAGATCGGCGTCATCCACAATGACGCGTTGCCCACTCTCGGCCTAACCAACCCGAACTCCCAAGTCGACCTGCGTCGAGCCTGGCTGGACACCGAGAAGGACCCCGACACCGGCGACGACTGGCTGTACTTCGCCTGGGAGCGTGACAAGAACACCGGCAGCGGCTTCATCGCATACGAGTTCATGCAAGATCCGGCGCCCGATGGATGCGACTACATTGACGGGACAGATGCCGAATTGGTCGCCGACTGCAACCCATGGGCCAACCGCCAAGACGGCGACTTCATCATCTTCTGGGATCAGCAGGGCGGCAGCCTCGACCGTTACCTCCGGGTTTGGGACGACAGCACGGGAACGCTGCTCCTCGGCCCGGTCGAGCCGCTCAACGATGCTGATTCACAGGTCGCCTACAGCGCGGACGGGTTCAGGGGTGAAGCCGCCGTCAACCTCACGGCGACGATCTTCGGCGACACCACCGAGTGCGTCACATTCGCGAACACCATTCCGAGCACCGTGACGGGCAACTCCGACACCGCGGATTACAAGGACACCATCCTTGAGCCGACGCCTCCGATCAGCAACTGTGGCACCGTGACCATCCGCAAGCTGACCGTCCCGGATGAGGACCCGAACACGACGCTGTTCGGCTTCGACCGGACCTTCACGGTCGAGTCCGACGCCGAGCCGCCGGATCTGACATTCGAGCTGACGGATGAAGGTTTCCAGACCTTCACCGACGTGCCCTTCGGCACCGGCTACATCGTCGACGAGAGCGTCATTCCGAGCGGGTGGGCACTCCAGAGCATCGACTGCTCGGCGAGCACAGGCTACGAGGACGATGCCATCGCTACCGACGTCAGTGCCGGCACAGCGACCTTCGACCTTGAATCAGGTCAATCGGTCGACTGCACGTACACCAACGCGCTGCAGACCGGGTACCTGCTCATCGTCAAGGAGCGGAAGCACGCAGCTGACGGACTGGGCGAGAACCACGCGCACGCTGGTGTCGACTTCACGGTGACCGGAGGCGCCCTGCCAGCAGAGGGTCTCCCCGCCGAGACCGGTGTTGACGGCACCGCCTGCGTCGGGCCAATCCCGATCTCCTCGGTTGCCGGGAACTACACCGTAACAGAGGAGCCCTTGACCAACTACGCCGAGGAGGCGGCGAAGCAGGTGACGGTTACCCAGGGCGCTGATTGCTCTGTGGAGGCGTCGCCGGCGACGGTGAACTTCCTGAACACTCCGTTGACCGACATCAGCGTCAGTGTCGACTCGCTTGAGCCAGGCGGCACGTTCTCGAGCATCGAGTGCGGCACGGTCGAGGATCCCGATTCGCTCGTCGATATCCCCATCGAGCCGATCGAGAACGCGCAGGATGACCCCAGCGCCTTGATCGAGGATCTGCAGCCGGGCACCTACGTGTGCACCTTCGTCATCGACCCGTGATGGGCAGGAGCCACTGAGGAACTGACACCTGACGCGAATAGCCCCGCCGGCGAATGCCGACGGGGCCATTCGATGTCGTGATGACTCGGCCAGCTGTGCAGTGATGTCGGTGCTCACGATCGACAACGACGTTCAGCCCGAGTGAGTGAGATGAAATGAGCAGCCGATAGACCGCTCGCGGGAGTGGAAGGAGGAACGGCCGGGCGGGAGCCCGGCCGTTCCAGGCGTCCGGGCGCGGCATCCCGCACGCATCGAAATATCAACCGAGACGGATGCCAGGCCCTCGTGTCGTTCTCCGCGCACGGCGCTCGCCCGCTTAGGCTCGAGTGGCCATGATCCGGTTCGAGAACGTCACGAAGCGCTTTCGCGGCACAGCGAAGCCCGCCCTCAGCAAGGTCGACTTCGAGGTGCTGCGTGGCGAATTCGTGTTCCTCGTGGGCGCATCCGGCTCGGGCAAGTCGTCGTGCCTGCGGCTGATTCTGCGCGAGGAGACGCCCAGTGACGGCAGGGTCGTCGTGCTCGGACGCGACCTGCGCTCGCTCTCCAACCGGAAGGTGCCGTATTTCCGGCGTCACGTCGGCGCGGTCTTCCAGGACTTCCGGCTGCTGCCCAACAAGACCGTCTTTCAGAACGTCGCCTTCACCCTGCAGGTGATCGGGTCGTCGCGCGGCTTCATTCAGCAGGCCGTGCCCGAGGTTCTTGCGCTCGTCGGCCTGGCCGGCAAGGAGAAGCGGTTCCCGCACGAGCTCTCGGGCGGCGAGCAGCAGCGCGTCGCGATAGCCCGCGCGCTGGTCAATCGCCCGCAGGTGCTGCTGGCCGACGAGCCGACCGGAAACCTCGACCCCGCGACATCCGTCGACATCATGCAGCTGCTTGCCCGCATCAACGCCGGCGGCACGACCGTGGTGATGGCCACCCACGAGGCGGGCTTCGTCGACCAGATGCAGCGGCGCGTGATCGAGCTCGTCGACGGTGAGATGGTGCGCGACGAGCGCCACGGCGGGTACGGCGACACATCGGGCCTGCCGAGCCTCGCCCCTGAACCCGAGCGCGGCGCTGCCGCGGTCGCCGCTCTCACCGCGGTGCTCGAGGTGCAGCGCGAAACGGCGCTGAGTCCGTCTTCCGCGGTGTCCAGCGCGTATGGACACGGCGGCACCGCCGACATCGCCGCACGCGCGGCCGCGACCGCTGCGGCGGCAGCCGTGGCCGCCGTCACCTCGGCGACCGACGCCGAGGGTGAAGCTTCAGGCGGGGCATCCGATGTCGTCGCCCCCGCCGAGAAACCGGCGGCGGAAGAGACTCCGTCACCGACACCGCACGAAGAACCGGTCCGCCCGCGCACGCAGCCGGTGCCGATCGCCGACATCGCCGAGGTCGACGTCGCCGAATTGGGCCTGGCCGACAGGCTGGGTCTGGGCGAAACTGAGCCCGACGACGAAGTGGGGCCCACGACGTGAGGGTCGGTCTCGTGCTCTCCGAGGCGCTGTCGGGCCTGCGCCGCAACGCGTCGATGGTCATCTCGGTCGTGCTCGTCACGTTCGTCTCGCTCACGTTCGTGGGCGCCGCGATCCTGATGCAGATGCAGATCGGCCAGATGAAGGACTACTGGGCCGACCGCGCGCAGGTCGCGATCTACATGTGCACCGCCATCTCGCAGTCGCCGACGTGCATCGACGGGGTCGCGACGCCCGAGCAGCTCGCCGAGGTGCAGGCGAAACTCGACGGTCCGGCTCTCGCGCCGCTGATTCGCGACCTGCGCTTCGAGAACCGCGATGAGGCGTACGCGAACGTGATCGAGCTGCTCGGCGAGGACTACGCGAGCGTCATCACCCCCGAGCAGCTGAACGAGACGTACTGGATCAACCTCGTCGACCAGACCCAATCCGACGTGATCATCGAGGCGTTCACCGGCCAGAACGGCGTCGAAGAGGTGCAGGACCAGCTGCAGTATCTCGAGCCGCTCTTCTCGGCGCTCACGGTCGCGACCTACATCGCCGTCGGCATCGCCGCTCTCATGCTGATCGCCGCCGTGCTGCTGATCGCGACCACGATCCGGCTGTCGGCCTATGCCCGCCGGCGAGAGCTGGGCATCATGCGCCTGGTCGGAGCCTCGAACCGGTTCATCCAGACCCCGTTCATCCTCGAGGGCGTCTTCGCGGCCCTGCTGGGCTCGCTGCTGGCCGGCGCGGCGATCATCGCCGGCGTGCATTTCGGCGTCGACCAGTACCTGCGCCAGCGCGTCGAGTTCGTGACGACCTGGGTCAGCATCGCCGACGCGTGGCTCGTGGTGCCGATCCTCATCCTGATCGGGATCCTGCTTGCGGCGTTCTCGGCCGGCTTCGCGATCCGTCGGTGGCTGCGCGCCTGACTCGGGCCGTTGCCGCGCACGGGTGTGCGCAAGTCCTCACTGCTCGGCCGATCAGCCTCGCTGAGCGCCGTTCGGGCGGTTCCACCATCGAATCTGAGGAGCTACGCACGCGGATCTCGGGGAGTCCGGTCGGCGGCCAGGACGGTTGCTAGACTGACAGGCTGTCGTGCGCCCGGCGCGGCATCCGACAACGAGGAGTGGTCATGCCCAAGGAACGCGGTGAGAAGGTCGTCGCGACCAATCGTCGCGCGCGCCACGAGTACACGATCGAAAAGACGTATGAGGCCGGTCTCGTGCTGACCGGCACCGAAGTGAAGTCGTTGCGGCAGGGCCGGGCGAACCTCTCCGACGGTTACGCCTACATCGATGGGGGAGAGGCGTGGCTCGACGCCGTGCACATCCCCGAGTACTCCCAGGGTCATTGGACGAACCACGCCACGAAGCGCGTCCGCAAGCTGCTCCTGCATAAGGACGAGATCATCAAGCTCTCGCACGCCGTCTCGGCGGGCGGCTACACGCTGGTGCCGCTCAAGCTCTACTTCTCCGACGGTCGCGCCAAGGTCGAGATCGCGATCGCCAAGGGCAAGCACGAGTGGGACAAGCGTCAGACGCTCCGGGAGCGGCAGGACAAGCGCGAGGCCGAGCGCGCCATGCGCTCGAAGAACCGCCTCGGCGACTGATCCCGCTAGTCTGCGGCGCCCTCCGTCACTGTTGCGCGAGCGAGCAGCGCGCTCGGCTGCGCAGGAATTTCGGAGATCCGCCCGGCCTTCGGATGAACCCGTCGCGGATATCCGAATGGGGCGCAGCTCTCCGACTTTCGGCTGCTGCTGCACGGGCGCATCGTCACCCGTTGTGAACGCGCCCTCGGCGGAGGATCATGACGCGCATGGAGGCACGCTACGAGTGCGTCGTCCTTCTCGTCGCCACGATCGCCGTCCTGGGATGCGGGTGCACACAGGGTGGGGGTGAGCCGAGCCCCGCCGGAAGCCCGGACGGTGAGACGGCAGTTTCCTCGGAGGACGTGGACATCGGCGGCCGCTCGCTCTTCCTGAAGTGCTGGGGCGAACCTGTCGCCGACCAGCCCACGGTCCTCCTGATCGCCGGCCAAGGTCCGACGATCTCGACGTGGGAGCCCATGGCGCGGGAGCTCGCCGCTGAGGGCCACCATCTGTGCGCCTACGACCGGGCGGGGGTCGGCGGCAGCGACCCCGCGCCGGATTCCAATCGCACCACGCAGGATCAGGTGGCAGACCTTGTGGCACTGCTCGATGGCGCCGACGTTCAGGAGCCGATCGTCCTGGCCGCCCACTCCATGGGGTCGCTGCCTGCTGTCGGATTTGTGGCTCGTGCCCCGGAGCGAGTCGCCGGAGTGGTTCTGATCGATCCGTGGTCGCCGCGCGTCTCCGGCGTGCTGCGGGCTGCGTTGCCTCCGGAGCAGCCGGACGAGTCGCCGGCGCTGGCAGAGGAGCGGTGGTTCCTGAACGAAATGCCCTTCGACCCGGCTCAGAACCCTGAGCACGTCCTCGTGAGCGCGAGCGACGAGGAAGTGATTGCGCTGCTCGACGAGTCGGGACCGATCTTCGGCGACCTTCCGGTGATTGTGCTCCGATCGCCACCACTGCCCTCACCTCCGCCTGGTCTGCCTGAGGGCCACCATGTCGCGACGGTGGCCGCGCTGGCCGCCGGCTACCAGGAGTTCGCCGACGAATCGACCCGCGGCACAGTCATCGAGGTCCAAGAGACGGGTCACAACATCCACGAGGACCAGCCGCAGGTCGTGATGGACGCTATCCGCGACGTCGTGGCCGGCTGACCGGACCGCCGCTCAGACGGCCGGCCGTTGCGGTGGACCTCGACGCAGCCCGCCTACGGCACCGCCGGCTGAGTCTCGACATCCGTGACCGCACGATCGGTGAACGCCGTCTTCGGCACGAACGCGAGCGCGGCCGCCGCCACGAGTGCGGTCACGCCGCACACCACCCACACCGTGACGTAGCCGGAGAACGAGCCCGCGGTGCCGTCGCCGACGCCGGAGGCGACCCCCTGCAGCAGCGCGATGCCGAAGACGCACGACGCGATCGCTCCGCCGACCGTCTTCACCGAGTTGGTGAGGCCGGTCGCGACCCCCGTCTGGCTCGGCGGGGCAGCGGATGCCGCGGCCGCCGGCAGCGCGGCCACCAGAGCGCCCGATCCGAGGCCGACGATCACCATGTTGACGATGACCTGGACGTAGGTGTCGTGGAACGGCAGGAACATCAGGAAGCCGATCCCGACGAGAGTGGACGCCCCCATCAGCGTGAGCCGCGGCGCGGTCAGGCGAGCGATGAGCGGGAAGAGCAGCGCACCGACGATCATCGCGATGAGGTAGATGCCGATGATGAGCGAGGTGGCCAAGCCCGTCGTGCCGAGCCCGTATCCGTACACAGAAGGATCGGTGCGGGCGAACGTCGACAGCGGCGCTTGAGCGCCGAGCACACTGACCCCGAACAGTCCCGCCGTGAGGAACACCGGGCCGAGGGCGGGGGAGCGGAACATCCGCACGTCGATGAGCGGGTCGCTGTGGCGCAGCTCCCACAGCGCGAACGGAACGACGAGCAGGACGCCGAGCACCACGACCGCCCACGACCACGGGTTCTCGAGCCCGCCGTCGAGGCGCAGCATGCTGAGACCGCCGGTGAAGCAGATGAGCGCCAGCGAGATGAGCACCAACCCGACGGTGTCGAAAGCGCCGCCGGTGGGTTCGGGCGACTCCTTCACCCCGAACAGGATGACGAAGAAGCACACGACGATCAGCGCGGCCGGCACGAGAAGCACCACCGTGAGCGGCAGTGTGTCGATGAGAGCCCCCCCGACGAGGGCGCCGACGATCGCGCCGCCCTCGAGGGCTGCGACGAGGAACCCGGCAGCCCGCGCGGTGATGATCGAGCGGCCCTCCATCCGCCGTGCGCGCGACCAGATGAGCGCGATCTCGAGGGGCAGCCAGACCACGTAGAACCCCATCAGCGCCCACGCGATCAAGAACACCGGGAACGAATCGGTGAACGGCAGCACGAACGCGGCGGCCGCGGTCAGGGCGGTCGAGATGAGCAGCATCCGCTTGTGCCCGACCATGTCGCCGAGCTTCGCGAACGCCGGAACGACGAGCGCCGAGAGCATGAGCTGCGCGCCTTCGAGCCAGTTGACGTCGGCGTCGTTGACGCCGAGGTGCCGCGCGATGTCGGTGAGCATGGGCGTGTAGTAGCCCTGCAGCACGCCGCTGGTCAACTCGACGAACGCGAGGAAGCCGACGACGGTGGCGAGTGTGCCCAGGGCGACACGCTTCATCGCGGCTCAACTTTCGTGCGTGGTTCGGGTGCGATCACTGTAACTGCTGCAGGAGCGCCCGATGGAACTTCTCCCCGCGCTCCAGCGACGCGATCTCGACGCGCTCGTCCACGCCGTGGATCGATGCGCGCTGCGCGTTCGACATCTCCAGCGGGGCGAACCGGTACACCGCGGGGGAGAAGTCGTGGAAGTGCCGGGAATCGGTCGCCGCCATGCAGACGAAGGGCACGGTGACGGCATCCGGATACGACGCTTTCACCGCGGCCACGATCAGCCCGAACTGCGCGTTGTCAGTCGGCGACTCGGGCGAGGGGTCGCTCGACTCGAGCACGGTCACCTCGACTCGGGCGTCGGCGATGCGCCGCTTCACTCGTCGCATCGTGCCGCCCACGGTCTCGCCGAGCGCGGTGCGCAGGTTGAGCGTCGCCGAGGCCTGCGAGGGGAGCACGTTCGCGGCCGTACCGCCGGTCTGCATCGTCGCCGCGACCGTCGTGCGCACGACGGCGGCGGGCTCCCCACCCATGGCGGCGAAAGCTCGAGCGGTCAGCCCGGGGAAGGTCGCCAGGGTTCGCAGAAGGGTCTGGTCGGCACCGCGGGCCTTGTCCGCGAAGAGGCTCAGCATGCGCGTTATCGCGGGCGGGGTGCGCGCGGGGAACGTGTTCGGGGTCAGCCGGTTTACGGCGCGCGCGATGCGCCCGACCGCCGTGAGGCGCGGCGGCGCCGAGGCGTGGCCGCCGTCGCCGCGAGCCGTCAACCGCAGGGTCAGTACCCCTTTCTCCCCGACGCCCACCATCGCGGCAGCCCCGAGTGCGAACGGTAGCGGAGCGTCGACGACGGCGCCGCCCTCGTCGAGCACGAGCCACGGCACGATGCCGCGCTCGCGAAGACTGGTCGCGATCGACGCAGCCGCGGCGCCGTGAACCTCCTCGTTGCCGCCGAAGGAGAGATACACGTCGCGCGCAGGCGTGAATCCGGCCGCCAGCAGGTTCTCGGCGGCCTCGAGCACGATGAGCAGCGGTCCCTTGTCATCGAGCGCACCGCGGCCGTAGACCCACCCACCTTCGACGCGACCCTCGAAGGGCGGGTGCGTCCAGTCGTCGGACTCATCTACCGGCACGACGTCGTAGTGCGCCATCAGCACGACGGGCGAAGCGGATGCCGCGGCCCCCGGCCACCGGAACAGCAGGCCGAAGTCGGTGATGCGCTCCCGCTCGAGGTGCGCGTGGACGAGGGGATACAGCTCGGCCAGCAGCGTGACGAAGTCCTCGAACGGCCGCGGTCCGCGAGCATCCAGCTCGGCGCTGACCGTCGGCAGCTGGATCATCCGCGAGAGACGCCCTGCCACGCCGGGGCGCGACACGACAGTCGGATCAGACGTCATCTCGCGGTCAACGGGCGGAGAAGCGCGCCTCGACGGCTGCACTCACCACGATGTCTTCGGGCTGCAGTTCCACCGCGGGGCCCGCTCCACCGGCATCCATCGCTCCCATCGCCATCGCGCGCATCATCTTGGGTGCGGGCGCGGACTGCTCGGCATGGTGCGTGAGCAGGCCGAGGTCGGCGATCTCGAGAGGAGTGAGGGTGGCAAGGCCGATCGCGCCGGCGTATGCGGTCGCGCGATCGACGGCGACCTTCACCGCCTGCGCGGCGACATCGGCCTCGGTGTTCTTCGCCGTCGCGGGGGTGAGGCGCCAGGTGACGCTGTCGACCTGCACGCCGTCGCGCTCGGCGACATCGCTGATCCACCACGACAGGGCGGCGAAGTCGGTGAAGGTCGCGCTGATCTCCACGGAGGCGTAATGCACGAGGGCGAGCTGCTTTCCCTCGTTGTTCCACGGGCGATTTGCCCAGATCGACACGCGCTGGCTCGACCACTCGGTGATCGTGCCGGCCGCCTTGCGGCTCTCGAGGTCGTCGCGGAGGGGCGCCGCGAGGGCCGCGATGCGCTCGACGACCGCGCCGCGTTCGGGTCCCTCGGCGCGGACGGAGAGGTGCGCGACGGCTTCTTCGGGGAGGACCCGGGTTTCGTGCTCGCCGCGCACGGTGATGGTGACTTCGCTCATGCCCAGACTCTACGCGGCACCGAGCGAGGAGTATGGTCGCCCCTGACGGCGCTGCGCTGGTCGCGGGATCGGCGAGGGGGCCGCATGGGGAACACATCATCGACGCGCGCAGCGAGGTGGGCGGCTCTCCCGCTCACGGTCGCCACGGTGCTCGCCGTGAGCGGGTGCACGTTCGGTACGCCCTCTCCGGCGTCGAAGGATGCCGCGCCGGCGCACGAGGCGGTCGCCGGGTCTGCATCCGCGTGCGTGCCCGACCCGGAGGCGGTCGCCGCTGCCGGCGACACGCAGGTGACCGATTCAGTCGACGCGGACCTCGCCGCGCAGTTCGATGCGGCTGCTGCGGAGGTGTTCGAGCGGGTTCGTGAAGTGGCACCGGGCGTCGTGGTCGGTGTGCGGAGCCCGGACGGCACGTGGACCGCGGGCTACGGGGCCGATCTCGTCACCGGCACGCCGGTCACCGTCGATGCCCACGCACGCGTCGCCTCGGTGACCAAGTCATTCGTCGGGACGGTGATACTGCAGCTCGCGGACGAGGGTGAGCTGTCGCTCGACGATCCGCTCGACGACTACGTGCCCGACGTTCCGAACGGCACGCGCATCACCCTGCGGCAGCTGATCTCCATGACGAGCGGCCTCGGCAACTACTCCGATGATGAGGCATGGGGACTTGCGGTGCTGGGCAACCCCGAGGCGGAGTGGAAGCCCGAGCAGCTGCTCGACTACTCCTGGTCGATGCCGACGTCGTTCGCACCCGGCTCGAACATGGAGTACACGAACGCCAACTTCATCCTTCTGGGTCTGGTCATCGAGCAGGTCACGGGCCAGGCGCTGCCTGACACTCTCGACGAGCGCATCCTCGGCCCACTCGAGCTGACCGAGACGAGCTATCCGACCGACAACGCGCTTCCCGAGCCGCGCATGACCGGCTACACGCTTCCCGCGGTGGTCCATCCGGTCGGGGGGACGTCGAACACCTGGGTGGATGCCACGGAGTGGAGTCCCAGTTCGGCCGGGGCGGCCGGCGCCATGATCAGCGACGTCGAAGACATGCTGGAGTGGGGACGGGTGCTGGCAACCGGCCAGGGGGTACTGCGAGAAGCAGCCCAGGTGGCGCGCCTTCACTCGTTCGGGTCGTCATATCTGGCCCCGCAGGAGTTCTACGGTGACGCGATCGTCTGCCAGGGCGGCTGGATCGGTCACAGCGGCAACATGCCCGGCTACAACACGCTGGTGCGCCACGATCCGGCGTCCGACACCACGATCGTCGTCATGGCGACCGGGTTGTCGGGTTCGTCCACTCCGCCCCGGGAGTTCGTCACCGAGGCCTTCACCGCTGCGCTGGCCGAGGTGGCCGGCACGAGGTTCGTCGCTCCTGTCGTTCCCGACGAGGCACAGTTCCAGGCACTCGTCCCCGAGCTCTGAACGCCGCCGGGACACCGGCGCTCAGCGGCTGAGCGCGGCATTCACCGCCGCGGCCGAATACTCTCTCTCCACGAGCAGCGCGGCCAGCCCGACGGCTGCGGCGTGCTCGCCCAGCGTCGACAGACTCACGGTGAGATGGCGCGTCGCCCGCGGCAGCGAGCGGGGATAGAGCGTCTCGCGGACACCGGCCAGCAGTGGGGCGGATGCCAGAACCCCACCCAGCACGAGTTCCGAGGGATTGAGGAGCGATACGACCGTCGCGAGTACCTCGCCGATCACCCGCCCCGCGGCCTGTGTCAGTCGTGCGGCGTCTTGATCTCCCCTGGCAAGAAGCAGACCGACGTCGGATCCGGAAGCTGCGGGCTTTCCCAGATCGGTCAATGCGTGCGCGATGGCGCGCCCCGACGCGACCGCGGCGAGGCATCCATGGGCACCGCATTGGCAGAGGAGGTCGTCGTGTCCTGCGATCTTGACGTGTCCGATGTCGCCGGCACCCCCGTCCGTTCCCTCATAGACCTGCCCGCCCAGGACGATGCCGGTGCCGATGCCCGAAGACACCTTGATGAAGCAGAGAGCGCGCGAGCGCGGATGCGCGCGACGCTGTTCGCCGAGAGCCGCGGCGTCGGCGTCATTTGCCACCAGGACCGGAACGCCCAGGCCATCGTGAAGGTGTTCCGAAATCGGGTAGGCATCCCACCCCGGCATGATCGGGGGCTGACTGGGGCGACCGGTGTCCGGGTCGACGGGCCCGGGGACGCTGATCGCGACCCCGGCGACGGCCGTTTCGATCCCGGCGGTGCGATCTCGCAGCCGGCGCGCGCTGTCGATGATGGCATTCAACGTGCGGTCGGGCCCATCGACGACCGCGACATCGACTCTCTCCTCGGCAGAGATGTTCCCCGCCAGGTCCGTCAGAGCGACGGTCGTGTGGGTGGTGTCGACGGTCGCGGTGATGACAGTGGCGTGCGACGTGTTGAACGCCAGGCCGCGCGAGGGGCGTCCTGCCGTGACGCGCGCCGCCCCTCGTTCGACGATCAGGTGGTGATCAAGCAGGGCATCGATGCGCGTTGACACCGTCATACGCGAGAGACCGGTCAGGTCCAGGACATCTCCCCGGGTGAGCTGACCTCGGTCGCGGATCAGCTCGAGCACGTCGCCGGGTCCGGGCATCGTGACCTCCTGTTCGTCGCGCGCAATTATGCTTGACAGTTAGACATTACACGTCTAGCTTCTAGGCAGAAGGCTGTCCGGTTTCGCGATGAACCCACTCTGCAGTATCGAGCGCAAGGAGGCGCACGTTGAAAATCCGTGCCACAGCAGTGACCATGACCGCGATGTGCGCAGCAGCACTTGTTCTCAGCGGCTGCACGTCGGGAGGTGACGACACCGGCGATGATGACGCCATCACCTTCTGGGTTCAGGAAGACCTTCCCGACCGCGTCGCGGCCACAGAGGCCATCGTGGATGCCTTTTCGGAGGAGAGCGGCATCGAGGTTGAGGTCGTCTCCGTCGCCGAAGACCAGTTCTCGCAGCTCATCACGACTGCCGCCGCCGCGGGCGATCTCCCCGACGTCATCGGCGGTATCTCGCTTCCGCAGGTGCGAACCCTCTCGTCGAACGAGCTGGTGGACACCGATGCCGTCGCCGCCGTCATCGAGTCCCTCGACGCGTCGACATTCTCTGAGAAGGCCCTCGAGCTCACGGCTGACGGGGACACCCAGCTCGCGGTGCCGAGCGAGTCGTGGCTGCAGATGCTGTTCTACCGCACCGACCTCTTCGAGGCGGCTGGTCTGGAGGCTCCCGACAGCTATGAGTCGATGCTCGAGGCGGCTCAGGCTCTGAATACGGGCGACATGGCCGGCTTCGTCGGCGCAACGGCGCCCGGCGATGCCTTCACCGAGCAGACGTTCGAACAGGTCGCACTGGGAAACGACTGCCAGCTGGTCAACACGGACGGTGAGATCGAACTCGACTCGTCGCAGTGCGTGGAGGCGTTCGAGTTCTATGGCGATCTCGTCACGAACTACTCCGTGCCCGGCGCGCAGGACGTCGACACCACCAGGGCGACATACTTCGCGGGAGACGCGGCGATGTTCATCTGGTCGAGCTTCGTGCTCGACGAGATGGCAGGTCTGCGTGAGGACGCGAAGCCGACGTGCCCGGAGTGCGTCGACAACCCGGCCTTCCTCGCGGAAAACACCGGGGTCGTGACATCCATCGCGGGACCCGAGTCGGCCGGCCCGGCGCAGTTCGGCGAGATCACGTCGTGGACGGTCACCGCGGGAGCCAATGCCGAGGACTCGCAGGCGTTCATCGAGTACATGATGGGCGACGGCTACGAGCCGTGGATCGCGATCGCGCCGGAGGGCAAGGTGCCGGTCCGCTTCGGCACGCCCGACGAGCCGACCCTGTACTCGGACCTCTGGGCGACTCTGCCCGCGGGCGTGGACACCAAGGCCCCGCTGTCGGACTTCTACGCACCGGAGGTGCTCGACGCCGTGGCCGCCGGGCCCGAGAACATCGCCCGATGGGGCATCCCGCAAGGCCAGGGTGATCTGCTCGGCGCGCTGCAGGGAGAGCAGCCGGTCGCGACCGCGGTGAGCGAAGTGTCCCAGGGCGGTGACGCCGAGCAGGCCGCAAGCACCGCAGCCGAGGCGGCGCGTTCCGTCCAGGAGTCGATCCAGTGACACAACTCGCGGGGGGGTCGGACCTTTCAGGTCCGCCCCCCATTCCCTCCGACGCGGAAGACATCCGGCCGGGTGAGCACCTCGCCCCCGCCCGCCGCGGCAAGTCGCGGCACAGCCGCGAGGAGAACCGCTCCGGCCTGATCCTGATCGCCCCGACTCTGATCATCATCACCGTCGCGGTGGTCATCCCGATCCTCTGGGCCGTCGCGCTCGCCTTCCAGAACGTGCGCCTGCTCAACATCCGCGGCACCGGTTTCATCGGCGAGTACACCCTCGACAATTTCGTCGAGGTGCTCACGTCGCCCGGATTCCTCACCGCGCTGTGGACCACGATCGTGTACTCCGTGTTCGGCACCGCTCTGGCGATCGGCATCGGCCTGATCGCCGCGCTCGCGCTGCGCAAGCCCTTCCGTGGCCGAGGACTCATCCGGGCCTCCCTCCTCCTGCCCTATGTCGCCCCGGTCGTGGCAGCCACGTTCGTGTGGTCGACCCTGCTCAACCCGCAGTACGGGTGGGTGAACTGGTTCGGCACCACCGTGCTGGGCTGGGAGGACCCCGTCGCGTTCCTGTCGCAGCGTTCTCTGCCCGTATCGATCTTCGGTCTGCAGATCGATCTTCCGATCGCCCTGATCACCGTGATCCTCTTCGAGGCATGGCGCTCTTTCCCGTTCGCGTTCCTCTTCCTGACCGCACGACTGCAGGCGGTTCCCGAGGTGCTGGACGAAGCCGCTCGCATCGACGGAGCGACGCCGACGCAGCGCTTCTGGCACATCCTCTGGCCGCAGCTGCTTCCGACCATCGCCGTGCTGACCGTCCTCCGCTTCATCTGGACGTTCAACAACTTCGATGACATCTATCTGCTCACCGGTGGTGGAGCGGGGACCGAGGTCGTCGCGGTGCGCGTGTTCGATTACATGACCGCCCGGGGTGACATCGGAGCGGCGGCCGCGCAGGCGCTCGTGCTGGCCGCCATCCTCGCCGTGCTCGTGACCGTCTATCTCAAGCTCTTCGGCCGACAGGAGGAGCAGGCATGACCGCCGCGACAGTGCAGAGGACGCCGGCGCGCAAGGCCACGAGCGGCTTCAGTCGCGATCGCTTCGAGAATCGGCTCTTCGCGATCCTGCGGCCGATCGTCATCGTGCTGCTGCTGCTCGTCTCGCTCTTCCCCTTCTACTACATGGTGCTGCTGAGCTTCCGCACGCTCGGCTCGCTGCTCGCCGACCCCGGTGCGCTGTGGGTGTCGGTCGAAGAGCTCGACCTTTCCACCTATATCGACGTGCTGGCGCCTGTCTCCGACGGCGGCCAAGGATTCATCGTCTTCATGCGCAACTCGCTGATCGTCGCGCTGAGCACGGTGGTGCTCACCCTTCTGGTCGCGATCCCGGGTGCCTATGCCGTGAGTCGACTGAACTTCTTCGGTCGGCGCCAGGTGTCGGGGCTGTTCCTGACGGTCTACTTCTTCCCCGCCATCCTGCTGGCCGTCCCGCTGTTCGTGTTCTTCACGCAGATCGGGCTCCGGGGCTCCCTGGTCGGACTGGTCATCGTCTACGTGTCGCAGGTGGCAGCCGTGTCGATCTACACCCTGCGCAACTATTTCGCGACCGTGCCGGTCTCGTTGGAGGAGGCTGCGGCGATCGACGGATGCAACCGCCTGCAGACGATGTGGAAGATCAGCCTGCCGCTGGCGATGCCCGCCCTCGTCTCGAATGGGCTGTTCATCTTCATGATCGCGTGGAACGAGTTCCTGTTCGCGCTGCTGTTCCTGGTCGAGAAGCGCGATTCGTGGACGGTGTCGCTCGGCCTCTCGCAGCTGTCCGGAAGCATCGAAGTGCCGACCACGGTGCTGATGGCGGGCTCGGTCATCCTGACCCTGCCGATCATCATCCTGTTCTTCGCTTCGGAGCGGCTGCTCGTCGGCGGACTCACCGCCGGCGCCGAAAAGGGCTGAGCCCGGCCTGATGAACTCTCGGAAAGGGAGGCGCGTGCCTCGTGCCTGAAATCGTCCAATTCACATCTCCGGGCAGGGTCGAGTTCGTCGAGACGGATGCCGCGCCGCTCGCCCCCGGATCTGTACGGATCGCAACCTGGTACTCGGGCATCTCCGCCGGCACCGAGCTCACGGCCTACCGCGGAACGAACCCGTACCTGACGTCGACGTGGGACTCGGAGCGTCGCCTCTTCGTGCCGGGTGAGCCGAGCTTCGGCTATCCCGTGCAGGGGTGGGGGTACTCGGAGGTCGGTCAGGTCGTGGAGGTGGACGACGACGACGCCGACATCCGCGCGGGGGACGTCGTGCATGGCATCTGGGGGCACCGTAGCGATGCGGTCGTTCCGGCATCCGCTGTCTCCGGGCGAGTTCTGCCTCTCGGGGTCGACCCGGTTCTCGGCATCTTCGCCCGCGTCGGCTCGATCGCGCTCAACGCGGTGCTCGCCGCCGACGTCCGCCTGGGCGAGCAGGTCGCCATCTTCGGCCAGGGCGTCATCGGACTGCTCGCGACACGCCTGGCGACGCTGTCCGGCGGCCGCGTGCTCGCGGCCGACACCCAGCCGGGGCGCCTGGAGATCGCGCGGGCGTTCGGCGCTGCCGAGGTCGTCGACGCGCTGCGCCCCGGCGGCGCGGGCGAGCTGATCCGCGAGCTGACGGGGGGCGGTGCCGACAGCGCGATCGAGCTGTCGGGCGCTGATCGGGCTCTGCACGAGGCGGTGCGCTCGGTGGTCGTCGAGGGTCTGGTCGCGGCATCCGGCTTCTATCAAGGGGGTGCGTCGAACCTGCGGCTGGGCGAGGAGTTCCACCACAACCGCGTACGCATCGTCGCGAGCCAGATCTCGGGCGTGCCCGTCGCGCTCGGAGGGCGGTGGGACCAGCCGCGGCTCGTCCGCACGGTGATGGACCAGATCTACACCGGCGCAGTCGACGCCGCGGCGCTGATCTCCGACGTCGTCGACGCCGGTGCCGTCTCCGGTGTGTTCGAACGCCTCGACGCGGGTGACCCTGAGATCCTCCAGGCCGTTCTGCGGTTCGATGCAGCCCCGGAGCGCGACCGGTGACCGAAACGCCCGACTACCGCCCCCAGGTGCCCGCCCGACCACTGCGCGTGGGACTGATCGGCGCAGGCGGAATCGCGCGCACCGCACACCTGCCGGCGTACGACGCGTGGGGAATCCCCGTCGTCGCGATCGCATCGCGCACGGCTTCTGCCGCTCGCGAGCTCGCCGCGCAGGCCGGCGTCGGAACGGCACACGATTCTGTCGCCGAGCTGTTCGCCGACCCGCGGATCGACGTGGTCGACATCGCCACCGGACCCGCCGGACGCCTCGACCTCATCGCTGATGCCGTCGCAGCCGGCAAGCACGTCCTCGCGCAGAAGCCGTTGAGCGTCGACGCCGCCGAACTGCCGCGGCTCGAGTCCGTGCTCCACTCGGCCCGGGACCGGGGAATCCGCGTTGCGGTCAATCAGAACGCCCGGTGGGCGCCTGCCTGGCGGCTGGCGACCCTGCTGGTGCGGCGCGGCGACATCGGGCAGGTCGTCGGGGTCACCCACCTGCACGACAAGCCGCTTCCACCGCTCACCGGAACCGCCTTCGACGACGTGCCGCACATGTTGCTCAGCGACTACCTCGTGCATTGGATCGACATCACGCGCTGTTGGCTGGAAGGCACAGATGTGCTCGCGGTGACCGCCCAGGACTCTCGCGTCCCCGGTCAGCCGGGTGAGGCCCGCAATCCGTGGCACGCGAGCCTGCAGCTGGCGCTCGCGTCCGGAGCGAGCGCCTCGATCCGCGTTGTCGGGAACGCACGGGCGAAGGCGGGCGGCTGCCCGTTCTGGATCCACGGCACCCAGGGCACCATCCGAGGAAGCGTGCTGCTCGGGAGCGACTTCGTCGAGCTCGAGCGCGGTGGCGAGCGCACCCGGTACCCCCTGGAGGGCCAGTGGTTCACCGACGGCTTCGCCGGGACCATGGGTGAGCTGCTGACCTCGATCGTGGAGGACCGCGAGCCCGAGAACTCCGCCGAGCATGTTCTGGCCACCGTGCGGCTGGGCATGGCCGCAGTCGGTTCCGCCGAGGCCGGCGGCGCGCCCATTCATCCCGAGGAGCTCGTTCTCACCCCGTCCGGCCGTGCTCAGGGGGTCCGCGCATGATCCCCGTCGACGAGGTGCCGGCGGGTCCGGACGCCAGGGTCTACGCCGAGGGATGGCAGAGCTGGAGTCCGACCACCTGGTACCGGCGCGATGACGACCCGCACCGGCCGGCCGAAGGCTGGCAGCACCTGATGCGGTTCCGTCCGGGGAGGACGTTGCCCGAGGAAGGCATCCAGGCGGAGGGACTCCTCGTCGTCGACCCGGGCAACGGCGAGGCTGCACGCACCTATGGAACGCTGGATGCCGCGTACGACGTCCCGTCGATACGGGCGACGTGGCGCGGCGACCGGGTGCTGGTGGAGGCATCTGCCGCAGTCCAGAGATGGTCGACGGATGCCGCCGGCTCCAGCGGCCCTGGGGAATCCGGGTCGCTCGGACCCGCCGCGCTCGAGGCATACGGCGATCGTTTCGGCGCAGCATCCGGTGCACGGGTGGGCGCCCTGGCACCTCGCGTGTGGTGC
This sequence comes from Microbacterium sp., assembly GCA_035630115.1. Lineage (GTDB taxonomy): Bacteria > Actinomycetota > Actinomycetes > Actinomycetales > Microbacteriaceae > Microbacterium. The sequence goes on along the minus strand of DASQLG010000053.1, from coordinate 3,484 downwards.
ACCTGGTACCGCTACTTCGAGGAGGTCACCGCGGCCGACGTGCTGGAGAACCTCCGCGCGATCGAGGAACGACGACTGCCGGTCGACGTCGTGCAGATCGACGACGGGTGGAGCCTCGGGACGGGGGAGTGGACGAAGCCGAACCCGCGCTTCGGATCCCTGCGCGACGCCGTGCACGCGATCCGCGACAGTGGGCGAAGGGCGGGTCTGTGGCTGGCGCCGTTCAGCGTCGGCTCTGAATCGGACCTCGCCCACCAGCATCCCGATTGGCTCACCGGCCCGGCCGGTCACAACTGGGGCGACGACCTGGTCGGACTCGACCTGACGCACCCCGGTGTGCGCTCATACCTGATCGACGTGTTCACCGGCGTGCGCGACCTGGGCGTCGATTACCTCAAGCTCGACTTCCTGTACTCCGGCGCCGTGGACGGCCTGCGACACGACCGCGACGCGACGCCGACAGCTGCCTACCGGTCGGGACTGTCGCTGATCCGCCAGACGATGGGCGATCAGGTCTACGTGCTCGGCTGCGGCGCCCCGATCCTGCCCAGCGTCGGCCTCGTCGACGCGATGCGGGTCTCGCCCGACACCTTCCACGAGGGCGGGGAAGACGGTTCGCAGGGACTCCGCGGGCGGATGTCGCTGGAGGCGCGCGGCTGGCAGGACGGCCGGCTGTGGACGAACGACCCCGACTGCCTGGTCGCGCGGCCCGAGTTCGTCCTGCGTGACGAGTGGGCCGAGGTCGTGCTGGCCGCGCCGGGACTGCGTGGGTTCTCGGATCGACTCGCCGAGCTCGACGAGCACGGTATGCAGCTGGTGCGAAGACTGTTCGAGGGGACACGCGCATGACCGACGTGGACAGGGAGAGGCTGCGGGCGAAGTTGACGCCTCTCGTGAGTGAGCTGTACGCGGAGCGTGCCGGCGAGGTGCTGGACGGCCTGATGAGGCTGGCCGCGCGGTGGGCGCCGAGGCTCGACCGCACCGAAAGAGAGCGACCTGACGAGGGCACCGCGTATCTCATCGCCTACGGCGACGCGTTCCGCCGATCCGGCGAGGCGCCCCTGCACACGCTCGCCGCGGTGCTGCGCGAGCACGTGCGTGATGCGGTGACCGACGTGCACCTGCTGCCGATCTACCCGTGGACCAGCGACGACGGCTTCGGTGTGGTGGATCATCGCGCGGTCAATCCCGAGCTCGGTTCATGGGGCGACATCGCGGACCTTCGCAACGACCACGCTCTGGCGTTGGATTTCGTCGCGAATCACGTGTCCAGTTCCAGCCCGTGGTTTCGCGGCTGGCTCGCCCGCGACCCGACGTTCGAGGGGTACTTCCTCGAGCCCGGGTCGGGATTCGACACCTCGCACGTCGTGCGTCCCCGCACCACTCCGCTCGTGCACGAGTATCCGCGACCGGACGGAACCGTCGCGCGGGCGTGGACGACGTTCGGGCCAGACCAGGTCGACATCGACCCGAGCACGCCCGCGGTGCTGCTCGACCTCACCGATGTGCTGCTCGGATACCTCGCGCACGGGGCGACCACCGTCCGCCTGGACGCGATCGGCTACCTCTGGAAGGAGTCCGGCACCACCTGCATCCATCTTCCGCAGACGCACGCGATCATCCGCATCTGGCGTGTCCTCGTCGACGCCCTCGCGCCGGGGACGCTCCTGCTGACCGAGACGAACGTCCCGCACGCCGACAACATCACCTACTTCGGCGATGGTTCCGACGAGGCGCACATGGTCTATCAGTTCGCGCTGCCGCCGCTCGTACTCCACGCGTTCGTCACCGGGCGGGCGACAGCGCTCAGCACGTGGGCACAGGGGATCGGACAGGTCAGCGAGACCGCGACGTGGTTCAACTTCCTGGCGAGCCACGACGGCATCGGCATCCGTCCCACCGAGGGTCTGCTGACAGACGACGATCGCGCGCTCCTGGTCGAGCGCACGCTCGCGCGGGGCGGTCGTGTGTCGATGGCGCGAAGGGCCGACGGCTCAGAGGGCGTGTACGAGCTCAACACCAATTACCTCGACGCCCTCGTCGACCCCGCTGATCCGGATCCGGATGCCGCGGCGGTGACCAGGGGCCTCGCCGCGCACGCGCTTCTGCTGTCGCTGATCGGCGTGCCGGCGATCTACTACCACTCGCTGCTGGGGTCGGGCCAGGACCGGGTGGGCATGGAAGACAGCGACATCGCCCGGCGGATCAACCGCGAGGTCATCGACGCCGACCGGCTGGGCGATGAGCTGCTGACCTCCCCGCGCCGCGCCGGCATGCTGCACGGTCTGCAGCATCTGCTGGCTGTCCGCCGCACACTGCCCGCATTCTCTCCGTTCGCCGAGCAGGCCGTCACGGATCTCGATGACCGCGTGCTGGTCGTCCGGCGCGCGGCCGGCACGCCCGACGAGCTCATCGCGGTGATCAACGTGAGCACGGAGACCGTGGAGCTGCCCTCGCTCGCCGGCACGGACGCCTTGACGGGCCGCAGGCACGATGGGTTGGTACTCGCACCCTTCGGCTACGTCTGGCTGCACCAGCGGGGCTGACGCGGAATGCGAGGGATGCCGCATCCGGTGTAGACTGTGATGCTCGGCATCCTTCGGGTCCGAGTGAGTGACAACTACACAGCGCGTGACAGCGGCCCTCTGTTCTTCAGAACGAAGCAAGACAGGGGAGTGCATGGGGATGATCGGTTTCGACATTGCCTGAGCTCCTGCGAGAAGCGGGCCGAGGATGCAGGGTTATCTCGTAAACGATCCCCGCAAAACAATAGTTGCCGAAACAACGCGCAACGACTTCGCCCTCGCTGCATAAGCGACGCCGATAGTCCGTCAGACCGTGGTTGATCCCGACACGGACCCTGGCGTCATCTAGGGATCTTGCTGAGGAACGGCGTCTGGACGTTTCTCGGGACTCTTTCCAGACTGGGCCTGTCGACCTGGATGCCTGTGGCAAAGGTCGGGGCCGAGCAGAACGTCAGCACAGGCTACGCCCGTAGAAGGCGCAGAGACACAGCGATGGACGGGGGTTCGATTCCCCCCATCTCCACCAATCCGCTGCCACGTGTAGGGCCCGACTCCCGCGTAGTTCCGCGGAAGTCGGGCCTTCTTCTTGTTATGACGTACTAACTGAGTCTCGATTTGCCCACAATTTGCCCACGCTCAGTACGGGGATTTGCATTGTGATGTCTCAGGACATCGGTGACAGTTCTGCATCAGGACATCGGTGACACTTCGTGTGTCAGGACATCGGTGACACTCAGGTGGTCTTGCGTGGGCCGCGGGGTTTGCCGTTTCCGACGTATTTGACGCCGGGGGCTGGCCAGGGGTGCTCGATGATGAGCGTGCCGCGGGTGTCGAAGATCAGGATGCTGTCGCGTTCGTAGATGACGTAGACGTCGTGCCCGCGGAGCGGGCTGGAGACGTTGAACCAGATCCCGCGGGCTTTGATCGTGCCGTTGAGGTGGATCGTCGCGATGCGGATC
>DASQLG010000052.1:0-57171 GCA_035630115.1 Microbacterium sp. | reverse complement strand
CGGAGGCGCCCCCCCTCGATGCGCTGGCTCGACAGCAGCAGGTGCACGCCGATGGAGCGGCCGATGCGCCCGATCGTCAGCAGCAGCTCGACGAAGTCCGGCTCGGCGGTCAGCAGCTCGCCGAACTCGTCGATCACGAGGAACAGGTGCGGCAGCGGCGGCAGGTCGGTGCGTTCGCGCCGCAGCTGCCGGTAATGGCCGATGGACGCCGCGTTGCCGGCATCCTTCAGCAGTCGCTGCCGGCGCACGACCTCGCCCTGGATGCTCTCTCGCGCGCGCTGGGTCAGCTGCGGGTCATCGGCGAGGTTGTCGATGATTCCGGCCACGTGCGGGAGTCCCGCGAACGGGGCGAAGGCGGCGCCGCCCTTGTAGTCGACGAGGATCATGCTGAGGTCCTCGGGCCTGTGCGTGAGGGCCAGGCCGAGCACGAGCGTGCGCAGCAGCTCGCTTTTGCCCGACCCTGTCGCGCCGATGCAGATGCCGTGCGGGCCCATGCCGAGCTGGGCCGACTCCTTCAGATCGAGCAGCACCGGTCCGCCCCGGTCGTCGACGCCGATGGGAACGCGCAGGAAGTCGCCGGCCGAGCGCGTCCGCCACGCGTCGCGCAGGACTATCGCGTCCACGTCCGAGATGCCGAGCAGTTCGGTGACGTCGGGGGCCAGCGCACTCTGCGCGTCGACCGCGCTCGTGCGCGTGAGCCGCAGACCCGCCAGCGGGCGGGCGATGATCTCGAGCAGCTCGGGCCCGACCGTGTCGAGACGGATGCCGGTCTCGGCGTCCGTGCCCGATCCGGGCGACTCCACCTCGGCGAGACCGCCCTCGACCGTCACCCTCGACGACACGGTCGTCGGCTCCTTCAGCCGGTCATCGACCACGTGGATGACCGTGACGCCGAGTGCGGTGAGATCGAGCGCCGAGTCGAGGCGGGGCAGGGCGGTGGCGGCATCCGTCCCTTCGTCGATGAACAGCACGAGCCGACCCGGCTTGGTGCGCCGGCCGCTGCGCCGAGAGGCCGCCGCGGTCGCGACGCGGTCGCGCAGCTCTGCGCCGATCAGGGTCAGCAGGTCGGGCAGCGTCGGCGCGATGCGCCGCGCGGCGAGCGCCCCCGGCTCGGGCTCGGGCGCGGACGCGTGCGGCAGCAGGTCGAAGCCGTGCCAGTCGCCGCGGGAGTCCTCCGGGATCACCGCCGCGAGATGCACGTCGTCGGGGGAGTGCAGCGCCGCGATCTGCGCGGCGATCGCCCGGCAGACCGCGAGGGTGCCGGCGCGATCGCCGACGATCGAGATGTGCCCGCCGCGCTCGAGGTCGAGGATCGCCGGCATGCCCTGCGCGACTCCGGCCAGGCGCACGACGCGCTCGGCCGAGCCCTTCATCACCGGATCGAAGGGCTGCACCGGGTTCTGCTCGGGCGGAAGGCCCACCTCGACCGCCCGCAGATCGCCGGTGCCGATCCGCACGCGGAGGAAGTCGGAATCGCTCGGCCGCCGCTCCCAGCGCCGCGCGGTGTTCACTCCGATCTCCACGAGGGTGGCGGGTTCGGGATTGAGTGCGATGGACGCCGCGCGGTGCAGGTCGGCTGTCTCGCGGACGGTGCCCCGCAGCTCCTCGAGGTAGTCGAGATAGCGCTCGCGCTGCACGCGGCGCTGCCGGGCGGCGTTGCCGCGGGCGCTGAATGCCATGCCCACTCCGCCGACGAGCGCGACGACGAGGATCACCGCGCCGACGACGACCATGACCGGGTTGTTGCGGAGGAGCACGATCATGGTGATCGATGACAGGCTGCCCACGACCGGCAGCAGCGACTGGATCGGAAAGCCGGTGGATCCCTCGCCGATCGGGGGCGGCGGGGCCAGCACGATGTCGACGGGGCGCTCGACGGGCTCGGTGATGCGGGCCGGACGGTGGATCACGCGCACGGTCATCGCGCCGTCCCCGGATCGGATGCGGCCACGAGTGTCGCCGCGAGACGCAGCAGCGCCCGGCGCGCGGAGATGGTGCGGGCGCCGCCGTCGTCACGCAGTCCCCGGTCGAACGGCACGCTCACGGTGGCCGTGCCGTCGGCGGCGATCGCACGGGCGACCGCGTCGCCGTCGCCGGCGTGGTCGACGAGCGCGAGCACCGTGCGCGGGTGCTCGGGCAGCAGGGCGATCGCGGGCGCGACGGCGCGGGCGAGCTCGGCGGACGCACGCGTCGCGTCGCTCACGATGCAGACGACGTCGCACAGTGCCGCGCACGCGGCGAGATCGACGAGCGGATGCCGCACCCCGAAGTCCGTGATCGACACCTCGAAGAAGCGGGTGATCGGTGCGGCTTCGGTGAGCCATGCGTCCACGCTCGCCTCGGGCGCCCCGCCATCCACCGGACTCAGGGCGTACCAGCCGTCCCGGCCGGGGAGACCGGTGAGCGCCTCAGCGGTCGTGCGTGCGCTCGTGCGGGACTCGTTCGCGGGCGTCGGGTCGACGTCCAGGCGCTGTGCCAGGCCTCGGGCGTTGCCAGAGACGTCGATCGCGAGCACGGGCTCGGCCCGGCGCGCGGCGACGATCCGCGTCACCCGGTGGGCGAGCGAACTTGCTCCCGCGCCCTCGGCGAGCGAGACGAAGCCGATGCGCCGCGTGGTCGACAGGCCGCCGCGGATGGCGGCATCCCACCCCGTCAGCGCGGCGCGCTCCGCGACTCCGCTGCCGAACAGAGCGGTCGGCAGTCCGCGCAGGTCGAGACTCACGAACCGCCGCCGAACATGCCGAGAAGCTCGGCGTAGATGCCGAGCGCGCCGATCAGCAGGGGCAGCAGCGACACGACGGCGAGGGTCTCGACCGTGTTGCCGAGGCCGCGCAGGCGGGCACGGGTGTGGTCACGGGGCGAGACCAGCACCGCGACCGCGATCAACGCCGCCGCGGCGACCGCAACCACGGCGCCCAGCCACCCGAGACCGCCCGAGAGCTGCGTCAGAACCGCCGACACCGCGATCGATCCGACCGCCGCCCACAGCGCCCAGCCCTGGGCGCGCAGTGGGAAGGCGCGCGAGCGCAGGGCGGCCACGAGCGCGAATGCGAGCGCCAGCAGGCCGTTCCACAGCTCGTCCGCGAGCACGAGGGCGACGCCGGTCACGGCGAGGACCGCGGCGACGCCGGCGACGCTCCACGTCAGCGCCGAGTACGCGTCGTCGATCGACGCGAACGCGCGCGGGCGGTCGAGGTGCTCTCCCTGCGCGACCCGGCGGTCGAGGTCGGTCAGTCCCGCCGCCGACAGCGCGATCCACGGCAGTGGACCGGTGGCGAAGGCGGCGACCGTGCCGGTGATCGCGGCCGCCGCGGCGGTGCCGACGCCCGTCAGCAGCAGGACGATCAGCAGAGTGGCCAGCGACGCGCCGAGAGCGCCGCCGGCAGCGGCACCGGGGCGGCGCAGCGCGACGCCCAGACCGAACAGCACGACCGTCGACGCCGCCGCGATCACGACTCCCGCAGCGAGGAGCAGGGCCCGGTCGGCGGCGTATCCGCCGGCCTGCGCCGCGGTGAGCGCAGCCGTGCCGAGCGGAAGTGCCAGACCCGCCGCGGCGGCGGTGAGGCACGCCGAGACGCCCCGGAGGCCGCCGAGTCCGAGCCCGGTCGCGCCGGCGAGCAGGCCGATGATCGCCGCCGCCAGCACGACGGCGGCGACGACCGGTCCGCCCATCGGTGCGAGCGACCCGGCGGCAGCGAAGGCGAGCGCGATCCCGGTGGCGCCGGCGGTCCCGCGGGCGCGGGCGTCCCACCGATCGGGACGGGCGTCGTGCGCATCGGCGGCGGCATCCGTGACATCGATCACGACGGGCGGGGGCGGCGCCGCATCCAGGCGCACGAGGCGCAGCAGGGTTCCGTCTGTCAGGTCGAGCTGCTGCGGCGAGCGGGCGGTGTCGAGCTGTTCGCCGTCGGCGGCGACGAGCGTGAGCGGCCGGGAGACCGTGCCCCCGGTCTCGCCGAGCAGGTCGAGCAGGCGCGGAAGCGCCGCGCCGAGGGGCTCGGCGCTGGGGACCACGACCTCGCTGCGGCGCGTGCTGCCGGCGACGGTCAGGCGGGTGTAGATGCTCACGGCACCTCCGGGGTGGGTGCGGCCGGCGATGAGACCGATGAGGGGGCGGATGCCGGCGGCGCGGCATCCGCCCGATCCGACAGCAGCTGGACGACGAAGGAGACTCCCACGCACGCGGCGCAGGCGACCGCGGCGATGATGAGCGAGCCGATGAGCCGGCGCAGATGATCGTTCACCGTGCGCCGCTCGCCGATGTGGCCGTACAGCAGAGCGGAGCCGAGGCGCATGCGCTCGATCCTGGCCTGTTCGATGAGGACGGTGTCGCGCTGGTCGGGCATCATCCCTCGCTTTCTGCGGTGCGGTCGTGCACGCGCTCCGCGGCGCGAAGCTGCGCGGCGACGTGGGGCGCGACGGAGAGGAGTTCGGCGACGCGGGCGCCTTCGAGGGTGGCCAGCACGTCGGCCAGGCGTGGCCAGCCGCCGCCGTCGACGGAGCCGAGGGGCACGAGCACACCGGGGAGTCGGGGACTGCCGACCAGCGCACCGCCGTGCGCGTCCACCCACGCCCGCGGCTCCACCCCGAGGGCTCGCACTCCGGGAGGGCCGATCAGCAGTGCGAGCGGTTCGGGCGTCGACGCAGCGGTGCTGCGGCGGGCGAGGTCGGGTGCGCCGACCGCGGCGAAGGCGACGCCGAGGAGCGGCATCCCGACCCCGGCTGCCTGCGACAGGAACCTGCGGGCCTCGAGCGCCAGGTTCGCCCCGCGCTCGTCTCCCGGTCCGCCCACGTCGGCCCAGACGCGCGTGGTCTCCTCGAGACCCTCGCTCGTGCGGGCGACCTGCAGCGTGCCGACGAGCGGATGCTGCGCGGCGGTGACCGCGGCCCAACGACTCTCCTGCGGCATGCGTCGCCTCGAGCGCTCGGTGAGGTCGTCGCGGTCCCACGGCGCGACGAGCGGCTCGGTCGGCCCCCACCCGGTCGGTGCGGCGCCGGCGAACGTCTCGGACGCGGCGTCGAGCACGCCGCCGAGGCGCACCGGGCGACTGACGCGGTGACGCGTGGAGACCGTGGCCACCAGCTGGAGGCGGGTCGCGATCGCGGCGCGGACGAACGCGGGATGCACGCCCAGCGTGGCGGTGGGGTGCGGGAGCAGAGCCAGCACGTCCTGCGGGCTCTCGAACGGAGCGCCCGACCTCGCGTCGTAGCAGTCGTCCGACTCCGTGCGGATCACCCAGTGGCCGCCGACCGCGGAGAGCGCTTCGGACAGCGGCTGCGTCATGCGGGAGTACTCGCCGGACACCACGATCGGCCGCTCGCCACCGGTTGCGACGCGATGCAGGAAGTCGCTCATGCCGACCGAGAGCGCCACGACATCGGCCCGCGTCTCGGTAGCCGCCCAGCCGGAGCCGGCGGCGTCGAGGAGGGGATGCTGCGCGATCGAGCTCGCCATGCCCCCGCCGTTCCCTCCCACGGCGGTCATACGCCCACGGTGACGGTCACGACGCGATCGCCCAGCTCGAGGGTCGCCTCGGCAGGGATCGGCGTGCGCTGGAACGGCAGGAGCGGCTGCGACGCCCCGTCGGCGCGCAGGAACGTGCCGTTCGTGGAGCCGAGATCGGTCACCCACACGAGGCGCCCGTCCCACTCCAGCCGGGCGTGGGACTTCGAGAGGCTGCGAGACAGGTCGGGCCACTGGCACACGTCCGCGGGCGCATCGGTCGGCGCAGACGGGTTGCGGCCGAGCACGAGGGCGGATGCGATCGACAGACGCTGGCCCGAGTCGAGCTCGGCCACCGGCGCGCGTCCGCGCAGCGGCCCGCGGGCAGAGGCCTGCACCGTCGCACGCTCGGGGAAGACCAGCGGGGTCAGCGCCGGTGCGAACGGGTCGCGACCGCGGCGGATGTCGAACGTGCCGAGGTCACCGCGCAGCAGAGATGGAAGGAGGGATGCCGCGGCCGCGGCGCCGGTCGATCGCCTCACGGTGCGCGTCCCGACGGCGACGCGCCCGAGGGTGCGTCCGGTGCGGGCGAGTGCGCGGATCGTGAACCCGGCCGCGCCGATCACGATGAGCGTCAGCATCCATCCGACCACGGTGTAGCCGGTCGCGAACGCGACGATCGCGGGGGTGAGGGCGGCGATCGGCAGGACGGCGTCGATCGCGAGCGCTCGGATGCGCTGACCGGGGCGGGCGGGCGTGGCGGCCACCAGCGGGTCGACGTCGGTGGGGCGGATCTGATCGTGTGTCGTCATAGGCGTGCCGAAATCGCCGATCGGAACCGACTTTCAGGGGGCCCGACAAGGCTAACCCAGGTCGTGTGACGGCCCCTGTCCCCCAAACGGCGGACACTCGTCACGCGAGCCGGCCGGGACGCCCAGATCCGCTATGCCCGCAGGTCTCGATCCACACGCCGGATCGACACCCGCAGGTCGGCCGCCGGAATGTCCGCGTACGGCTGTAGCGCGCGGCTTCGATGTCGCTGCCGAACAGCCAGGTCTCCCCGTCGAAGAGCGGCTCGAACGCCGAAAGGATCACCCCCACCCGATCCCACCGCCGCGGGAGAAAGTCGGGTTCACGCTCCGTAGCGCCCCGGGCTGAATACGGCCACATCATCCTTCGCCTGCGCCGCAAGGATGATCTCGCCGATCTCCGCGTCGGTCGGCACGTCGGGAATGGGCTCTTCGGATCGGGGCTGCTCGATCACGACCTGAATCCGCAAGCCCGCCACTTCGTGGAAGGAGGTGGCCGGAACCAGTCGAGCACCCGGCAGAAGCACCACTTCCTGATCCGACGGGTGCGCCGAGAACGGGCCGATGTCCCGGCCCCCCGTGGAGAGGATCAGGTGGACGCCCACCGCGCGGAAGTTCTCCGTCGCCACACGCAGGTCGCGTGTGGTCGGGATCGGTGCGTCCGAGCTGAACGGCGCGGTCAATTCGAATCCTGCGGCGCGCCAGGTGAATCCGCGGTAGACCGGCAGGCGCGATAGCGCGTCGACGAGCGACGACCCCGAATCACTCATGTGACGCCTCCTGGAACGCGCCGAACAGCGACGATAGACGCTCGAAACCGATGTCCTCGGCAGTCGCGGCGCCTCGCGCTTCCTCGGCGGTCGCCGCGGAGGTCCACGGCCCGGGGTGGCCCGGATTCTGCGCGACCCATGGGAACTCGGTCGCATCGACGCCCGGATCGTCGCGCTCCATGATGGGGCGTGACGTCTCTTGGCCGGCGAGGGAGCTCGTCCACGGCCCACCCCAGCGTCTGCTTCCCACCGTGGTGAGGATCAGGGCGGCGGGGTCGAAGGCGATCATGGTGGTGATCCGCGGCGCACCGTCGACGACGACGATCGCGGTGTGGATATCCAGCTGCAGCTCGACCCCGTCGCCGACCGCGAAACGGCCCGGTCCCGCCGCGGTCAGCGGCACCCGGGCGGAGAGCTTGTCGAGCACTCCGCGCGCGCGAGCAACCCACTTCGCTTTCGCCGCCTCCTCGCTGCGCGCGGCGAGCATCTTCGGGATGCCCACGATGCCCAGGGTGGCGTGCACGTGCTCCTGCAGACCGGCCCACAGGGCATCGTCCGACAGCGACTCCGCCGCACTCACGGTCATTCGACCACCTCGCGCAGGTGGATGCGCCAGACACCTCTGCTGTCCTGGAACTTGCTCACGACGTCGAACTGCGTTCCCCGCTGGAACAGGAACTCCGCTTCCAGCTGGTAGCGCGAGAGCGGCGTGATGCTTGAGGGGGTCTGGCCATCGATCGTGATGATGCCGGGCGTCTTGCCCTCGCTCAGGGCCTCAGCGGCGAAGTTCTCGGCGACGCCCGGGCTGCTCGACGAGCTCATGAACGACGGATCGGACCACCGCCTGCCGACCTGGAACTGGTCGAGGAACTCCGGGAACATGCGCACACCGCGCGAGTAGGGCTGGCCCAGTGACGGTTCGGCCGGCAGGTTGGCGAGCCCTTCCGTCGTGTCGGTGATCCGTCCCTCCAGCGCAGTGACATCGGCAGGAGTCGCTCCCGAGTTGCGCAGGTACGGGTTCATCGCCTCGTATCCGGGATCGGTCGTGTAGTCGTAGATGCCGCGCACCTGGTCGGGCGTGAGTGCCGGGTACGCGTCGGACACGGCGTCGGTCCACTCGTCGAAGCGCGCCGGATCGACCTCCCCGCTCGGCAGTCTGAACTCGTCGTTGATCTCGGCCAGCTCATCTGCGGGGAGCGGTGGTGCATCGGCTCCCGCGTGTGCGGGCGGGGCGGACAGGCCGGTGTGGGGAGGCACGTTCTCGGGTGCATCACCGCGCGGGTGAGCACCCTCGTCGCCCGATCCGGAGCCGCCGCCTGCATCGCCTGCTCCGGCGGAGCCGCCCGTTCCGGGATCATCCGTTCCGCCGGTGCGAACGGGTGCATCGTCGACGATCGTGTTCACGGCGCCCGACCCGGTCTCGCCGCGGACACCGCCCGCACCCACCAGTTCCGGCTCTCGCACATGCGCGGTGACCGAGGCGCCCTCGTCGCCGATCCGCACGCCGCCGTCGAAAGCACCGGCCGGAAGCTCGATGCGACCACCCGGGAATTCCAGAACCGGGATGCCGTCATCCACACGCGCGGCCACGGTGTTGAGGTCGACACCCCAGTCGTCCAGGGTGCTCAGCGCCGACGGCGAATCCATCGCGGTGTAGACCTCGATCGTCGGCGTCTCGAACCCGTCGACCCTGCCGATGAGGTTGTCGAGGCTGCCGAGCCCGGCCCCGCCGATCTTCAGCGTGCCGTTGACGGCCCACGCGGCGGGGTCGATGAACTCGACCACGCGGGTCATCTTGGTGAGGACGGATGCCGCGGTGGAGGCGGTCTTCACACCGGCGACGGCCGCGCCGCCGACCGGGATGAGCGCCGTGCCGACGTTGAAGACGGACTCGCCGAGAGCCGTGCCCGGGTCGTCTTCCCACTTGTCCCAGGCGATGAGGGCCTTGCCCGTGTTCAGGGCGGCCTCGTCGGCATCGGCCTTGAAGTCCCGCACCTCCTGCGGCAGGAATCCGCCGCCGCCGGAGGCCTGCAGGGCGGAGTCGGCGTGGAAGATGGGGGCGAGGATTCCGGTGTTGGTCAGCGCCGCGACGCCCAGCATCCCGAGGTTGCCCCATGCGGCGCCATACGCGTCGCCGGAGAACCAGTCCCCCGTGGCCGGGTTGTAGCCGAGCACGAGGGTGCCGAGTCCCTGCACCGTGCCCCACACACCGCCGACCGCGAGGCCCTCCCAGAGGAAATCCTTGAAGACGAACTTCGCGGTCGCCTCGCCGCACCCCTCGGTGCGCTCGACGGGGGCGCCCCACGGCATCTCGGTGCCCTCGGGGATCTCGTCCAGCCCGTAGCCCAGTGCGTCGTCCTCGGACTGGAACCCGCGCAGCGCGGCGGCTCCGTAGAGCGCGCGGATCTTGTTGGCGCAGGTGCGCTCGGCTTCCCACAGGGCGAGCTGCTGGGCGTTGACGGCGGAGATCAGCTCGTTGTTGCGGTCGACGTACTCCTGGGCCTCATGCCACTCCTTCGTGACATTCCGGTACTGCGGCACCTCCGCCGGCGCGGTGGACGTGCCGCCGGTCGACGACGACGAGTACGAGATCGTGCTCGCCGTGCCGTAGGTGGACTGCGTGCTGATCCACGCCGGGTTCAGCTCGCGCACCGACACTCCGCCGTCGATCTCGCGGCCGAAGGCCTCGGCCTGCACGCGCAGCGAGTCCAGTTCCGCCTTGATCGGCCGGACCTCCCCGGCGAAGTGGGCGAGCGCGGACGAGACGGTCTCGAGGTTATCGCCGACGGCCGTCGCCTGTGACGACACCGGCTGCATGAGGCCGAGCAGCGCGCCCGATTCGGGCGCCGAGTAGACACCCGACATGGCCTGCCACTTCAGGTGCACGTCGGAGCCGTTGTCGCGCACGGAGCCCGCGATCGTGCCGATCGTGCGCGCCTCCGCCTCGATCGTGTCGGGATCGAGGAGCTTGCCGGGGATCTGCTCCGGGTCGATGGGGGAGGGCATCACATCACCCCGCGAGGCAGGTCAGGCGGGTAGACCGCCGCGACGCCGGCCGACTGCGCGTTCGCGGCCATCTCCAGGTCGCCGGTGACATAGGCCTCGGTCGCGGTCACGACACCCGTCGCGGCGGCGCCGATGCGCGCGTTCATGCCCTCGATGCGCGGGCCGTCCTCCAGCGTGAAGTAGGACTGCACGGCATCGGAGATCGCGGGGGACTGCGTCGCCGTCACCGCGCTCTGCATCGCGGGGGCGAGTCGTGCCAGCGAATCACCGAGGGCCTCCGCGTACGTGTTTACGTCTTTCAGCACGGCGACGACCCCCGACGGCTGGATGCTCCAGTTCGTCATGAGCTCGATTCAGACCGGCTCAGCCGATCGACTCCACTGCCGCACGGGCCTTGCGCAGCGCGTCCTGCGCGGACTCGTCGTTTCGCTCGAGCGAGGCACGCAGGGTCTGAATGATGCCGCGGACCTCTCCGGCGGCGTTGCGCCACCGCACTTCCTTCGCGCGGTAGTCCTCCGACACGCCCTCGGCGGCGTAGTCGGCCATCGCGGCCTGCACGTCGCGGTCGTGCTGGTCGATGACCGCCTCGAGCTGCGCGGCGATGCGGTTGAAGTTGTCCTGCGCGTTCTGGGATGCCGCGATGTCGTAGTCGCGACGGTCGCTCTGGTTCGCCATGTTTCTCGTCCCTCTCGTCCGGCTCAGCGGGATCCGAAGCGGGCGGCGTCGAACGACGACCCGGCTTCCATGGACTGCGTCTGATCGACCATCGCGGACTCGCCCTCGAGGAACGAGCGGTTCATTCCGCCGATACCGACGAGTACGCCGTCCAGCGCGGCCTTGAGCTCGCCCGAGATCGCGTCGGTGCGCGACTTGAAGCGGTCGAAGGCAGCGCGCCCCGCTCCCTGGAAGCGCCCTTCGAGGGGCTCTGCCGCCTCGAGCAGCTGGCGCACGAGCGCGGCGAGCTCATCGCTGGATCCGGATGTGGTCTTGCCGAGCACGGTCAGCGTGTCGGCTCCCATTGCGAACTTCATGCGCGTCCACTTCCTTTGTTCTTCGAGCGCGCGGGGGCGCGCCGATCGGGTACTGATGTGGGCCTGAACAGGCTAACCCAGGTCGTCGGATACCCCTTGTCCCCCTTTCGGCGGACAGCACGACGACGGAACGCTCCGCCGTGCGGCGTCACGCTTCCTTGGCGGCAGCCTTCACGGCGCGCTTGTGCTCGCGCACCTTCGTCAGCGACTCGGGCGAGACGATGTCGGCCACCGAGCGGAACGAGCCCTCCTCGCCGTACGGGGCGGCGGCTTCACGCCAGCCGTCACCCGTGAAGCCGTACTGCTTGCCGAGGAGGGCGAGGAAGATCTTCGCCTTCTGCTCGCCGAAGCCCGGCAGTGCCTTCAGCCGTCTCAGGACAGTGACGCCATCGGGGTCATCGCGGGTCCAGATCCCGGCTGCGTCACCGCCCCACTCCTGGTCGATCGCCGCGCACAGCGACTGCACGCGGGCGGCCATCGATCCGGGGAAGCGGTGCACCGCCGGAGTCGTCTTGAACACTTCGACGAACGCGTCCGGGTCGTATCGGGCCACCGTGGCGGCATCGAACGAGCCGATGCGTTCGCGGATCTTGAGGGGCCCCGCGAACGCCGTCTCCATCGCGACCTGCTGGTCCAGCAGCATCCCGATCACGAGCGCCAGCGGGTCTTCGGTCAGCAGGAGGTCGGCGGCGGCGTCGCCGGTGATGTGCAGGGTCATGCCGTCAGTCTCGCACCGCACGGGGGCGCCCTTCCAGGCGCCGCCGCCGCAGAGCGCGGTGCGAGGATGGACGCGTGGACAGCGCCCCCCTGGATGACCTCGCCGCCCAGGCGCATGACACGCACGTCGTGGTCGTCGGCGGCGGGATCGGCGGCCTGGTCGCTGCTCACGCGTGCTCGAAGATCGGCATCCGGGTGACACTGGTCGAGGCCTCCGACCGGCTGGGCGGAGCGCTGTGGACCGAGGAGGTGGGCGGTCTGCGCGTCGACCTGGGCGCCGAAGGCTATGCGACCCGCGGGGAAGGCGTGCGGGCCCTCCTGGACGAACTCGGGCTCACCGAGGCCGTGGCACCCACCGGGCCGCGCGCCGACTGGATCGGCGGCCTGCCCGGCGGTCCGGTACCGCTGCCGGAGGAGACCGTGCGCGGCATCCCCGAGAATCCGTGGGACGAGCGCGTGCGGCGCCTGATCGGGTGGCGCGGCGCATGGCGCGCGTACCTCGACCGGCTGCGCCCGCCGCTCACGATCGGCCGGGAGCGCAGTCTCGGCCGGCTCGTGCGCACGCGGATGGGCGAGCTCGTGCTCGACCGCGTCGTCGCCCCGCTCAGCCTCGGTGCATTCTCCATCCACCCCGACGACGTGGACGTCGAAGCCGTCGCCCCCGGACTCAGCGCCGCCCTCACCCGCACCGGCTCGCTCGCTGGCGCCGTCTCGCAGCTGCGCGCCGCGAGAGCGACCGCGTCGCAGCCCGCAGAATACGGACTCGAAGGGCTCGACGGGGGGATGCAGCGCCTGGTCGACGCGC
Source organism: Microbacterium sp. (assembly GCA_035630115.1). Taxonomy (GTDB): domain Bacteria; phylum Actinomycetota; class Actinomycetes; order Actinomycetales; family Microbacteriaceae; genus Microbacterium. Next base: position 44,590 of record DASQLG010000052.1, on the reverse strand, counting down.
TGCACGAACGGCTCCGCGCCCTGGGTGCCGACGTCGTCGTCGGCGTGCGGGTCGCCGGCCTGGCGCCCCACCCGGGAGGAGGGTGGACAGTCGACGTCGACGCGGACGGCCACCGAGCGATCGACCCCGCCGACCACGTTATCGTCGCCACCGGCGCGGCTGACGCGCACCGGCTGCTCGGTCGAGCCGCCCCCGCGCTCGAGGCGATGCCCGTCACCGCGCTCGAAGTCGTCACACTCGTCGTCTCCTCGCCCGAGCTCAGCGCGGCACCCACCCGTACCGCGGTCTACGCCGTTCCGGGCCGCGCGGTCGCGGCATCCGTCACGGACTCGACCGCGCGATGGCCCTGGGTGCGTCGAGAAGCCGGTCCCGACGTGCACGTGCTCAAGGTGACCTTCGGCGGCCCCGGAGAGGTTCCCGCCACCGCGGCGCTCGACGATGCCGCGGCTGCCGATCTCGCCGTCGCCGAGGCATCTGCTCTCCTCGGCGCGAAGCTGGAGACCGTCGGCGGAGCACACCGCGCCCGCTACCTCCAGCCGCCGCCGGTGTCGGCGATCGGCCATCGCGAGGCCGCCGGGGCGGCCCGAGACGCGATCCACGCCGTGCCCAGGTTGGCGGCGGTCGGCGCGTGGGTGGCGGGAACGGGTGTCGCCCAGGTCGTTCCCGACGCGCTGGAGGAGGCCGAACGGGTGCGGCGCATCGTGCTGTGGGGGAGCGCGGACGAGCGACCGTAGCCGCGCGACGGCGGCACACCGACGGAAGCACGTGTAGCACAGGGTCGCGCGGGAGACCAGCGGATGCCGGAATCGGCATACGGGGCTACCCTGGGTGCAGACATCCCGCCCGCCTGCGCCAGGCCCCGCTTGGACAGGGACAGGGACCCATCGATCATGAGGAGACGCCATGAGGGGCAAAGTAGGACTCGTCATCGGACTCGCGGCCGGCTACGTGCTCGGTGCGCGCGCGGGCCGGGAGCGCTATGAGCAGATCAAGGCGCAGGTCGACAAGGTGTGGAATCTCGAGCCGGTCCAGGAGCAGGTGGGCAAGGCGAAGGAATTCGCGAAGTCCACGGCGATGGCCCTGCCCAGCACCCTGTGGGACAGCGCGGTCAAGGTCACCAAGTCCGCGACGTCCAAGGGCACGGCCGGGCAGAAGCTCGACGCCGCGATCCGAACCGGCAAGAGCCAGGCCGACGATGTGAGCACGGCGGCCGAGAAGTCGGCCCGCGCGGTGAGGGATGCCGCCGACGACGCGTTCGACGACATCTCGAAGGCCGCGGACGAGAACCGCAACGGAGCCTGACGTGACCACTCCTCGCGGCTTCCGCGACCGGAACGACGACAGCCTGTTCACGCTGCTCGGCGAGATCCCGGAGCTCATCCGCAACCTCGTCATCGCCGAGGTCGACGCGGGCAAGGCCTGGGTGCGGCGCACGTCGAAGGACGCCGGCTACGGCGCGGGCTGGATCGCGGTGGCGCTGTTCTTCCTGTTCTGGGCCGTCGGCGTCCTCATCGCGTTGGCGGTCCTCGCCCTCGCAGTCTGGGTGCCCGCCTGGCTGGCCGCGCTGATCGTGCTGGTCGTGCTGCTTCTCATCGCGGCGCTCTTTGCGTTCCTCGGCGTCCAGCGCTTCCGCAAGGTGGCGCGTGCCCAGAACCCCGTCCAGTCGATCGTCCAGGATGTCAAGGAGGTGCGTGATGAGCTCTAGCTCGCCCGTTCCCGTGTCGCGCACACCGGTTCCGGTGCCCCGCACCGCTGTTCCGTTCGGGATCGTCGATCCGGTCGAGCAGGCTCGCACAGAGCTGAAGGCCGCCCTCGCCGCGATCGAGCTGAAGGCCAATGTGCCCCGGCGCGTCGCCCTGGTCACCGACGAGGCGCTCGCGAAGGCCCGATCGTTCTCCCGCCGCAACCCGTCGGGGGCCGGCGCCGCCGTCGTGACGGGTGCCGCGGCCATCGGACTGCTCGTGTGGGCGGCGGTCCGGCTCTACACGCGCTGAGGCCGGGCGCGGGCCTGTGGCCGGTGCGATCGCGGGCACGCGGGCCGCTGACCCGGGGGTATGCTCGAGAGTCAGGCAGTGCGATGGTGCGAATGCTGCCGACGGCGCGAACCCGATGCGCAAGGTTCGACGACGCGCGTCGGCTGCTCGAACGTTGGGGCGGCTGACCGAGGTATCACGAGAGTCAAGCCCATGAACCACGCCCCACAGCAATCGCCCAAGCCCCTCCAGGGCTGGCGCGTGCTCGTGCCCCGTGGCGGGCCGTGGGGCGACGGCGTCGCGGCGAACCTGCGACACCAGGGAGCCATTCCGGTCGTGGCCCCCCTCATCAACTTCGCGCCCACCAACGACCAGGCCGCGCTCGATCAGGCGCTCGCCGATCTCGAGGCCGGCGCGTTCGACTGGCTCACCGTGACGAGCGCGACCACGGTCGACGTGCTGTTCGCGCACCGGGCCTCGATCCCCGCCGCGACGAAGGTCGCCGCAGTGGGCGAGACCACCGCCGCCGCGCTCCAGGCCGTGGGCTACCGCGTCGACCTCGTTCCCGAGCGCGACAACTCGGCGGCCGGGATGGCGGAGCAGATGATCGCGCTCGAGCCCGAGCCGCGCGACATCCTCACCCTCCGCAGTGAGATCGCCAAGCCGGTGCTCACCCGGCTGCTCGACGAGGCCGGTCACCGGGTGCGCAGCGTCGTCGCGTATCGAACCGTCGGAGTGCCCGTGACCGATCGCATCGCCGAAGACGTCCGCAGCGGCCGCATCAACGCGATCCTGGTCACCAGCGGCTCGGTCGCCGAGCAGGTTCAGCAGCAGTTCCCCGACATCCCCTCCTCGACCGTCATCGCCGCGATCGGACCGCGCACGGCCAAGGACGCACGCCGCGCCGGGCTCTCGGTCGACGTGATCGCCGCGAGCCAGACCGTGGACGCGCTCATCGCCGCCGTCGCGAAGTTCACCCTGCCGCACGCCGCGGACGAATTCGCGCCTTGACGCACGGCACTCGCACCGGCGGCCATACGCCGCTGCGCGTCGTCGTGCTCGCCGGAGGCGTCGGCGGGTCGCGGTTCTCGCTCGGTGTGCGCGCAGCACTCTCTGATCGAGCGGATGCCGCGGCCGCGGCATCCGCCCAGCCGTTCACGATCGTCGTCAACACCGGAGACGACCTCTGGCTTTCGGGTGTGCGCCTCCAGCCCGACGTCGACTCGATCGTGTACGCCCTCGCCGGCGTGAACGACGCCGAGCGCGGCTGGGGCCGCGCGGGCGACAGTGAGCGGGTCAACCACGAGCTGCAGGAGTGGGGTGCGGGCTGGCCGTGGTTCACCCTCGGCGACCTCGACCTGGGCACCCACCTCGCGCGCACCGGATGGCTGCGGGAGGGGCTCTCGCCGACGCAGGTGATCGAGCGCCTGTGCCGCCGCTGGCCGCTGGGCGCCCGGCTCCTGCCCATGACCGATGCCGAGGTCGACACGATCGCGACGGTGACGGACGGATCGAGCATGCACTTCCAGGAGTGGTGGACGCGTCACCGGGCCGCCCTCACGCCGCTGCGCTTCGACAACCCCGGGATCGCGGCGGCCGCGCCCGCACCCGGCGTGCTCGACGCGATCGCCGAGGCCGACGTCGTGCTGATCGCTCCCTCCAACCCGGTCGTCTCGATCGGTCCGATCCTCGCCGTGCCCGGCATCCGCAACGCACTGCGCGCCGCCCCCGGCCGCGTCGTCGGCGTCTCTCCGATCATCGGCGGCCGGGTCGTGCGCGGCATGGCCGACGTGTGCCTCGCCGCGATCGGCGTCGAGACCTCCGCGGCCGCCGTGGCGGCCCACTACGGCGCGCGCTCGACGGGCGGGCTGCTCGATGCGTGGCTGATCGCCGAGGAGGATGCGGCATCGGCGGCCGCGATCGAGGGTCTCGGCATCCGGGCGGTCGTCACGCCGCTGTGGATGCGGGATGCCGCAACCTCCGCCGCCCTCGCCGAGGCGGCGCTCGCCGCTGCCTCCTCACCGACCGAGGGGTGACGTGCCCGATCTGATGTGGTTCGGCTGGGCGCTGCTGGGTGTCGCGGCGGTCATCGTCGGCCTGTCCAAGACCGCGGTGCCCGGCGCGGGCACCGTCGCGGTCGCGATCTTCGCCGCGGTGCTCCCGGCGCGGCAGTCGACGGGCACGATCCTGCTGCTGCTCATCGTCGCCGACCTGTTCGCCGTCGTCACCTATCGGCGGTTCACGAACTGGCGCACGCTGCTGCGGCTCGCGCCGGCCGTGATCGCCGGCATCCTGGTCGGCGTCGCGTTCCTCTTCTTCGCCGACGACACCTGGGTGAAGCGGACGATCGGCGTGATCCTGCTCGCGGTGATCGCGATCACCCTGTTCCGCCGGCGCATGACCGCCCCCGTCGGAGACGCGGGCCGGCACCGCCTCGCCGCGGCGACCTACGGGACGCTGAGCGGTTTCACCACGATGGTCGCGAACGCCGCCGGTCCGGTCATGTCGATGTACTTCCTGGCGATGCGCTTCCCGGTGAAGGAGTTCCTCGGCACCGCCGCCTGGTTCTTCGCGATCGTGAATCTGAGCAAGCTGCCGTTCTCGTTCGGCCTGGGACTGATCACGGTGCCGGGCCTTCTCGTCGACCTCGTGCTCGTGCCGCTGGTCGTCGCCGGGGCGCTGTTCGGCCGGTGGCTCGCCGGCCGGCTCAACCAGGTCGTGTTCGAGCGGCTGGTGATCACGTTCACCGTGATCGGCGCGCTCTACCTGCTGATCTGAGCCGCGAGCACGGCCGCGGTGCGCGGCCCCACGCCCAGCGCAGCGGCCGCCTCGAGCTGGTCGGGCGTGTCGACGTCGCGCCGGAGGCTCGAGGCCGCCTCGATGTCGAGCGGCACGCAGCCGAGATCGACGTGCCGCGCGAACGAGCCGTCGCCGAATGACGTCTGCAGGGGGATGCCGGCGCGCGCCGTCACGAGGGTGGTGCCGGTGCCTTCCGCATCGGCCACCGCCGCGCGCTCCACCGCGGCCGCAGCCCCGAGGGCCGCCGCGAGATCGTCGGGACGCAGCGCCGGGAGGTCGCCCAGCAGCGCGGCCCGCGGCATCCGCTCGCCCGCGGCGTCCGCACCGACCGCGACCGCGGCGTCGATGCCGCGGGCGTCTCCCTCGGCGACGAATCGCAGGCCCGGGACGTCGAAGGCGAGTGCGACCAGCGCGCCGTCGTCCGAGACGACGTAGACCTGTGCGACCGCGGGGCACGCCGCGGCCGCCGCGATCGTGTCGAGCGCGATCGCGCGGGCGAGGGTCACGCGGTCCACCGAGGGCAGCGCCAGCCGCGACTTGCCGACGGCCGCGGGCTTGACCGGGATGACGACCGCCCAGCCGGCGGGCGCCGTCACGCTCCGAACCGGGCGCGCAGCCGCGGCAGGATCTCGGCGCCGTACGTGCGGAGGAACTCCTCCTGATCGTGGCCCGGGTCGTGGAACACGAGGTGGCGGAAGCCCATGTCGACATACCGCGAGATCTGCTCGACGTGCTCGTCGGGGTCGCTCGAGACGATGAAGCGGGATGCCGCCCTCTCGATCGGCAGCTGCTCCCCGAGCTTCTGCATCTCGATCGGATCGTCGATGCCCATCTTCTCCTCGGCACTGAGGGCGAGGGGCGCCCAGAAGCGCGTCTTCTCGAGGGCGACCGCGGGATCGGGATGGTACGAGACCTTGACCTCCATGAGCGTGTCGATCCCGTCGGCGGCGCGTCCGGCCTTCTCGAGCCCCTCGTGGAGTGCGGGAAGGAGGGTGTCGGTGTACAGGGTCTGCGCCTTGCCCGACGTGGTGATGTACCCGTCGGCGATGCGTCCCGCCAGCCTCGTCGCGGCCGGACCCGAGGCGCCGATGTAGATCGGCACCGGCTGGTCGAGCTTGTCGTAGATCGTGACGTTGCGGGTCGTGTAGTACGTGCCCTCGTGGGTGACCCGCTCCTCCGACCAGAGGCGCTGGATGAGCGTGATGGCCTCCTTGAGCCGCTGGAACCGCTCCGGCGGATCGGGCCAAGGGAAGCCCAGGTTCGCCTCGTTGAGCGCTTCGCCGGTGCCGACGCCCAGGATCACGCGCCCCGGATACATGACGCCGAGGGTCGCGAAGTCCTGCGCGATCACGGTGGGGTTGTAGCGGAACGTCGGCGTGAGCACCGAGGTGCCGATCAGCACCCGCGACGTGCGGGCGCCGAGCGCGCCGAGCCACGGTATGGATGCCGGGGCGTGACCGCCTTCGTGCAGCCACGGCTGCAGGTGGTCCGAGACGAACACCGAGTCGAAGCCCATCTCCTCGGCCAGTACGCCGAACCCGCACAGCTCGTTGGGTCCGAACTGCTCGGCCGACGCCTTGTACCCGAACCTCATCTTCGGTCCCTGTGATTCGACAAGCTCACCAACCGGCTCAGTACTCATGATGCTCCTCTCGGCACGCCCTCAACGGGTGCGCTCGTCGTCTCGGTTCTGCTCGGCTCCTCGTGAGGGAGGAACTCCGAGCCGTCGGCGTGGGAGAGCCGTGCGCGGAAGGCGTCGACGGTTCCCGGCCACAGCAGGGTCAGCCGGCCGGAACGCTCGTCGACGTACCAGTTGCGGCAACCGCCGGTCATCCATCGGGTGGATGCCGCGGCACGCCCGATCTCGTCGGTGTAGGAGCGTTCGGCCTCAGGGTCGACGCGCAGGACGCGCCCGTCGCGCCCGTCCAGGACGCGGCTGACGTACGCCGCCTGCTCTTCGATCATGAGCACCGACGAGGAGTGGCCTAGCGACGCGTTCGGGCCGTTGAGCACGAAGAGGTTCGGGAATCCCGCGACGACCGTCGAGGCGAACGCCGTCATCCCGCTGGACCAGTGCCCGGCGAGCGTCACGCCGTCCTCACCGGAGACGACGTCGGCGTAGGGCTGACGCGTCGAGGCGAATCCGGTCGCCAGCACCAGCGCGTCGGCCTCATGGCGAGAGCCGTCGGAGCCGACGAGTGTCGAGCCCTCGACGGCGGTGAGTGCACCGCGGACGACGGTCACCGCGTCGGAGGCCACGGTGGGGTAGAAGTCGTCCGACAGCAGCACGCGCTTGCAGCCGAAGGCATAGTCCGGCGTGAGAGCCGCGCGCAGCACAGGGTCGGGAACCTGCCGTTCGAGATGCGCGCGCGCCACGGCTTCCGCCTCGGCCGCGGCGTCCGAGTCGCCCGCGCGAGACGCGAAGCGCGCCTCGCCCTCGGCGTAGAGGTCGGCCCGCAGTGCCTCGAGGGCCTGCGGCGTCGCCGCGAACCGGGCGCGATCGGCGTCGGAGTACGAGTCGCCGCCCCGCGGCACGATCCAGGCGGGTGTGCGCTGGAACAGGGTGATGTGAGCCGCCGTGCGCGCCAGCTCGGGCACGATCTGGATCGCGCTGGCCCCCGTGCCGACGATCCCCACGCGCGCACCCGCGAGGTCGACGGAGTGATCCCAGCGGGCCGAGTGGAACAGCGGGCCGGGGAAGTTGTCGAGTCCGACGGTCCCGGGAATCGTCGGCTCGGTGAGCCGGCCGCACGCGAGGACGAGCACATCGGCGACGATGACGTCGTCGCTGCCGCCCCCGGCCGCGGAACCCGGAGTGCCCGTGCCGATGCGCCACACCTCGTGCGCGGCATCCCAGTCCGCCCATCGCATCGCCGTGCCCAGACGCAGCCTGTCGCGGAGCCTTTCTACCTCGACCACGTGCTCGAGGTACGCGCGGATCTCGTCCCCGCGCGCGTAGGTGCCCGACCACGACGGGTTCGGGTGCGCCGCGAAGCCGTACAGGTGGCTGGGGACGTCGCACGCGACGCCCGGGTAGGTGTTGTCGCGCCAGGTGCCGCCGACGGATGCCGCTCGCTCGAGCAGCACGAAGTCGTGGCGCCCCGCCCGGCGCAGCGCGATCGCCATGCCGAGTCCGGCGAACCCGGCACCGACGATTGCGACCTCCACCCGGCTCATCGCGGCGGCTCCCGGTAGTCGGTCGTACGCTGTCGGAACGGCCGGAACAGGCGCGCGGCGATGCGCGCGGCATCCGTCAGCGGCAGCTCGAGTCCGCACTCGACGCCCGCCTCGGGCAGCACGCGTCCGTCGAGCAGGGTGCCGCCGAGGTCGTCGCCGCCCGCCTGCAGCAGGGTGGCGGCGTGCTCGCGACCGACACGTGTCCACGGGATCTGGATGTGCGGGATGCTGCCGCTCAGCATCAGGCGCGACACGGCGACCATCGCGCGGTGCTCGTCGATCGCGGCGCGGCCGGCGACGAGCGGGACGCCGCCCTGCTCGCCGGGGAGCGGGATCGGCACGAATTCGGTGAATCCGCCGGTCTGGCCCTGGATCTCCCGCAGCCGGCGCAGATGCGCGATGCGCTCGTCCGCCGTCTCGACATGCCCGTAGAAGAGCACGCTCGTCGAGCGGAATCCGGCGCGGTGGGCGGCGGTGATCCCTTCGACCCAGCGGTCGATCTCGAGGTCGCCGGGGGCGACGAGAGTGCGGACGCGCTCGCTCAGCACTTTAACGCCCGTGCCCGGCACAGTGTCGACGCCGGCGTCGCGGAGGGCGGCGAGGGCTCCGTCGAGCCCGAGCCCGCTTCGGTCGGCGAGGTCCCACACATCCTGCGGACGGTAGGCGTGCAGGTGCATCGCCGGCGTCGCGCGCCTGATCGCGCGGGCGATGTCGAGGTATCCGCGGGGGTCTTCGTCGGCGGCCAGGATCCCCTGCACGCAGATCTCGGTGGCGCCGAGGTCGGCGGCATCCGTCGCAATCGCGGCGACGTCCTCGAGCGTGAACGTGCCCGGTTCGCCCGCCGGGGTGGAGCGGAATCCGCTGGAGGTGAGATTGCGGTTCACGACGAGGCTCACGGCCTCGCCGACCGTGTACCGGCGCACGTCGTCGGCGGTCGCGGTGAGCACGTCGAGGTCTGTGCCGGTGGCGCGCAGCAGCTGCGCCCACTCGCCGTCGTCGAGGCTCAGCGGGTCGGCCGCCGCCCGCGCCGCGAGCCCGGAACCGGAGCTTCGATGTGAAAGCGCGGGGACGAATCGATCTGCAGCCGTGCCCTCGAGCTTCTGACCGCCGGAATGTCCCCACGCTTTGACCGCGCCGGCCGCTGCCAGCCCCGAAACCGGGTCGGCCAGCGCCTCGACGGCGGGCCGCAGGGCCGGGTCGATCCAGGTCTCGGCGTCGCGCACGTACTCCGGATGGGCGGTCAGCCGCTCGCGCAGCGTGAAGCCGAGCTCGCCGGTGCGGCGCGCGAGGTCGTCGAGGTGCGGCCAAGGTCGTTCGGGATTCACATGGTCGGCGGTCAGCGGTGAGACTCCGCCCCAGTCGTCCGCGCCCGCGCGGATGAGCAGCTCGAACTCGGCCGGATCCGACAGGTTCGGCGGCACCTGCACGCGCATGCGGGGGCCCAGCACGAGGCGGGCGACCGCGACCGCGGCGACGTATTCGAGCACGCTCGCATCGGGCGCGTCGTGCATGGCGGTCCGCGGCTTCGCCCGGAAGTTCTGCACGATCACCTCCTGCACGTGACCGCGTCCATCGACGGGGAATCGCTCATGCGCCTCGCGGATCGCGATGAGCGACTCGGCGCGGTCGCGGAGGGTCTCACCGATGCCGACCAGGATGCCGGTGGTGAACGGCACCCGCTCGCGCCCGGCATCGGCGATCACGCTGAGACGCAGGTCGGGATCCTTGTCGGGCGAGCCGTAGTGCACCTGACCCGGCTCCTCGAACAGGCGGCGCGAGGTGGTCTCGAGCATCATCCCCATCGACGGAGCGGTGGGACGCAGCATCCGCAGTTCGTCCGCGGTCATGACGCCGGGGTTGAGGTGGGCGAGCAGTCCGGTCTCGGCGGTGATGAGGCGCGCCATCGCGCCGACGTAGTCGAGGGTCGAGGCGTAGCCGTGCTCGTCCAGCCACGCGCGGGCCTCGGGCCAGCGGTCTTCGGGCCGGTCGCCCAGGGTCAGGAGCGCCTCCTTGCACCCCAGCGCCGCGCCCTGCCGGGCGACAGTGAGCACCTGCTCGGGCGACATGTAGGTGGGCTTGTGCAGCTTGAGCAGCTGGGCCGGGGTGTCCACGAAGATGCAGTAGTGGCAGCGGTCGCGGCACAGTGTGGTCAGCGGGATGAAGACCTTGCGCGAGTAGGTGATCACGCCGGGACGACCGGATGCCGCCAGCCCGGCGTCGCGCACGGAGCCCGCAACCTGAAGCACGCGCTCGAACTGCTCGCCCTCAGCACTCAGCAGAGCCGCGGCGTCCTCGACGCCCACCCGCCCGCCGGCGGAGGCTCGCCCGAGAGCGTCGGCGATCGCTGATGCGTCGACGGCTCGCGAGGGCTCGAGCAGTGTCATCGTTCCAGTCTCGCACCGCGGGGCCTGCGGCGGATCCGCGATCGTTGTCCGTCCGTAAGCAAAACACCAGGTGGGCACGCGGGGCCGCTGGCAGACTAGGGCCATGGTCACGCTCCTCCTCGACTCGACGCGGCTCGAGATCGTGCTGTCGGGTGCCGAGCGGGCGCTCGCATTCCACAAGGGGAATGTCGCGATCGAGCGGTCGACGATCGCCAAGGTGCAGCTGACGGATGACGCGTGGACGTGGCTGCGCGGAGTCCCGAGCCCGGGCACGCACCTGCGCGGCGTCATCGCGATGGGAACCTGGCGATCGGCCGGCGGAGAGGACTTCGCGATCATCCGCCGCCATCGCCCGAGCGTCGTGATCGACCTCGAGGGCCACCCGCAGTACCAGCGCGTCATCATCACCACGCGCCACGGTCTCGCGCTCGTGCAGTCGCTGAACCTCGACGTGGATGCTGCGGAGAAGCCCGCCGACGTGGTCGACATTGCGACCGGGACGATACCGGTCGCCGACGCTCCAGCCGTCAAGAAGGCGCGCGCCCGCAAGCCGAAGCCCGTCACCGCGGTCTGAACCGCGGCGACTCAGGTGACGTCGCGGCGCCAGCTGAGCAGGTGCCCGAGCAGCAGGAGCACCGCCGCGTACCCGAGCAGCACGAGGCCGCCCCCCCACCAGGCGAGCGGTTCCTCGGCCGGCATGCCCGGCGCCGCGCTGTTGAACAGGCTCGCTCCGACGAGGGCGTCACTGGCGGCACCGGGCAGGAACCGCGTGACGTCGGTCAGGCCCTCGACGAACGCCGCCGCCGTGCGGCCGACGGGCTCGAGGAACTGCGTGAAGACGAGCACGCCGACGATCGCACCGACCTGGTTCCGCACGAGTGCGCCCACGCCGATGCCCACGAGCACCCACAGCGCGAACGCGAGGATCATGCGCCCGAAGAGCGCCCAGGTGTCGCTCGAACCCAGATCGGTCTCGAGTCCGGAGCCGGCGAGGAAGCCTGCCGAAGGCAGGACGGACGAGAGGACGCCGACGACCCCGAAGACGACGCCGAGCAGGATGCCGACCAGGATCTTCCCCCACAGCACGACGCCGCGCTTCGGGGTCGCGAGAAACGTCGGGCTCAGCGTCTTGTGGCGGAACTCGGTGGTCACCATCAGCGTGCCGATGAGCAGGGGGAACACGTAGCCGACGGCCGTCGCGGTGCTGTAGAGGGTCGCCGAGAGACCTTCGGCGGGGAGCGGGGGAGCGTCGCCGGGCAGCGAGCCGGTCGCTGCGGCGGTGAACACGAAGCCCAGCACGGCGGCGGTGAAGCCGATGTAGGCGAACAGGACGATCGCAAGGATCCACCACATCGAGGTCGAGAACTGCTTCGTCGCTTCGGAGCGGGTTGCGTGTGCGAGGCTCATCGCTGCTCACCTCCCTCGTCGTCGCGCGGGGCATGCGCGACGTCCTCGGCCCGGTCGGGCGAGAGGTCGGCGAGGGTGCCCCTCTCGCTCGTGTCGTCGTCGGGGTCGGCATCCGCGGACTCGTCGGCCTCATCCACGGACTCGTCGGCCTCCGTCCGGCTGTCGTCGGCCTGTGCCGCGTCCGTGCCTTCGGTGGTCGCGGTGGCTTCCGCCGCCTCTGCAGCTTCACCCGCCGCCGCAGCCTCGGCGGCTTCGGCGGCCTCCCTTGCCGTGAACGACGCGAAGAAGGCATCGGCCTCGACGTCGGCTTCGGTCTTGACGTAGTTCTCCCACGGACGGTCTCCCGGCACGGGCTCGGGGTCATCCGGCGGAAGGTCCGGCTCCGAGAGCTCCGCGTCGATCGCGCCGAGCGCTTCGACATCCGGATCCTCGTCGAGCGGCAGGCCGTCCGCGTACGCGTCCGTCGCCGGGTCACCTGCGGCGAAGGGCACGATGTCGATCACTCCCGTGCTGGCGACGGCGAACGTCGCGCTCGGCGACGGATCGATCGCAGGCTCGACGGGGGGTTCGGCGTCCTCGTCCGAGTCGGCCCCCGCCCAGGCGAGGGCGGCGGCGCCTGCGGCGACCGCGGCACCGGGTGCGCCGGCGTTCTCGGCGTTCAGGCCCGTCGCGACGGCCGCCGCCTCATCCGCGGTCGCCTGGTCCCCGCCGGCGACGGGCGCCATCGCGGCAGCCGCATCAGCGCCACCGGCCGCCGTCGGATGCACGCGCACCCCGCTGACCAGGTCGAGGAAGACCTCCTCCAGGGCGGGCCCGCGTCGCTGCAGCGACGACAGTGCGACCCCGGCGGATGCCGCAACCCCGCCGACCGCGGCGGGATCGAGGCCGCGCACGGTCAGTCCGGAGCGGAACAGTTCGAACGACGCGCCCGCCGACGTCAGCGCCGCGCCGAGCGCGGCACGGTCGGGCGAGTCGACGACGGTGGCGAACTCGGACGGATCGGCGAGGTCTTCGAGCGCGCCCTCGTAGACGAGTCGGCCCTGGGAGATGATCAGCACCGAGTCGACGGTCTGCTGCACCTCGGCGAGCAGATGCGACGAGACGAGGACCGTGCGGCCTTCGCGTGCCAGCTGACGCAGGAATCCGCGCATCCACTTGATGCCCTCAGGGTCGAGCCCGTTGGCGGGCTCGTCGAGCACCAGCACCCCGGGGTCGCCGAGGAGCGCATAGGCGAGTCCCAGACGCTGCCGCATTCCCATCGAGAACCCGCCGACCTTGCGGCCGCCCACATCTGCGAGTCCGACGAGCCCGAGTGTGTCCGCCACCCTGCTGAGCGGCAGCCCCGCCGCTTGCGCGTAGACCTTCAGGTGGTTCGCCGCACTGCGTCCCGGGTGGAAGCTCGACGCCTCCAGCACCGCGCCGACGGTCTGGAGCGGGCGTCTCAGCGACGCGTAGGACGCACCGCCGATCGTGGCTGCGCCGCTGGTGGCACGGACCAGACCGAGCAGGATGCGCAGACTGGTCGTCTTCCCGGCGCCGTTGGGGCCGAGGAATCCCGTGACCCGGCCGGGCTCGACGCGTGCGGAGAGGTCTGAGACCGCTGAGACGGCACCGAAGCGCTTCGTGATTCCGGAGAACTCCAGCAGCTGTCCTTCGGGCATGCCGAACCTCTCGTCGTCGTGTGGGCGGTTCTCCCCATCCTGGCGGAAAGCGCTCGTCCCCGCACGAAGCACGCCCGCTGGGCGCGGGATCGGCCGGTCGAAGAGACCGCGGGCGGTAACGTTGCGATCGTGACCGAAGCAGCGCCGCCGACCGCGTCCGACGTCCTCGCGCGCGCCGTGGGTGGGCTCGGATGGCTGACGCTGAACCGTCCCCGCGCGCTCAACGCCCTCGACCTCGGCATGATCGACGCCATCGCGGCGGCGCTGGACGCGTGGGAGCACGACACCGACATCGACATCGTGCTGCTCGACGGCGCTGGCGACCGTGGATTCTGCGCCGGGGGCGACGTCCGCGGCCTCTACGAGCACATCAAGGCCGGCGATCCCGAGGAGACCGGGGTGTTCTTCCGTGCCGAGTACGCGCTCAACGCGCGGATCGAGGAGTACCCGAAGCCGATCGTCGTCTTCGCCGACGGCATAACGATGGGCGGCGGCATCGGACTGGCGGGGCACGCCGCGATCCGGATCGTCACCGAGAGGTCGAAGCTGGCGATGCCCGAGACGCGGATCGGCTTCACGCCGGACGTCGGGGGGACGTGGCTTCTCGGCCGTGCGCCCGGGCGAATCGGCGAATATCTCGCCCTGACCGGAGCCTCGATCGATGCCGCCGACGCCCTCTATGCCGGCCTCGCCGACCACTTCGTTCCCTCCGCGAACCTCGACGGGCTTCGCGACGCGCTTGCGACGCGCGCCGACCCGTCGAGCCCGACCGAGCTCATAGCCCGGTCCCTGAGCCTGTCGAAGGGCGATGAGACCCCCGAGCCGCCTTCTCTCGCCGCCCAGCGTGACTGGATCGACGACGCGTTCGCGGCCGACACGGTGGCCGAGATCGTCGAGCGGCTGCGGGCCAGACCCGAAGCCGCGGCATCCGCCGCCGCCGACGTGCTCGGAGAGCTCTCGCCCACCGGGCTCGCCGTGACGCTCGAGGCCGTTCGCCGCGCCCGCGACCTGCGCGGCCTCCGCGCGGCGCTCGAGCAGGAGTACGGACTCGTGATGTGGTTCGCGACGACGCAGCCGGATCTCGTCGAGGGCATCCGCGCGCAGCTCGTCGACAAGGACCGCGCCCCGCGTTGGCAGCCCGCGACGATCGCCGAGCTGGCACGCGGCACTTCGACGCAGCTCAGCACCGCGGCATCCGCCTTCGCGTACCGACCCGCGACCGCCCTCTGGGGTTGAAGGGCAGCGCACCATGACCGATGAACCGCGCCGGAGACGGTATTCGATCGGGGTGGCGATCGACTGGTTCTTCTTCGTCTTCGCCGGCCTCGCTGCGATCTGGCTCGCCTACCTGAGCTTCACCGAGACCTTCAATGTGGGCTGGTGGGGCATCGCCGTCGCCATCGCGTTCTGGGTGCTGCTGGCCTATCTCGTGCTGCCGCGACTGCACCGCATCCTCACCACGGTCTACGTGCCCGACTACTTCATCGGGCGCGCCCGAACGAGCGACGGACTGCTCGGCGACCCCGTCAATCTCGCGGTCCTGGGGGAGGCGGAGCAGATCCACACCGCGATGCGAGAGGCGGGGTGGACGAGGGCCGATCCGGTCACGCTCGGCTCGTCGTGGCGCATCATCAGCTCGACGCTCACCCGTCGAAGCTACGGCGAGGCCCCCGTCAGCCCGCTGTTCCTCTTCGGCCGCCAGCAGGACTTCGCCTACCAGCAGGAGGTCGACGGCAACCCCGCGCAGAGGCACCACGTGCGGTTCTGGCAGTGCCCCGAAGAATGGCTGCTGCCCGGCGGGTCGCGCGTGGACTGGCTCGCCGCGGGCACGTTCGACACGGCGGTCGGCCTCTCGCTGTTCACGCTCCAGGTGACGCACCGGATCGACGCCGACACCGACATCGAGCGCGATCACATCGTGCGCACCGTGACCGCAGCCGACCCGCGAGTGGCGGTCACGACCCTGAAGGACTTCTCCACCGGATATCACGCCCGAAACGGCGGAGGCGACAGCATCCGCACCGACGGCGACCTGCCGATCGTCGACGTGCGAGCAGTGCAGGAGGCGACGGCATGACGAACGCGCCGAACAAGCGACCCGCTTTCGAGCCCGCCTCCGAACTGCTCAAGCCCGTCAGCCGCGACCCCGACATGAAGCGCCCCGCGTCGACCGTCGCGGGTGCCCTGCTGGTCTTCCTTCGAGTGGTCTCAGGGCTCATCATCCTGATCATGATCGTGCTGGACTGGCGAAACACGTTGAAGGAGGTCGACGTCACCATCGAGGGGGTGGAGAACACGCCGGAGGTCGCGCAAGCGGCGCTGATCACGGTCGTGATCTTCCTCGGTGTCGTGCTGCTCGTGGATGCCGCCCTGGCGTTGTTCATCCTGACCGGCCACAACTGGGCGCGCGTGACGGTGATGACGTTCTCAGCGATCTCGATCGTCGGCGCGTTCATCCAGTGGTGGTCCGAAGGCCAGGAGATCACGATCAACGGTTCTCTTCTGACCCTCGGCCTCGACATCCTGATCCTGCTCGCGCTGTCCAGCCGCAGCGCCGCCGCCTATGCGCGCCGCAACGAGCGCCGCTGACCCGCCCCAGCGATTAGCCTGGATGCCGCCGCGCTCGCGGCGGAGCAGGGGGAGGGGGCCGAATGTTCGACAGTCCGCTGTCCGCGTCCGCGTACGACGTGCTCGGCGTCGACCCGACGACCGACGAGGAGTCCCTGCGCAGGGCCTACCGGCTGCGGCTGAGGCAGACCCACCCCGACACGGGCGGCGACGCGGCGGTGTTCATCCAGGTGCAGCGCGCGTGGGAGCTCGTCGGCACGGTAGACGCCCGCGCCGCGTACGACCGCGGGCACGGATTCGCCGATGCTCCCGTGGCCGGGTGGTCGGGGTGGCGCGCCGCGTCACGGCCCGCGGACACGCGTCCGCGCGCCCGGTCCTTCGGCCAGCCCGGTGGGTGGCGGCGTGAGCGGTACCTCGACCTGATCCGCGAGTGGGTGGGGCGCGGCGTGACGGTCGAGGACCCCTACGATCCCGCACTGGTGCGCTCCGCGCCACGCCATCTGCGGAGGATGCTGGCCGACGCGCTCGCCGAGGAGGCGACGGCGCGCGTCGTCTCCGACCTCGGGATGGGCTACACCGTGTGGCACGACGTCGCCGCACCCGTGCGCGGCGGGACCGGCGACGACAAGCTCGACCACATCGTGCTGAGCCCTTCGGGCCTCTACGTGATCCTCTCGGAGGACTTCGGCGGGCCGGTCGGCGTTCGCCGCGGCGAACTCACGGGGGATGCCGTGCCCGGCGCCCCGGTTGCGGAGCTGCTCGCCCGCACCCGCCTCGTCGCGCGCGCGGCCGGCGTGCGATTCGGCGGTGCGATCGTCGTGCTGCCCGACGAGGACCTCCTGCAGCCCGTCACGGAGCTCGGCCGGGTGCGCGGCATCCCGGTCGTCCTGGTCGCGCGCGGCGCACTCGCGAACCTGCTGCGGCAGGGAGTGCCGGGTGCACGGTCGATCGGAGGCAACGAGATCTTCGACATCCGCACCCGCCTCCAGCAGGCCGTGCGTTTCGTCTGAGCATCGTTCCGCCCTGAGCGTACAGAGCACATCTGCGCGTGAGCATGTCCGCGGCCCGTGGCAGTGTTGAGCGGTGGCGCCGCCGCGCCCCATCGCTTGACCTTCTTCGGAGACCCCGTGCTCGGCAAACTCCTGATCCGCTATCTCAAGAAGTACCGCTGGCTTCTTCTGGGCGTACTCATCTTCCAGTTCATCTCCGCGATGGCGTCGCTGTACCTGCCCCGCCTGAACGCCGACATCATCGACCAGGGCGTCGCCAGGGGTGACACCGCCTATATCTGGTCGACCGGCATGGTCATGCTCGCGATCTCTCTCCTGCAGATCGTCGCAGCCATCATCGCCACCTACTTCGCCGCGCGCTCGTCGATGGCCGCGGGCCGCGACATCCGTTTCGACATCTACGAGAAGGTCAGCGGGTTCTCCGAGCGCGAGGTGTCGAAGTTCGGCCCCGGCTCGCTCATCACCCGCAACACGAACGACGTGCAGCAGGTGCAGATGCTCGCGATGATGGGCGCCACCATGCTCGTCACCGCGCCGCTCCTGGCGATCGGCGGAATCTACATGGCGCTCCAGCAGGATGTCGGCCTCAGCTGGCTGATCGCCGTCTCCGTCCCGCTGCTCCTGCTGTTCGTCCTGCTCATCATCAGCCGCATGGTGCCGCTGTTCCGCAGTTTCCAGAAGAAGCTGGATGCCGTCAACCGTGTGATGCGCGAGCAGCTCACCGGTGTGCGCGTCGTGCGTGCGTTCGTCCGCGAAGACATCGAAGAGGAGCGCTTCGCGGTCGCGAACACCGACATCATGGTGGTCGGCCGCAAGGTGGGCTCGCTGTTCGTGCTGCTGTTCCCGGTCGCCATGCTCGTGCTCAACGTCACTGTCGTGGGCGTCATCTGGTTCGGCGCGATCCAGGTGGATGCCGGCACGGTCGAGATCGGCACGCTGTTCGCCTTCATGGCGTACGTCGGTCAGATCCTGATGGGCGTGCTGATGGCGAGCTTCATGACGATCATGATCCCGCGCGCCGCCGTTTCGGCAGAGCGCATCGGCGAGGTGCTCGCGAGCGAGTCGACCCTCACCCGTGCCGAGAACGCGGTCAGCGAGTTCGCGGCCCCGGGCACGATCGAGTTCGACGAAGCCGAGTTCACCTACCCGGGTGCCGAGTCGCCCGTTCTCCAGCGAATAAGCTTCGAGGCGAAGCGCGGCGAGACGGTCGCGATCGTCGGGTCTACCGGCGCGGGCAAGACCACGCTCATCTCGCTGATCCCGCGGTTGTTCGACGTGACAGGCGGCACCGTGCGCGTCGGCGGCGTCGATGTGCGCGAAGCCGATCTCGACTACCTGTGGAAGGGGATCGGCCTCGTGCCGCAGCGTCCTTTCCTGTTCTCCGGCACCGTCGCTTCGAACCTGCGCTTCGGCCGGGAGGAGGCGACGGACGACGAGCTCTGGAAGGCGCTCGAGATCGCTCAGGGCAAGGACTTCGTCGAGGAGATGGAGGGCCAGCTGAACGCGCGCATCGCGCAGGGCGGCACGAACGTCTCCGGCGGTCAGCGTCAGCGGCTGGCGATCGCCCGCGCGATCATCCACCAGCCTGACGTCCTGGTCTTCGATGACTCGTTCTCGGCGCTCGACCTGTCGACCGATGCGAAGCTCAGACAAGCGCTGTGGCGTGAACTGCCCGAGGTGACCAAGATCGTGGTCGCGCAGCGCGTCTCGACGATCACCGATGCCGACCGCATCGTCGTGCTGGAGGACGGCAGGATGGTGGGCGTCGGCACGCACGATGAGCTGCTGGAGAGCAGTGACACCTACCGAGAGATCGTCGAGTCGCAGCTGGGGGTGGAAGCGTGAGCACTCCCGACACCCTCACCGAGGAAGAGCGCCTCGAACTCGAGCTCGCCGAGCGGGCCCGGCAGAGTTCGGGCGACTGGGACAGCGTCGCACCGGGCAAGGCGACGAACTTCGGCAAGAGCTTCGGCCGACTCATCGGTCTTCTCAAGCCCCACGCCGTCGCATTCATCTTCGTGTCGTTCCTCGGCGCGATCGGCGTCTTCCTCGCCGTCATCGCGCCGAAGATCCTCGGCGAGGCGACCAACATCATCTTCGAGGGTGCCGCCTCGAATGCGCTCGCCGCCCAGTTCCCCGACGGCACCTCGCAGGCGGTCGTCGTCGATGCGCTGAACGCCGCAGGTCAGACCGACCTGGCGAACATGATCGGCGCGATGAATGACTTCACCGTCGGCACCGGTGTCGACTTCGAAGCGCTCCGCACGGTCATCGTCGCCGTGCTCGCGATCTATGTCGCCTCGTCGTTCCTCAGCTGGATCCAGGGCTACGTCATCAACATCATCATGGTGCGCACGATGTGGCGGCTGCGCGAGTCGGTCGAGACGAAGGTCAACCGCCTGCCGCTCTCGTACTTCGACAAGGTCCAGCGCGGCGAGCTCATCTCGCGCGTAACGAACGACATCGACAACATCACCCAGACGATGCAGCAGTCGCTCTCAAGCGTCGTGACCTCGGTTCTGACGGTGATCGGCGTGCTGATCATGATGTTCTCGATCTCGTGGCAGCTGGCGCTGGTGGCGTTGATCTCGCTGCCGCTGATGGCCGTGATCTTCGGCGTCATCGGCCCGCGCTCGCAGAAGGCCTTCGGCACGCAGTGGAAGAAGGTCGGACGCCTCAACGCCCGCGTCGAGGAGTCGTTCTCCGGCCACGCGCTGGTCAAGGTCTACGGACGCGAGAAGGACTCCCGCGAGAAGTTCCAGATCGAGAACGAAGAGCTCTACGAAGCGAGCTTCAAGGCGCAGTTCCTCTCCGGCATCATCATGCCGGGCATGATGTTCGTCGGAAACCTCACCTACGTGGGCATCGCCGTCCTCGGGGGGCTCATGGTCGCGAACGGCCAGCTGCGCCTCGGCGACGTGCAGGCGTTCATCCAGTACTCGCAGCAGTTCACGCAGCCGCTCTCGCAGCTGGGTGGCATGGCGGCAGTGATCCAGTCCGGCACCGCCTCGGCCGAGCGGGTGTTCAACCTGCTCGACGCCGAGGAGCAGGAGCCCGATTCCCCCGACGCACCGGAGCCGGTCGAGGGCGAGGGCGTCATCGAGTTCGAGAACGTGAAGTTCTCATATACGCCCGACCGGCCCCTGATCAGCGACCTGTCCTTCCGCGTCGAACCCGGACAGACGGTCGCGATCGTCGGCCCGACAGGTGCCGGCAAGACGACGCTGGTCAACCTCATCATGCGCTTCTACGAGCTCGACGGCGGCCGCATCCTGCTCGACGGGCAGGACATCGCCGAGCTCACGCGCGACGACGTGCGCTCGCGCACCGGCATGGTGCTCCAGGACCCGTGGCTGTTCGCGGGGACGATCCGCGAGAACATCCGCTACGGTCGCGAGACCGCCACCGACCAGGAGATCGTGGATGCTGCGACGGCGACGCGCGTCGACCGGTTCGTGCATTCGCTGCCCGAGGGCTACGACACGGTGCTCGACGAGGAGGCATCGAACGTCTCGGCCGGTGAGAAGCAGCTCATCACGATCGCCCGCGCGTTCGTGTCGCAGCCGTCGGTGCTGATCCTCGACGAGGCCACCTCGTCGGTCGACACCCGCACCGAGCTGCTGCTGCAGCACGCGATGGCGGCGCTGCGCGAAGGACGCACGTCGTTCGTGATCGCCCACCGCCTCTCCACGATCCGGGATGCCGATCTCATTCTCGTGATGGAGCACGGCGACATCGTCGAGAAGGGCACCCACGAGGAGCTCATCGCCGCGCAGGGCGCGTACTGGCGGCTCTACCAATCCCAGTTCGAGCAGGCCGCGACCGATGTAGACAGTCAGCAGGACGCGACCGACGCGATCCCCGTGACGGCGGATGCGTCCCGCGCCCTCCCGGTGACGACGGATGCCGCCAGCGAGGGTGCGGCGGAGATCTCGGCGTAGCGCGGCCCTCGGCGCATACCCTAGCCACCATGGATGAATCGGCCCGGTCGCCGCGTCAGCACAGCGAGGCGCACGAACTCGTCGCGGTCATCCTGCTGTCTCTCGTCGCCGTCTTGACGGCCTGGTGCGGGTTCGAGTCCTCCAAGTGGGGCGGAGACTCCTCGGTGGCGTTCAGCCAGGCATCCGCGGCGAGGATCGAAGCCGCGGACTTCGACAGTCAGGCCCGAGACGCGCGCGGGTTCGACCTCGCGGTCTACTCGCAATGGGTGGTTGCGCAGGCGGGCGGCGACACCGACCTCGCCGAGTACATCGAGGATCGCTTCTCGCCGGAGTTCGCGGTCGCGTTCGACGCGTGGGTGGCCGACGGTCAGCGCGAGAGCGGGCCGTTCAAGATGCCCGAGTATGTGCCGCCCGGCACGGAACAGGCAGCGGAGGCGACGGCACGCGCAGACGCGAGCACCAAGGACGCGCTCGATTTCAACGAGAAGGGCGACAACTACTCGCTGATGACCGTGATGTTCGCGCTCGTGCTCTTCCTCGCGGCGATCGCGCAGCGTGGTGGGTCGGTGCTGGCGACCCGGATCGTCCTCGGTCTGGCCGGGACGCTCGCCCTGGTCGGCCTGATCGTGCTTCTGACGTTCCCGGTGCGCCTCTAGCAGCCCGCGCGGGACGCGCGATCGCTCGATCAGCGACAACGGCCCGCACCCCTGCTACAGGCCCAGCTGGGACTGCAGTCGTCCCGAGTCGATGGCGCCGATGAATGCCTCATAGTCCGCGTCATTCTGGTCGGCGTATGCCTCGGCGAAATCGGCGATCGAATCCTCGAAGGTGGTCGACTTGCCCAGGTACGCGGCGATCGCCACGCGGTCGCCCGATCGAGCGTGTGCGCGCGCGAGGGTCTCGCCGCAGACGCGGGCATACAGCAGCGCGCCGCGCGGCACCATCACTTCCGGATCCAGCGACCCCTTCCAGTCGTGGAGCTGGCGCAGGTAGAAGTCCCGCTTGACTCCATCGGCGCCCTTGACACGCTGCCAGCCGAGGAAGATGTCGCTGGAGGCCTGCATCACGCGCTGGCCGCGGACCACGCGTTCGCCGCTGTTCTCGAACTCGCTGGCTCCCAAGAAGCGCTCGAGCACGGACGTCTGCGCCTCCTTGGCTTGGAGGAACAGCGGATCCGCGTCGTCGCGACCCGTCAGCAGCACGATCCACGCTCGCGTCCCGACGCTTCCCACCCCGACGACCTTTCGGGCCATGTGCACGTACGTGTACTCCGAGACCGGGTGATGACGACCTGCGACGAGGGTCTCTCGGTACGAGGCCAGCAGGTCCTGCATCCATGCCTGAATATCGTCAGCGGTCTGCCCGTCGGTGACGAGGTCCTCCACCGGCACGATGAGCGGAGGGTCGGCGACGATGCGCATCCTCCCGTCCTCCGTCGTGACGAGCTTCGAGAAGGCTCGCAGCCGATCCTTCGTCAGCGCCTTGGCGACGATCGAGTCGAAACCCTTCACCTGCCGCTTCTCAGCCGCCCCTGCGGCCTTCTCGTCGCGCAGCCAGGACTGCACCTTCTCGGCGTCGAGGGAGTCGTACCACGCGTCGAGCACGGACTGCTCGGCCGAGCGCCGCAACCGTTCCCGGTACCCGCGACCGGCCGCCAGAAGGATCTCGCGCCGTTCCTGGTCCGTGAACCCGCGGTGACGTCCCGCGATCTCGAAGCTGGCGACCAGGCGCTTGACATCCCACTCGAACGGACCCGGATGCGTCTCGTCGAAGTCGTTGATGTCGAACGCGAGACGCCGTTCGGCGGAACCGAACAGGCCGAAGTTCGACAGATGAGCGTCGCCGCAGAGCTGCACGGTCAAGCCGGTGTTCGGGGTGTTCGCGAGGTCAGCGGCCATCAGCAGGGCTGCGCCGCGGTAGAAGGTGAACGGCGAAACCATCATCCGTCCGTGCCGGACCGGGATCAGATCCGCCACCCGGGATGTGGCCTGCTCCTCGAGCAACGACACCGGGTCGGTGCGATCCACGGGCGGAGACCACTCGCCGTGGCTCGAGCGCGGAGTGGCGACGCGCGCCGCGCGCCCGAAGGCCCTGCGCCCTTCGAAGTCGGATGGCGCGGGCGGTGCCGCGATGGTGGATGAGCCCGCGTCGGACATGAGTGATCCCCTCGGTCTGTCCCGGCAGCCCGCGCAAGGGGCGCGGGTGTCAGCTTGGTGCTGCGCACAGTCTGTCACCTGGCGTCGTGGGCGGATACTGTCGAGGTCACGGCGTCCGGATCGCCGGGAGGAGGCATCCGCATGGCCGAAGCCGTTCCCGTCGTTCGCCGACCGTTGAACTCCCCGCGCGCGGCCGCGCTGGCCGGGGTGCTCTTCGCGGTCCTTTTCACGACGTCTCTGGTACTCATGCGCTCGGCGCTCCCCGAGACTCTCGGGTCGGACGCGAACTGGCTCACCGAGGGTGCGGCGACGCGGATCAGGATCGGCCTGGGTCTGGTGCCCTTCGCGGGGATCGCCTTCCTCTGGTTCATGGGCGTCGTCCGCGATCGGTTCAAGGATGCCGAGGACCAGCTGTTCTCATCGGTCTTCATCGGCAGTGGGCTGCTGTTCCTCGCGATGGTCTTCGTCTCGGCGGCGATCGCCGGCGGGATCGTCGCGACCGCGCCCCTGATCGCCGATGACCAGTCCCGGGCGGAGATCACGACCTTCGGTCGCTCCGTCATGCTGCAGGTCAGCAACGTCTATGCCCTGCGGATGGCGGGCGTCCTGCTCATCTCGCTGGCGACGATGTGGCTGCGCACCGGGGTGATGCCGCGGTGGCTGGCGTTCGTGACGTACGCGGTCGCGCTCGTGCTGCTGGTCGTGACGACGCTCAGTCTGTGGGTCACGCTGATCTTCCCGGTGTGGGTGCTCGGGGTCAGCATCCTGATCCTCGTCCAGAACTACCGGCGGCGCGCGGTCACCTGAGTCAGGTGATCCCGAACAGGTCGAGGGGGTGCGTGAGACGCCACCACGCGCTCGGCGGCTCGATGTCGGTCGCGAGGGAGAGCGTCGTGCTGGTGGCGTCCAGCGGTCCCTGCACCGCGAGCGTGCCGACATCCGCGCCCTTCTCACGCGCCTCGCCCAGGGAGAAGTCCGTCGTGACCGCACCCGCACCGCTGTTCCACAGGATGACGCTCGCGTCGCCGTCGGTGACGATCGCGACGTCCTCCCCCCATTCCGTCGTCACGCGCCCCGCGACGGTTCCCACCGGCACGGACGGCGCCGGCTGGAGGCCGAGTTCCACTTCCGAGTAGAGAAGGCGGGACGCCGCGAGGCGGGCCCCGTCGTCGGGCTGACCGAGCACCGAGCTGTAGACCCGCACGGCCGTCTCGCCCACGACGATGTCCTTCGCGGAGAGCAGAGTGTACGCGTCCAGCGACCCGGTCTTGATGCCCACCACACCGGGGTCGGCGAGCAGGCCGTTCGTGTTCGTCACGAGTCCCGCGCCCGGCAGGTCGACGGCGGTCGTCGCCACGATCTCGGCGATCACGGGGTCGGCCATCGCCTTCCTCGCGAGGGCGATGAGCGCCTCGGGGCTTGCGGCGTTGCGCGGATCCAGGCCGGTGGGCTCGACGACGGTGACGCCGGGGACGCCGTGGGCGCCGAGCCAGGTGTTCGCGGCGTCCGCGAAGACGGCGTCGGTCGGCCAGAGGTTGCCTGCCAGTCGGTCTGCGTAGTTGTTCGCCGAGCCGATGAGCATCCCCTGGAGCAGCTGGTACTGGCTCAGCGACCCCCCGACCGGCACGTTGAGGGCCGACTCGTTGTTGCTGAGGTAGGCCCAGTACTCCGCCTCGTCTTGCTCCGTGAATCGGAACTCCGGTCCGGATTCGCCGACCGCGAGCGGCATCTGGTCGAGCACCAGGAGTGCCGTGACCACCTTGGTGATGCTCGCGATCTGCAGGGGCTCGACGGCGGAAGCCACGGCGCCGTCGATCCCCGCGACCGAGACAGCGGCGCTCCCGCTCGCGGGCCAGGTGAGAGCGGCCGGGGGAGCGGGAATCGGGTCGACCTGCACGCCCTCGACGGTCGGCAGGACGGCGTGCAGCGGCCACAGCAGCGTGGTCGCGGTATACGCCCCGATCAGGAACGCGATGATGGCGATCGGAACGACCACGCTCGCGCGCAGCAGCGAGCGACGCGGGGGGTCGCTGAGGAGTTCGGCGCCGACGGGCAGGTAGGGGGATGCCGCGCCATCGAGCGTGCGCGTGGCCGGGGCGGTGCGCGCGATCGCGTCTTCGTCGACCCACGCCATTGCGATGCGGCCGGCGGGGGGCGAGGGCTGCGCCGGGGGCAGGGTCGTCGTGGGCGCGACGGCCGGCGTCGGGGCGACGGCACCCACCACACCGGCGGTGGAGGCAGCGGCGGTGGGCGCCGGTGTGCGCGAAGCCGTGGGCCCCGACGCGGAGGCCTGTGCCAGAGCGCCGGCGACGTCGAACGTGGCGGTCGGGGCGTTCGTGTCGGAGGCGGGGACATCGCCGCGCTGGAAGGGTCCGGACGACACCGTGGAGGACGTGTTCCTGGAGCGCACGCGCCGCAGCGGCGCGGGTGCCGGGAAGTCGTCAGGGGTCATCCGCCCAAAATACCCCGTCGCGGCCGGGGCTATAATCATTGGGTCAACACGGGAGTCCGGTGTGCCGGGCTGAGAGGGAGCGAAAACGCTTCGACCGTCGAACCTGATCTGGGTCATGCCAGCGCAGGAAGGAGATCTACAGTGAGCACGTCCACGTCCACATCCACCCCCGCCCGTCGAGGATTCGCGGACATCGTCTGGCGGTGGCGCGTCGTCGACATCGTCGTGGCCAGCGTGATCGCGGTCGCCTGCGCCATGGTGTTCCTCGTCTGGAATGTCGGCTACGAGGCGCCGAGCGCCGTTCTCAAGCCCCTCCTGCCGGGTCTGCAGGGCCTGCTCGCGGGGCCGTGGCTCGTAGCCGGAGTGCTGGGCGGGCTCATCATCCGCAAGCCTGGTGCCGCGCTGTACACCGAGCTCGTCGCCGCCGTCATCTCCGCGCTCATCGGCAACCAGTGGGGACCCCTGACGATCGTCTCCGGACTCGTGCAGGGGCTCGGCGCCGAACTGATCTTCCTGGCCTTCGCGTACGCCGTCTGGCGGCTGCCGGTGGCGATCCTCGCCGGAGCGGGTGCCGGGCTCGCGTGCGGCATCAACGATCGCATCCTCTGGTACGCCGGGGCGGACACGACCTTCACGATCGTGTACATCGTATGCACGACGATCTCGGGTGCCGTGATCGCCGGCGCCGGGTCGTGGTTCATCGCCCGCGGGCTCGCGGCGACGGGGGCGCTGAACAGATTCGCCTCGGGCCGTGACCTCGCGCGGCGCGTCTAGCGTGCCGCCTGCGCCGTGACGCCCGCGCTCGGCGTCCCCGCGGCCGTCGAGGCACGCGGCTGGGGCTGGCGCTACGCCACGCGTCACAAGTGGGCCGTGCAGGACGCCTCGTTCCGCATCGCGCCCGGCGAGCGCGTGCTGCTGCTCGGCGCCTCCGGCTCGGGAAAGTCGACACTGCTGCACGGCATCGCCGGCGTCCTCGGCGGCGACGACGAGGGCGAGCAGACCGGCGAGCTCACCATCGACGGCGAACCGGCGGCACGCGTGCGCGGGCGCGCCGGCATGGTGCTCCAGGACCCCGACAGCCAGGCGATCCTGGCACGCGTCGGGGACGACGTCGCGTTCGGGTGCGAGAATCTCGGCGTCGCGCGTCAGGACATCTGGGTGCGCGTGCGCGACGCGCTCGACGCTGTCGGACTCGAGGTGCCGCTCGAACGGTCGACCTCCGCACTGTCGGGCGGGCAGAAGCAGCGCCTCGCGCTCGCCGGCGTGATCGCGATGCGCCCCGGCGTCATCCTGCTCGACGAGCCGACCGCCAACCTCGACCCCGCCGGTGTCGCAGAGGTGCGAGACGCCGTGCGAAGGGTGATCGATGCCACCGGCGCGACGCTCGTCGTCGTCGAGCACCGGCTCGACGTCTGGCTGCCGCTGGTGGAGCGGGTGCTGGTGCTCGGCAGCACACGCGACGGCTCAGGGGTCATCGCGGATGGATCGCCGGACGCGGTCCTGCGGGTGCGCGGAGCCGGACTCGCCGCCGGCGGAGTCTGGGTTCCCGGCATCCCCCCGGTGTTTCCGCCCCCGCCGGCGTCGCCGCCCGGCGAGCTGCTCCTGCGCGCGGAGTCACTCGTCGTCTCGCGGGTGCGGGGCACCGCGGTGGCGGGTCCGCTCGACCTCGACATCAGAGCCGGCGAGGCGCTCGGCATCGTCGGGCCCAACGGCGCGGGCAAGTCGACGCTCGGACTCACCCTCGCGGGGCTCATCCCGCCCGAGGCGGGCAGGGTGTCGTCATCCGCTGCGCTGTCGGCGGGGGAGAAGGAGTCGCCGATCTCGTGGTCCTCGCGCGCGCTGCTGACCCGCATCGGCACCGTCTTCCAGGATCCGGAGCATCAGCTGCTCACCACGACGGTGCGTGCCGAGCTGGAGGTCGGTCCGCGGGCGCTCGGTCTCGCGTCCGCTGAGATCGGGCAGCGCGTCGACGAGCTGCTCGAGCGGCTGCGGTTGGCGGCACTCGCCGAGGCGAACCCCTACACGCTCTCGGGCGGGGAGAAGCGACGCCTCACCGTCGCGGCGATGCTCGCAACGCGCCCCCGTGTGATGGTGCTGGACGAGCCCACCTTCGGGCAGGATGCCGCAACCTGGGCCGAGCTCGTGGCCATCATCGCACGCCTTCGCGACGAGGGTGCTGCGGTCGCGGCGATCACGCACGACGAGAAGGTGCTCGAGGCGCTGCGTGCGCGGCGGTTCGCCGTCGGAGCGGACAGATGAGCGCGCCGACGACACCTCGCGCTCGCCGCGGCCCGATCGCGAACCTCAACCCGGTCGCCAAGCTCGGCGCCGCGCTGCTCATCGCGCTGCCCCTCGTGCTCACGATCGATCCCGTGTCGGCCGCGGTCGCACTGCTGCTCGAGCTGCCGCTGCTGGCCGCCGCAGGACTGCGCTGGCGGGAATTCTGGGTGCGCACGCTGCCGATCTGGATCGCCGCTCCGCTGGCGGGCCTCACGATCGCGCTCTATGGGGCCACGAGCGGTGAGGTGTACGTCGAGTGGTTCGTGGTGCGCATCAGCGAAGGGTCGCTCCAGCTCGCGCTCGCCACGTTCTTCCGGGTGCTGGCGATCGGGCTTCCGGCCGTCGTGCTGTTCGTCACGGTCGACCCCACCGACCTCGCCGACGGCCTTGCGCAGCTGCTCCGACTGCCCGTGCGCTTCGTGCTCGGCGCCCTCGCGGGAATGCGCCTCCTCGGACTGCTCACGGACGACTGGCGGGCGCTCGCCCTCGCGCGCCGCGCACGCGGCGTCGCCGACACCGGCCGTGTGCGGCGGGTGCTCGGCATGGCGTTCGCCCTGTTCGTCCTGTCGATCCGCCGCGGGTCGACGCTCGCGACCGCGATGGAGACGCGCGGCTTCGGCGGGAGCGGCCCGCGCACCTGGGCGAGGGAGTCGCGTTTCGGCTGGCGTGAATGGATGCTGCTCGCCGTCGGCGCCGCGATCTCTGCGGCAGCGATCACGGTCGCGGTGATCACCGGCTCGTGGAATTTCATCCTCGGCGCGACCGCCTGAGCCGGGGCCGCGGCGATCTCAGCCGGCCGCCACGAGCCTCTCGTACTCGGGCTGCAGAGCCGGGAAGTACTCGTCCCAGTCGACGGTGGCGGCATCGCGGCCCTCGTGTACCGCGACCAGCCGGTCGAGGTAGTACTCCCACCCCGGTCCGATCGAGCCGACGTCCTCGCCCGGGTTCAGTCTCTGGCCGAACGTGAGTGTGGTGGTGCCGCTCTGCTCGTCGAGTTCGAACCAGAGATGCCAGTTCCCGGCGCCCTGCGACGTGTCGCCCGCGAACCGACGGGGCGGATCGCACTCGAGGATCGTATAGCGCTCGGCTTCGGCATCCTCCCTCTCGGCGGTCATGAAGAAGTCAACCTGCCCGGTCGCAGGGTCGCCCTCCCAGCGTCCGATCCACCGCTCGAGCTGCGTGCTCTCGGTGAGCGCGCGCCAGAGCTGAGATGCGGATGCCGGGAACGTGCGTGTGAGGACGAGGTTCGGCTCGCCGTCGATCGCGGTCACCGTGCCGGTGATGGTCGTCATGTCGCGTTCCAGAAATCCCGGTAGTAGGCGAGGCGCAGGTGATCCGGCTCGACGCCGTAGGCGTGGATGAGGGCCTCTTCCCATCCCGGTCCATAGTTCCACTCGGTGCTCATGGCCGCCACCGCGATGTCGGCCCACCGGTCGCCGGTGCCCAGTGCACCGAAGTCGACGTGTCCGCTCCACCGTCCATCGTCGCCGATGAGCGTGTTCGGCGCGCATGCGTCGCCGTGGCAGACTACGAGCCGGTCGACCGGGGGAGGCTCGCGCAGATCGTCTGGCACGCGGATGCCGCGGCGCTCAGCGTTGGCCCGGCGCGAGGGGACGCTCCACTCGAACGGGCACTCGTCCACCGGCAGCGCGTCGTGCAGGGCACGCAGTCCCTCGCCGATCGCGCGCACCGCGGTCGCCGGCTGCGCGACCCACCTCGGAACGACGGCGCTCTCGCCGGGGATCGCCGCGCTCACGAGCCACTCCTGGCTCTCATCTGCTCCGTGCGTGAGAACGCGGGGCACCGCCGCGAACCGGCCCGCCCAGGCGAGCCGCTCCGCTTCCTCGGCGAAGGTGGTCTCCGCGTTCCGTGGACCGTGCTTGATGAACCGTCCGTCACCCGTGCGAAAGGTGATACCGCCCAGCTCGTTCACCCACACCGGCTCGAGCGCCGCGTCGCCTGCGAGCGAAAGCACCACGTCGGGGACGGCGACCGCTTCGCTGGGGCTCCACATGACCTCCATTCTCGTCACCGCTACGCTGGCGGACGAACGGATGCCGCGTGCCGTGGCATCCCGCCGGTCACGCGGTCGCCCCGGCGCCGGATGCAGTGACACTGAGTCCCGCATAGAGTGGGATGCAGTCGCACGTTCGAAGGAGAGCACATGGACATCACCGGCGCTTCCGCCCTCGTCACGGGCGGCGCCAGCGGGCTGGGGCTCGCGACCGCGCGTCGTCTCGCTGCGGCCGGCGCTGCGGTCACGATCATCGACCTGCCCACCTCTGCCGGGCACGATGCTGCCGCAGAGGTCGGCGGCACGTTCGCCGCCGCCGACGTGACGAGCCCCGAACAGGTCGCCGCGGCCGTGCGCACCGCCGCGGCATCCGGCCCTCTCCGCGTGGTCGTCAACTGCGCGGGCATCGCCCCGCCCGCGAAGGTGCTCGATCGTGACGGCAATCCGTCACCGCTGGACGGATTCGAGCGCATCATCCGGGTGAACCTGATCGGAACGTACAACGTGATCGCCCAGGCATCCGCGGTGATGGCACGCACCGAGCCCGACTCCGACGGCGGGGACCGCGGCGTCATCGTGAGCACGGCGAGCGTCGCCGCGTTCGACGGCCAGATCGGCCAGCCCGCGTACTCGGCCAGCAAGGGCGGCGTGCACGCGATGACCCTGCCGATCGCACGCGAGCTGGCCCGCTACGGCATCCGGGTGGTCACGATCGCCCCCGGGATCATGGAGACGCCGATGCTGGCGGGTCTCCCGCAGGCGGCGCAGGACTCGCTCGGCGATCAGGTGCCCTACCCCGCCCGGCTCGGCCGCCCCGACGAGTACGCGCGGCTGGTGATGTCGATCGTCGACAACGGATACCTCAACGGCGAGACCATTCGCCTCGACGGGGCGATCCGGATGGCGCCGAAGTAGGGAGACTCATGACCGAATCGATCCTTCTCGCCCGCGAGGGTGGACTCGCCCGGGTGACGTTCAATCGTCCGGCGTACCTCAACGCCATGGACTTCGACATGGGCGCCCTGTGGCGCGACATCGCGCACGAGGTCACGTCCGACCCCTCGGTCGGCGCCGTGATCCTGGATGCCGCCGGCCCGGCGTTCTGCGCCGGCGGCGATGTCGTGGCCATGGCGACCTCCGGCGCGGGCGGCGACGCCGTGACCGCGACCGCCCACGTCATCCACGACGGCATCCGCACGTGGGCCTTTTCCGACAAGCCGATCGTCGCGGCGGTGCAGGGCGCGGTGGCCGGTGGCGGGCTCGGCCTCATGCTCTCGGCCGACTACGTCGTGGCGGCAGATTCGGCGAGGTTCGTGAGCAAGTACGCCAACATCGGCCTGACACCTGACCTCGGGGTCTCCACGCTGCTGCCGGCGGCGATCGGACAGCGTCGCGCGCTGCAGCTTCTGCTGCAGGATCGCACGCTGAGCGCCGCCGAAGCGCTCGATTGGGGGCTGGTGGCCGAGGTCGTGCCGGTCGCCGATGTGGCCGGCCGCGCCGAGCAGATCGCGCACTTCTGGCTCGCGAACGCGACCGTCGCGTTCGGACAGGCCAAGCGTCTCGTCCGCGTCGGTGCCCACCGCACGTTCGAGGAGAACCTGGCCGATGAGGCCGCGACGATCGGCGCGCGCTTCGACACCGACGAATCCACGCAGAGAGTCGCGGCCTTCGCCGCGGCATCCCGCAAATCGGCATCCGCCTCGTCCAAGGAGAACACATGACCACCACTGACCGCTCGGCCCGGAGCCTGGCAGGGAAGACCATCCTGATGTCGGGCGGCAGCCGCGGCATCGGACTCGCCATCGCGCTGCGCGCGGCCGCCGACGGCGCCAACATCGCACTGCTGGCCAAGACCGACTCGCCGCACCCGAAGCTCGAGGGCACCGTGCACTCGGCCGCCGAGCAGATCCGTGCAGCGGGCGGCAGTGCCCTGCCGATCGTCGGCGACGTGCGCAGCGACGACGACATCACCGAGGCCGTTCTGAAGACGCAGGGCGAGTTCGGCGGCATCGACATCGTCGTCAACAACGCCAGCGTGATCGACCTGTCGCGCTCGCTCGAGCTCACGGCGAAGAAGTACGACCTCATGCAGGACGTCAACGTGCGCGGCACGTTCATGCTGTCGCGGGCGGCCGTGCCGATCCTGCGCGGCTCCGCCAACCCGCACATCCTGTCGCTGTCACCGCCGCTGAACCTCGACCCGAAGTGGCTTGGCGCGCACACCGGCTACACGCTGGCGAAGTACGGCATGACGATGGTGACGCTCGGCTTCGCCGCCGAGTTCGCGAGAGACGGGATCGCCGCCAACACGCTGTGGCCGCGCACGACGATCGCGACCGCGGCAGTGCAGAACCTGCTGGGCGGAGACAGGGTGATGGCCGCGAGCCGCACGCCCGAGATCTACGCCGACGCCGCGTACGAGGTGCTCACGCGTCCGGCGCGCGAGTGCACCGGGCAGTCGCTGATCGTTGAGGACGTGCTGACGGATGCCGGCATCACCGACTTCTCGCGCTACGCCGCCGTTCCCGGAACGCCCGACGACCGGCTGTTCCCCGACATCTTCCTGTAGACGCGCGACGCGTTCTAGGGTGTCGGCATGGCGGTGCACAGTCTGTTCCCGATCCTGCTCACGCGCGATCTGCCCCGGCTCTGCGGCTTCTACGAACGGGCGCTCGGCGGCGCCGTCGACTACCGCTTCACCGACGGCGGCGAGGACGCGTATGTGTCCCTGACGATCGGCGCGGCATCCCTCGGCGTCGGCAAGGATCCGGACGCGCCGGCTGCCGCGGCCGGCGACCGGGTGGCGCTGTGGTTCTACGTCGACGACGTGAACGCGGCGTTCACGGCGTTCGTGGCGGCGGGCGGCTCGGTGGAGCGCCCGCCCGCCGACATGCCGTGGGGCGAGCGCGTCGCCCAGGTGCGTGACCCCGACGGCAACCTGGTGAACCTCGGCGCGCAGCCGTCCTGACCGCGAGACTGCAGGGGGTGGTCGAGACAGCAGGCAATACCTGCAGTCTCGACCACCCCATGCAGTCTCGAGGTCGGGGAGGCGTCAGTGCTTGTTGCCGGTGAACAGCAGGATGCCGCCGAGTCCGATCATGAGTCCGCCGCCGGTGGCCGAGAGCGCGGCGATGCGCCTCGGCGACCTTCCGAACCACGTGCGGGCGCCGGCCGCGGCGAGCGCCCAGACGCCGTCTGAGAGAAGGGCGATCACGAAGAAGATGAGGCCCAGCTGGATCATCTGCAGCGGCACGGCACCGGCGTCCAGATCGACGAACTGCGGCAGCACGGCGACGAAGAACGCGATCGTCTTCGGGTTCGTGATGCCCACGACGAATCCTTCCGCCAGCTGTCGCCAGTGCGAGCGGGGGAGCGCGCCGGAGATCGCGGCCTCGGCGGCGCGGCGCCGGTGCCGGATCGCCTGCACCCCGAGGAACATCAGGTACAGCGCGCCGACGACCTTCACGATCGTGAAGAGCACGACCGACCGCGCGACGAGCCCGCCGACTCCGAGCGCGACGAGTCCGATGATCGGCAGCAGTCCGAGCGCATTGCCGAGGACGCTCAGGAGCCCGCCGATGCGGCCGAGCGCGAGCGCGCGGCCGATCGTGAACAGCACGCTGGGCCCCGGAATGACGATGAGCACGAGCGCGGCCACGATGAAGGCGAGCAGATTCTCCGGCGGAACCACACTTCTCCTCACGTCGGACTAATACGCACGATAGTGGCGGATGCCGCGGCTGAGGCTCCGCGAGTCCGGCGTCCGCAGGTCGCGGAAGCTCAGTCCCCCTCGCCCGGGGTGACCAGCACGCTCACGAAGCCCCCGGTACTCCACCGGAAGTCGACACCCTGATCGGCAGTCATGCCCTGGGGCCGCTGGTCCGGCGGGATCTGCGCGTACGACAGCGAGACGAGCAACGGGCCCTCCGCCTCCCACTCGCCGGCCCCGCACTGCGATCGGACGTCGGTCGCTCCGACCAGGAGTATGCACTTCTGATCACCGCGCCGGCTCGGCGCAGCGCCGATCCAAAGCGCCCAGCCGAAGTGCTCACCGAGTGACTGCGCCCACCTCATGTCACCGCTGACCGGAAACGCGGGCACGTCGGCGCTCATCGACCCATCGACATAGTCACCGGAGGTGTCGTCGATGAGGATGGGGACGCTCGTCGCGGCGCGGACATCTCGCGCGGACTCCGCCTCCGGAGTCGGGCCGAGGAGGATCCTCACGACGCCGTCGGCGGCCCACCAGAAGCCGAGGCTCTGATCGGCGGTCATCCGGTCGGGCCGCTCGATCGGAGGAACCTCTGCGAAGGGCACGGACAGCAGCAGCGCACCCTGGGCCTTGAGGTCTGTGGATTCGCAGTTGGCGCGCATCGTGCCCTCGCCGTCGAGGAGCAGGCAGTTCTCATCGTCGACGGCTCCCCGTGCGCCGCCGATCCACAGCTTCCAGCCGTAGTAGTCGCCGAGCGGCTCGACCCAGGTCATGAGCCCCTCCACGGGAAAGACCGGCACGTCTCCGGCGGACGGGATGTCGACGTAATCGCCGAACGAGCCGTCGACCCGCACGGTGATCAGAACCTCCGTCGCAGGGTCGTCCGCGAACGCGAGTGCCGATCGAACGCGATCGGACACCTCGGCCGGGGGATCCGGCCGCACCATGGCCTGCTGTGCCGCGATCGCCCCGAGCGGCGCGACGAGCACCGCGACAGCCGCGACCAGCGCGACATGCCACCCGGACCGTCGCCGTGGCTGCGCACCCGACGGAAGCACAGCGACGACGCGAGCCTCCCGCGGTTCCGCATCGGCGGCCACCCGCACCTCCGGCGGGCCTGCATCTGCGGCGCCGAGCGACTCGGAGTCCGAGGCGGGAAGCGCGAGCTCCTCCAGTGCGATCAGGCGCTCGACGGCGGTCCGGTCATCGGCGATGTCGGCCGACGGGCCGTAGGCGCGCAGGCGCAGCGCTTGCAGCTCGGCGCGAGTCGCGGCATCCATGCTTCGTCCCCTTCCTCACGCTACCCCTCCGTGACCCGGTGCGGACGGCTCGGCGGCCTCTCGCGCCAGGCTTCACGCAGGTGCGTCCCCTACCCTGAGAGCATGACGACCAGGCCCGAGGGAACGCCCGTGCGACAGGTGCGCCCGAAGACGGCGCCCGCGGCCTCCGCGTCGCCGCAGGTGCGACCACGCACGGAGGGCTGGCAGCAGAAGAAGGACGCCGAGGGCAGGCCCCTGCTGCAGTTCGCGTCTCCGAAGCGCGGCAAGCCGCCCGTGCACCTGGCCGACCTCACGCCCGATGAGCGCATCGCGAAGGTGAAGGAGCTCGGCATGCCGGGGTTCCGCGCGAAGCAGCTGGAGAAGCACTACTTCACCCATTGGACGCACGATCCCGCGGCGATGAGCGACCTGCCGGTCGCCGGTCGCGAGGAGTTCGTGCACGGGATGCTGCCGCCCCTGCTCACCGAGGTGCGACGGCTCGAGACCGACCGCGGCGACACGATCAAGTTCCTCTGGAAGCTGCACGACGGCGCTCTGGTGGAGTCCGTGCTGATGCGCTACCCGGGCCGGATCACGCTGTGCGTGTCGTCGCAGGCCGGATGCGGCATGAACTGCCCGTTCTGCGCGACCGGGCAGGCGGGCCTGACCCGCAACATGTCGGCGGCGGAGATCATCGAGCAGATCGTGCGCGCCAACCGGCTCATCGCCGAGGGCGGACTGGGCGGGAAGACCCTACGGCAGTCTTCGGGACCCGGGCAGACGCCGGAGCGCGTCTCGAACATCGTGTTCATGGGCATGGGCGAGCCGCTCGCGAACTACTCGCGGGTGATGCAGGCCGTGCGCGTGATGACCGACAAGCAGCACGGGCTCGGCATGAGCGCTCGCGGGATCACCGTCTCGACCGTCGGGCTGGTGCCGGCCATCACCAAGCTCGCGGACGAGGACATCCCGGTCACATTCGCGCTCTCGCTGCACGCCCCCGACGATGCCCTGCGTGACGAGCTCATTCCGGTGAACTCCCGCTGGAAGGTCGACGAGGCGCTGGATGCCGCGCGGAACTACTTCGACAAGACCGGGCGCCGGGTCTCGATCGAATACGCGCTCATCAAGGACATGAACGACCACGGGTGGCGCGCCGACCTGCTCGCCGAGAAGCTGAACTCCCGCGGGCGCGGCTGGGTGCACGTGAACCCGATCCCGCTCAACCCGACGCCGGGCTCGATCTGGACGGCATCCGAGGTGCCGGTGCAGAACGAGTTCGTCCGCCGCCTCAACGACGCCGGCATCCCGACCACCCTCCGCGACACCCGCGGCAAGGAGATCGACGGCGCCTGCGGCCAGCTGGTCGCGACGACCGAAGACGAAGCGGTCGCGGCGGCCACCCCCACCGAGGACTGATCGCGCGGGCGAGCAGTCGGCCTGACAGAATCGGCACATGCCGAACTGGCTCGCCTTCGCGCTCGTCGCCCTCGCTTTCGCCGCAGTCGCGACGTGGGTGTCGCGCCGACTGCTGGACACCCCGGTCGGCTGGGTGCGCTCGCTGATCTTCTCGATCGTCGTCTTCGCGCTGAGCATCCCCCTCGTGCTGTGGATGCTCGAGCAGTCCCACGTCTACGCCGACGGAAGATTCCTCGTCGCCTGGCCGATCGCCGCCACGATCTCGGCTCTCATCCTCGGCTGGGTGTTCGCGGTCGTCGTGGTCGTGATCGTCGTGAGCGAGTTCCTCGTTCCCACACAGCCGATCCGCAATCCGATCGTCGTGATCCGCAATGCGATCCGGCGTCGCGATCGCGCCCGTCGCTATGCGCAGATCGTCGTCATCGCCTCCCGCCACGGCATCGGGCTGTACCAGAACCGCGCGAGGGGCTACAGCGACGAACTGCCGGAGGCGCTCGTCGGCGCGCTCAACGAGGCGGGCGTCACCTTCGTCAAGCTGGGTCAGGTGCTCTCCTCCCGCGCGGACGTCCTGCCCCCTCAACTCGTCACGGCGCTGTCCACGCTCCAGATGGACTCCACCCCGATCCCGTGGGCCGAGGCCGAAGCGGCGATCCGCCACGAACTGAATCGCCCCCTGGATGAGGTGTTCGCCTCCGTCGATCAGACCCCGTTGGCTGCGGCATCCGTCGCGCAGGTCCACGCCGCGACGCTGAAGAACGGCGAGCGGGTCGTGGTGAAGATCCAGCGGCCGCGGGCCCGCGCGCAGGTGACGACCGACCTCGACATCCTCGAGCGGCTCGCCGCCGACGCCGAGCGGCGCACGGAATGGGCGCGCGACTACGGCGCGCGGGCACTGGCGGCGGAGTTCGCGCGCACCCTGCGCGAGGAGCTCGACTACCGCGTCGAGGCCGCCAACACCGAGATGCTCCGCGGTGCGATCGAGCGGTCGCAGTCGCCGGCGCTGAACATCCCGACCGTGCACCACGACATCTCGACGTCGCGGATGCTGGTGCTGGAGCGCGCGTACGGCATCCCCTTCAGCCGCCTCACGCCGGACGCGCTGCCGCCCGCTGCGGCGCAGAGGGTCGTCGACGGGGTCGTCGATTCGGTCTTCGAGCAGATCGCGGTGCGCGGGGTGTTCCATGCCGACCTGCACGCGGGCAACCTGATCCTCGCGGAGGACGGGACGGTCACGCTGATCGACTTCGGCGCGATCGGCATACTCGAGCGCAGCGTCCGCCGGCTGCTCGCGCCGCTCCTGGTCGCGATCGCGAACGATGATGACGTGTCGGCCACCGACATCGTGCTGCTGCTGTGCGCGCCGATGTCGGGGGGCAGCGTGGAGCAGGCCGTTCTGCAGCACGACATCGGAGCGATCCTCACCCGGGTTGCCAACGCGCAAGTGGGCGAGAACGTGTTCACCGCGCTGATCGACGTGCTGCGCCGGCACCGCCTCGCGATGCCGCCGTCGCTGCTGCTCGTCTTCCGCACTCTGATCTCCCTCGAGGGCTCGCTTCGCCGCCTGGTGCCCGGCTACGACATGGTCGGCCGTGGGCTCTCGCGTGCCCCGCACATCGCCCTCCAGCTCGCCTCGCCTCGGGCGGTGGCGCTCGGCCTCCAGGCTCAGTCGGCGATCCTGGCGGAGCAGATGCGGCGCCTCCCGCGCCGGATCGAGGGCATCACGCAGGCTCTGCAGGACGGCACGTTCCAGGTGCGCGTGCGCGCGCTGGAGAGCGCCGACGACCGCCGCTGGCTGGACTCGATCCTGGGCGAGGTGACGGCGACGGTGGTCGGCGTCGCACTGGTGGCGACGGGATTCTTCCTCGCCGTCTCCGACGTGGGGCCGGAGATCACCGACGGCGTGCGCGCGTTCTCCTTCCTGGGCAGCGTCCTCGGGCTCGGCGGAATGCTGCTGCTGCTGCGCAGTCTCAGCGGCGCCTTCCGCCGGCGGGCACCCGAGGGCTGATGCAGATCGAGTCAAGCCCGGCGCCCTGCTCGGTCACCGCCGGTAGCGTTGTCGGATGGTTGATTATCGATATCTCGGCAACAGCGGTCTCAAAGTCTCGGAGATCACGTACGGCAACTGGGTGACGCACGGGTCGCAAGTGGACGATTCGGAGGCGATCGCCACGGTCCATGCCGCCCTCGACGCAGGCATCACCTCGTTCGACACCGCGGACGTGTACGCGAACACCGCGGCCGAAACGGTGCTCGGCAAGGCGATCCACGGACAGCGGCGCGAGTCGCTCGAGATCTTCACGAAGGTGTACTGGCCGACCGGTCCGAAGGGGCCCAACGACAGCGGCCTGAGCCGCAAGCACATCATGGAGTCGATCAACGGATCGTTGAAGCGTCTGGGCACCGACTACGTCGAGCTCTACCAGGCGCACCGCTACGACTACGAGACACCGATCGAGGAGACGTTCCAGGCGTTCGCCGACGTCGTGCGACAGGGAAAGGCGCTCTACATCGGCGTGTCCGAGTGGACCGCAGAGCAGCTGCGCGAGGGGCATGCGCTCGCGAAGGACCTCGGCATCCAGCTCATCTCCAACCAGCCGCAGTACTCGCTCCTCTGGCGCGTCATCGAGGGCAAGGTCGTGCCGGCCTCGGAGGAGCTCGGCATCTCGCAGATCGTCTGGTCGCCGATGGCGCAGGGTGTGCTGAGCGGAAAGTACCTACCCGGACAGCCTGCCCCGGACGGCTCCCGCGCGACCGACGAGAAGAGCGGCGCCGGCTTCATCAAGCGCTTCATGGATGAGGACGTGCTCACCGCGGTGCAGCGTCTCAAGCCCATCGCCGACGAGGTGGGGCTGACGATGCCGCAACTCGCGATCGCGTGGGTGCTGCAGAACCCGAACGTCGCCGCCGCCCTGGTCGGCGCCTCCCGCCCGGAGCAGATCGCGTCGAACGTCGCCGCATCCGGGGTCATTCTCGACGCCGACACGATGTCGGCGATCGACGCGGCCGTGAGTGGCGTCGCGGTGACCGACGCGCAGGAGACCTACTCGGTATCGCCCGCGTCGCGCCCCTGACCGCACGCATGTCATGGCTGTGACCAGCGCCGGCATCCTCCTCTACCGCCTGGTGGAGGGAGTGCCGGAGGTGCTGGTCGCACACATGGGCGGTCCGTACTGGGCCGCGAAGGACGACGCGGCCTGGTCGATTCCGAAGGGCGAATACGACTCCGACTCGGAGACCGCGCTGGATGCCGCGCTCCGTGAGTTCGCGGAGGAGCTCGGCGTGCCGGCACCCGACGTGCCGTACGCCGAGCTCGGAATCTACGCGTACACGTCGGGCAAGAGGGTCACGGTGTTCGTCGCGGACGGCACGGGATTCACGCTCGACGGACTCGTGTTCGGGGAGTTCGAGCTGGAGTGGCCGCCGCGTTCGGGCAGGATGAGGTCGTTCCCCGAGGTGGATCGGGTGGAGTGGACGACGATGGATGCCGGTCGCGAGCGCCTGGTGAAGGGCCAGCGCCCTGCCCTCGACGCGCTCGAGAGGCACCTCGCGGAGGCGGGGGCGTGACTCACTGCCAGCCCGGAGGCGGAATGGCGATCGGCGCCGGGGCAGCGGCATCCGGGAAGACGACGGCGTCGGCGGAGTCGGCGGGCTCCGCGAGCACACTGCCTCCCGGCAGCAGGGTGTATGCCACGAGCTCGCCGAGTCCGGTGAACAGGTCGCTGTCGGCGTCGGCGTACCATGCCGGGAGCAGGACCGACACCGGGTTCGCGTACGCGTTCTCGACCGGGATGCAGGTGACCGACGACCGGGGCAGATCGGCGATGATCATGCAGAATCGGTGGTCGACGGTCGGGCCGACTCCCACCGTTCGGCCGTAGAGGATCCCGTAGGGGCGGAGCTGGTCGCGGATCATCCGGTCGGCGACCTCCTCGCTCCCCGCAAGGGCGAGCACGTCATCGCGGAGTCCGTCGACGTACCGCCGATAGCCGGCGCGATCGAATTCCTCGCGCTGCTCGCTCGCTTCCGCCGCCTCGCCCGAGCCCGCCGCGGCGTCGACGACGGGCGGTCGCGCCGCACTCCACGCTGTCCCGCCCAGGAGCACCGCGACCGCTGCTGTCGCCGCGACGAGCGCTCCGTGCCACCGTGGAGCACGCGGCGTCGTGACGGGGGTGACCGTTGCCGCCGGTGTGACGGGGGCGGATGCCGCTGCCGCGGCCGAGGCGAAGGCGGGCGGCGCCTGGGCCGCAGGCGCGAAGCGATCTGCGCGCACGCGTTCTTCCATGGCGTGCAGCCGGGCGAGGGCGTCCTCGTCGTCGAAGATGTCGGCATCCGGCCCATATGCGCGGCGGCGGAGCGCGTCGAGCTCTCGTCGCTCGACGTGCGTGACGTCGCCGGATGGCGCGCTTCTGTCCGGGGCTTCGCCCCAGAACCCCGGCTCGCTACCGCTCGGCCCCACGATTCCAGGGTACGTCTGTTGACGTCGACCCGGACCCGGGATCGTCTACTCGTCCGCGCGGCGCTGGGTATTCCACTCATCGATCAGCGACGGCATGCGTGCCGCGAGATAGCGCAGGAAATCGGCGGTGTTGCGCGCACGCGCCACCGACAGCGGTGCATCGGTGTTCTCGTCGGCGATGCCGTCCATATGATCGGCGAGACTCGCGTACAGCGGGGCGTTGGCCGTCAGCATCCCGTGCCAGGCGTCGTCGGTGAGGTCGTAGCGATCGCGACGGTCTCCGGGCCGCGACACCCGCTGGATGAGTCGCATCGACTGCAGAAAACGCACGGCACCCGAGACCGCCGCCGCCGAGACGCCCAGGCGGTCGCTGAGCTCTGCGGCTGTATAGCCGGTATCGGGCGAGCCGACCAGCGCCATCATCACGCGTGCGGGCATGCGGGCCATGCCCGCTGCGGTGAGCATGGCCGCGGCCTGTTCGGCGGGTTCCATCCCCGGGTGATCCACGCCGGTCACCCGCCGGCGGCCAGTTCACGCCGGCGCATCAGCCCGAACGACGCCGCTCCTGCGACTACGATCGCGCCCAGCAGCCACCACAGGCCGCGCACGTCCACCCCGTCGGTCACCGGAACCGGGGCGGCGGCGACCGGCGAGAGCCAGGTCACGTTCTCGGGCATGCCGAAGATCGGTCCGAACAGCCCGATGACCGCGGCCAGCAGCACGAGGCTCCACCCGACGGCGATCGTCCCTCGCGGGGCCAGGACGAACACCAGTGCAGTCAGGACGAGGAAGACGCTCGCCGCAACGACCTGGCCGAGCGCGACCGTCACGGCGCTGCGATAGAGGTCGGGGTCGCCGTCGTTCAGGGCGATGCCGACGGACGCCGCGCCCAGTCCTGCCGCCAGGATGATCACGATCGCGGCGAATCCGACGATCACGAAATCGAAGAGCCAGCGGACGCGGTCGATCGGCGTCGCGAGCACCAGCTCGGCGGTGCCGTGCGTCTCCTCCTGCCGCGCTCGCGTGATCGTCTGCACACCGGCGCACGCGGCGAGGATGCCGATCATCACGAAGAAGGTCGTCAGCAGGCCCTGCTCGAGGGAGCCCTGACTGGCCATCATCTGATTGAGCACAGCCTCGATCGACGGGTTCTCGGCGCTGACCTCCTCGACGACGGAGGCGAGCGTCGTGGCCAGCAGTCCCGAGATCGCGCCGCCGATCGCCCAGCCGATGATCGATCCGGCCGACAGCCGCCACACCAGAGCGGTCATCGAGCCGAGCGCCGCGTGCGCGTCGACGCGGCCCGCGCGCTCGGCGACGAAGCTCGAGCCCACGTCGCGGATGCTTTGCAGGGCGATGGCGGCGACGGCGAAAGCGATTCCGACGAGCGTGCACAGCACCAGCGGCCACAGATCGTCATCGGCGAAGGGCCGCGAATTCTCCGCCCATCCGAACGGCGAGAGCCACGTCAGCCAGGAGCTCTCCATACGCTGCAGATCATCGCTCGGCGTGCCCAGGGCATTGCCGATGCCGGCGAGCAGGTAGGTGACCAGCAGGACCGTGACCGAGACGGTGTTCGCGCCGCGGGACGTGCGCATCAGCTGGGAGGTCAACAGGCCCAGGCCGAGGAAGAACACCCCCACCACGCCCGCCGCGTTGCCGACGACGAAGGAGCCGGCCGCCTCCAGTCCTGCCGCGACCAGGGCGAGAGCGGTCAGGAGCGCGAGCACCAGGTTCGCGATGAGGCCGTGCACGAGCGTCACGACGGTGGGCAGCATCCGCCCGGCCGGAGTGCCGCCGACGAGCTCGGCGCGCCCGGTCTCCTCGTCGGCACGGGTGTGCCGGACGGCCAGGAACGAGCTCATGAAAGCGGCGAGCATGCACAGGAACGGAACGATGAGGAAGGCGATGAATGCCCCTTCGCCCGCCCCGGACGGCAGGCCGCGAAAGAGCAGGATGACCGGGTTCGCGATCGCGGCGACGAGCAGCGACTGCCGGTCCTGCTCGGTGCCGAACGAGTCCTTGACACCCGCGTACGCGGCGAAGGCGAGCAGCGCGGTGCTGCCGATCCAGAGTGCGAGCTGGAGTCCGTCGCGTCGCAGCCGCTGGTGATGGAGCGCGGCGAACCCGTTCATGACGACCGTGCGCCGGGGTCGGATGCCGCCTCGGCGGCCACCAGGTCGTCGCCGTAGTGGCGCAGGAACAGCTCTTCGAGCGAGGGCGGTTCGATCCGCAGTCCCTGCACACCGAGTGCGCCGAGCGCCGGCAGGGTCTCGGCGATCGCGTCGCTGTCGACGGTCAGGTGCGCGCGGCCGTCTTCGACCCGCACACCGTGGGCCCCCGGGATGCCGCTGAGAGATGCGTCATCGGCCGCCGTGAACGACACCTCGGTACGGGTGAGGTGCCGCAGCTGCGCGAGCGTGCCCGACTCGACGATCCGGCCTGCGCGGATGATGCTCACGCGGTCGCACAGCTGCTCGACCTCGGACAGGATGTGGCTCGAGAGCAGGACCGTGGCCCCGGCCGCGCGGACCCGGGCGATCTCGCGCTGGAACACGACCTCCATCAGCGGGTCCAGGCCGCTCGTCGGCTCGTCGAGGATGTACAGGTCGGCCGGCACGGCGAACGCGGCGATCAGGGCGACCTTCTGGCGATTGCCCTTCGAGTAGGCCCGGCCCTTCTTGCGCGGATCGAACTGGAACGCCTCCGAGAGTCGCGCCTTGCTCGCGCGGTACACCGGGTCTTTGCGCTCGGCACCCCGAAGGCGCGACAGCAGGTCGATCGTCTCGCCGCCCGAGAGGTTCGGCCAGACACTCACATCGCCAGGGACCGTCGCGATGCGGCGATGCAGGGCGACGGCACTGCGCCACGGGTCGCCGCCGAAGACGGTCGCCTCGCCCCCTGTCGCGCGCGCGAGCCCGAGCAGGATGCGGATCGTCGTCGACTTGCCCGATCCGTTCGGTCCGAGGAAGCCGTGCACCTGGCCCTCCTCGACGTCGAGGTC
The DNA here is from genome assembly GCA_035630115.1 of Microbacterium sp. Classification (GTDB taxonomy): domain Bacteria; phylum Actinomycetota; class Actinomycetes; order Actinomycetales; family Microbacteriaceae; genus Microbacterium. Next base: position 918 of record DASQLG010000052.1, on the reverse strand, counting down.
GAGTCCGTCCAAGGCGTGGACGCGGCCGTAGTTCTTGGTGAGGCCGCTCGTGCGGATGACTGTGGTCATGCCGGCGAGATTACGCTGATTTCATGAATTTGTGAATAGCGCTTTGGATGCCGTGCTGTGTATACGCAATCATCGTCCAGAGCACTGGTTTGCCATCTGTCCGCACCCTGTGTATACAATGAACAGAATCCAAGGAGGAAGGCTGCGATGCGAGCCAGTGACCGCGCGTACGCGACTCTCCTCGATCAGATCCAGAGCGGCGCTCTCGCACCCGGAAGCGTCCTCGGCGAGGTCGAGCAGGCGGCCCGACTCGGGGTCAGCCGCACCCCGCTGCGCGAAGCGCTCGGACGCCTGGCCGCAGACGGGCTCGTCGTGCAGCAGTCCCCGCGGGTGACCGTCGTGAGCGACGTGGACGTCGACGACATCCGCTCACTGTTCGAGCTGCGCCGAGCGCTCGAGGAGACCGCGGCCCGTCTTGCGGCGGTGCGCGGTGATTCGCCCGCCTTCGCGGCACTCGCCGAGGACTTCGGCCGCTCGAGCCTGCGCGGAGACGACGGCCGTGAGGCGTACTACGCCCTCATCGCCAGGTTCGACGCTCAGCTGGATGCCTCCGTCGGCAACGACTACCTGACCTCCGCGCTGCGGACCGTCCGCACGCACCTCGTCCGAGTGCGTCGCCTCGCCCGCGACATCCCCGAGCGGCTCGCGGCATCCGTGGCCGAGCACCGGCTGATCGCCATGGCGATCGCGGAGCGGGATGCCGATCTCGCCGCTCATGCGACGCACGTGCATCTGCACAACGCGCTCGCCACGATCCTCGCGTCCGTCGACGCGTCGCAACCACGAAAGGCACCCCTGTGACCGTCAACCACCACCTCCGTGTCCACCGCAGCGACGAGCATCTCGAAC
>DASQLG010000051.1:0-3107 GCA_035630115.1 Microbacterium sp. | reverse complement strand
CCGAGGCCGTCGTCGCCGACAAGCCCGAGCGCGCGGCCGCTCCGGCCGGCGACCCGAGCGGTGGCATGGACTTCTGATCCAGAAGCATCCGCGTCAGCAACGCTGAACACACAGAAGAGCCCCTCCCTCGGGAGGGGCTCTCCTGCGTGCCGCTACCGAAACAGGCTGGTGGTCGCCTGCTCGGCTTCGGCGTACTGCCGCCCTGCGGCGGCCAGCGCGGTGTTGATGCCGGCGAGCGAGTCCTCGACCTGCCGCTGCGTCGCCCGCCACTGATCGATCACCGTCTGGAACGCGACGGCGGCGCTGCCCGTCCAGCTGGCCTGAAGCTGCGTCAGCTGCGTGAGCATCGCCTGGGTCTCGCCCTGAAGGCGATCGATCGTGCCGCGCACGGCGGCCGTGGTGGCGAGGACGGCGTCGCTGTCGACGGAGAAGACGGCCATGGGTACTCCTTGATCGGTGGGGTGGGGAGCTCCACGGTAGGAGCCGGCGGTGCACCGCTCGATGGCGCGGGACGCTCCTGTGGGCTCCCGACCGGGGGCTTCGCTCTGGGGAGGAGACGGCGCTCAGTCGCGCGGCAGCTCGAGGCGCGACAGCGGCTGCGTCTCGATCATCAGATGCTCCTCGGCATCCCGCTCCTGGGCGAGGGGGAACGAGACGCGGAAGGTCGCGCCCCCGCCGTGGGTCTCGTCGACCGACACCTCGCCATGCAGAGCTTCGACGATGGACGCGACGATCGACAGTCCGAGGCCGGTGCCGCCCGTCTCCCGGGCGCGCGACGTGTCGGCGCGCCAGAACCGCTGGAAGATCTTCTCCCTGATCTGCTCGGGGATGCCCTCGCCGTGATCGGCGACCTCGATCCATCCCATGCCGGCCGAGGGCTCCACCCCGATGCGCAGGTCGATGGGAGAGTCTTCAGCCGTGAACCGCCGGGCGTTGCCGAGGAGATTCGCCACCACCTGGCGGATGCGGTTCTCATCGCCGAGCACGATCGGCGGCGGCGCTCCGCCGAAGGAAGCGGCGACCGGGGTCACCGAGGGCATCTCTCCGGTCGCCGACGTCTGCGCGGCCGACACCGGCCGCGGCTTGCGGCGCAGCAGTGAGAGCGCACCGCCGCCCACGCGTGCCACCGTCGAAGTCGGAGGGCCGCCGCGCCGGCGGGCGTGGTCATCGTCCTGTGTCGGGGCCGTCGGCGGAGGGGGCGCGGGGAAGTCCGCGATCGTCGTGTCGAGCACCGTCACGGAGCGCAGCGGTGACGTCGCGCGCACGTCGAGTGCGGCATCCCGCGCGATCGGACGCAGGTCCACGGGGCCGATGATGACGTCGCGCCGTTCGTCGAGGCGGGCCAGGGCGAGCAGGTCTTCGACGAGCACGCCCATCCGCATCGCTTCCTTCTCGATGCGGTCCATGGCCTGCGACACATCCTCGTCGCCCGAGATCGCGCCCATCCGGTAGAGCTCGGCGTAGCCGCGCACCGTGACGAGCGGGGTGCGCAGCTCGTGGCTCGCATCGCCGATGAACCGTCGCATCTGGCGAACCGACGAGTCGCGCTGCGACAGCGCCGCGTCGACGCGGCCCAGCATCGCGTTGATGGCGGACTTCAGGCGACCGACCTCGGTCGTCATCGGTTCGATGTCGGTGAGGCGCTGGCTGAAGTCACCCGCGGAGATCGCCATCGCCGTCGACTCCACCTGACCGAGGCTGCGGAATGTCAGGGTCACCAGCCAGCGCGTCAGGAACGCGCTGGCGACGAGGATGAAGAGGGCGAGCAGGGTGTAGATGCCGATGTACTGGGCCACCACCTGGTAGGTCGGCGCGAGCGGAAGCGCGACCAGCTGCGTGTAGAGGACACCGGCGCCCGGCAGTTCCTGCACGGCGATCGTCGCGCGGAACTCGTCCTCGCCGTCCTCGGAGTAGAGCGAGAACGGCTGGAGTTCCTTCGACTGTGCGATCTCCAGTGAGAACGACGCCGGGAAGACCGGCTCGGGGCCGCCGCGCCCGCCGGCCGTGCCCAGCAGCTGACCCTCGATCGGACCGTAGATGGCGACCCGGTATTCCGTGGGCGGCGCGTTCGGCTCGGGAACGGCCCGCAGCCCTCCGTCCTGCACGTCGAGGTCCAGCAGGGGTGCCGCGACATCGGTGCTCGCCAGCGCGACCAGCTGAGTCTCGACGTTGGCGATCAGCGTGTTGCGCAGGAAGTACGCCGTGCCGAACCCGGCGGCGATGAGTCCCACGGCCAGCAGGACGACGGTGACGCTCGTGACCTTCGCGCGCAGGCTGATGCCACGCCACCATCGGGTGACCGCATCCGTCTTCTTCGCCAGGGCGGCCCCTTCGGATCAGCGACCGCGGGTCAGGCGGTCTTTCCCGCCTTCAGCATGTAGCCGAAGCCGCGCTTGGTCTGGATGAGCGGCTCAGTGGAGTGCGGATCGATCTTGCGCCGCAGGTAGGAGATGTAGCTCTCCACGATGCCCGCATCGCCGTTGAAGTCGTACTCCCACACGTGATCGAGGATCTGCGCCTTCGACAGCACGCGGTTGGGATTGAGCATCAGGTACCGGAGCAGCTTGAACTCGGTGGGGCTCAGATCGATCGACGCGTCACCCACGAGCACGTCATGCGTGTCCTGATCCATGGTCAGCTCGCCCGCGCGGATGACCGACTCCTCGTCGGCCTGCATGGTGCGGCGCAGGATCGCCTGGATGCGGGCGACGATCTCGTCGAGACTGAAGGGCTTGGTCACGTAGTCGTCACCACCGGCATTGAGCCCGGCGATCTTGTCCTCGGTCTCGTCCTTCGCCGTCAGGAAGAGGATCGGCGCCGTGTAACCGGCGCCGCGGAGCCGTTTCGTGACGCTGAAGCCGTTCATGTCGGGGAGCATGACGTCGAGGATGATCAGGTCGGGTTCCTCCTCGAGCACGGCCGAGATCGTCTGGGCCCCGTTCGAGACGGCCCTGACCTGGAATCCGGCGAAGCGGAGGCTCGTGATGAGCAGGTCGCGGATGTTCGGCTCGTCGTCGACGACCAGGATGCGCGGTGCGGTCATGCCCTCATTATGGCCACGTATCGTATGCCGTGTCTGGATATCGTCCGGAGCGGCCCCGATCAGG
>DASQLG010000050.1:0-21639 GCA_035630115.1 Microbacterium sp. | reverse complement strand
GGCGCGCGCGCGACACCAGAAGATAGGTCACCGCACCGCCCACGGCGGCGAGCAGCAGGAGTCCGCCGATGACCCACGGCAGCGCGGCGCTGCCGCTCTCGGCCGGCTCAGGCGCAACGGTGGGAGTCGGCGTCGGCTCTGACGTCGGAGTGTCGCTGGGCGTCGCGCTGGAAGACGGCGTCGGCGTGGCCGTCGGGGTGGGCGTGGGCGTCGGGGGAGAGATCACGGTGAACCCGAACTCTCCGGAGATGGGGTGCCCGTCGCTGGAGACGACCTTCCACAGCACTGTGACGGCACCGGATGCCGCACCCGCGAGCGCCTGCGTCACGTTCGTGCCCTCGACGACCGGGTCGCCGTCCGCGAGCGCGGTGCCCGCGGCATCCGTCACCTGCAACTCGGTCGCGCCCGCGTCGGTGGCGAGTTCGCCGCTGAAGGTGAGGGTGAGCTGCTCGGGCAGCGTCTCGACGGAGCTGTCTGCGGCGGGGTCGGTCGAGGTGAGTTCGTCGTGCGCGCTCGCGGGCGCGGCGACGATCAGTCCGCCGGCGGTCAGCAGCAGCGCGGCGGCAGCCGCGGCGAAGGCGCGGGCAAGAAGACGAGGGCGAGTCGGGTTCGTAGGCATCCTCCCCAGGCTACGACGCGACGAGCTGTGTGACGGGCGTGTGAATTCCGGCTGAGCGTGCCCGTGACCCGGTGACGCGAGCCGGGTCGAGGAGTAGCGTTCCGTTCAGGCGGCACGGGCCGCCGGAACGACAGTAGGAGGAGCGTGACGTGGACTCGATGATGATGGACATGATGTCCAAGGACATGATGTCGATGCCCGGCATGAACACCATGGACATGTCGGTGATGCAGGCCTGTATGGACGCCTGCTCGGCCTGCGAGCAGGCGTGCACAGTGTGTTCCACCCAGATGATGGACTGCGCGCCGGCGTGCATGAACTGCGCCGATATGTGCAACACCATGATGCGGTCGATGATGCGGATGCAGGGCATGAGCCCCGCGGCGATGATGTCGATGCTCGACGCCTGCATCGCGATGTGCCAGATGTGCATGGACGAGTGCATGAAGCACGCCGACATGAGCGACGTGTGCAAGATGTGCGCTCAGTCGTGCAAGGCATGCATGGACGCCTGCATGGCCATGAAGGACAGCATGATGAAGATGGCCTGACGGCCACCGAGCTCGAACCCTGCGGGCGTCAGCCCCGCAGGATGTTGAAGCGCAGCGACCCGACCGCGAGAACGTCGTAGCGGCCGTGAAGCGCGACCGGCGTACCCGGGGTGACCTCTTGCGCCGCCCCGGCGCCGCTCCAGAGTTCGACCTGCGCGCCTTCCGCGATCGTGCGGACGACGACGACGCCGTTCGCGGCATCCGTCGATTCGATGATCGCGTCGACCCAGTCCGACGGCGTCGCGGACGACAGGCGCGCCTGGATGAGGTGGAGCGCGTGACCCGGAGCGAAGGAGGAGCACGACTCGCCGTGGACACACATGCACGCCGCACGCTCACGCACCTGGAGGGGCGGAAGGTGGCTGTGCGGGGTCGACACGAGGGTCTCCTTTGAGTAGGTTCGGTTACTCGCCAGGCTAGGCGCCCCGCCCAGCAGCGGTCACCTCAGGTGACACACGGCGAAACATTGCCGAACGCCCGGATGAGCATCGATCCGACCCGTTCTGAGGTCGGTCGATCCGTTACGCTGGGAGTTCAGAGGAGGAACGCCGTGGACGACAACCGCCGACCCGAGCCGGACGAGATCCGCAGGGCTTCCGGAGCGGGCGCCGCGGGTGACTCGCCGGGCACGACCGACACGACCCAGACATTCGGGCATGATTCCGACCTGTCGTTCGTGCCGTTCGGCAGCGATCTCAGCGACGCCGAACTCGACGCGATCGAGGCTCTGCCCACGGGTGCCGCGCTGTTCCTCGTGCGCTCCGGACCGACTGCAGGAGCCCGCTACCTGCTCGACACCGACGTGACCACCGTGGGGCGGCATCCCGAAGCCGACATCTTCTTCGACGACGTCACCGTCTCGCGCCGCCACGCCGAGATCACTCGCACCGAGTCGGCCTTCGAGCTCGTCGACCAGCGCTCGCTCAACGGCACCTACGTCAACGGCGAGCGGGTCGATCGCGCCGTGCTCACCAACGGCGCCGAAGTGCGCGTCGGCAAGTTCCGCCTCAACTTCTTCGTCTCGCCCGCCGACCTGCCGCAGGCGGCGGACGGCTGATGGCGGCATCCTCCGCCCGCGAACGTTCAACGTCCGCGGGGCTTCTCAGCATTGGTCAGGTCCTCGCGCGACTGAGTCCCGAGTTCCCGAATCTGACCTCCAGCAAGCTCAGGTTCCTCGAGGTCCAGGGCATCGTGACGCCCACGCGCACCGAGTCCGGCTACCGGAAGTTCTCGCAGGACGACCTCGAGCGCCTGCGCCTCGCGCTGACGCTGCAGCGCGACCACTACCTGCCGCTCGTGGTCATCCGCGAGTACCTCGCCGACGTCGACGCGGGCCGCGATCCCGCCCCGCCGACCGCGGCGCCGCCCTCGATCGTGCCGGCGCCGCGCCGCTACCGCCGAGAGGAGCTGCTCGCCGCGGCCGGTGCCGCCCCTCAGCTGCTCAACGACGCGATCAGCACGGGTGTCCTGACGGCGACCGACGGCTACAACGACCAGGCCGTCGCGATCCTGCGCGCCCTGGTGGCGCTCGACCGGCACGGCATCGAGCCGCGTCACGTGCGCACCCTCCGCCAGAGCGCGGAGCGCGATGTCGCACTGGTGGAGTCGGCACTGGCCCCCCTGCTGCGACGCACGGATGCCGCATCCCGCGCCCGAGCCAGCGAACTGGCACCCGAACTTGCCAAGCGCCTCGACGAGGTGCGCGCGATCTTCGCTCGCGCGGCCCTCGACCGCATGCTCTCCTGACCCCGCATCGGCCGGCCAGCCTGTCGAACCGCGCGACACGCCGGGCCCCAGACGCGGATGTCGTTGCTCGGCGGCCGGGGCCCATCTAACGTTGACATGTCCGATCATCAAGGAGGAAGCGTATGAACGCTCACGACGCGGACGAACCGAAGTTCGTCGCAGACCTCCTCTTCACCGACGGACTGCCCGAGATGGACGATGAAGTGGGCTACCGCGGCGCCGTCGCCGCCCGTGCAGCCGGCATCACCTACCGTCAGCTCGACTACTGGGCGCGCACCGAGCTGGTCGAGCCCACGGTTCGCGGCGCCTCGGGCTCCGGGTCTCAGCGGCTGTACGGCTTCCGCGACATCCTCGTGCTCAAGCTCGTCAAGCGCCTGCTCGACACCGGCATCTCGCTGCAGCAGATCCGCACCGCGGTCGAGCAGCTGCGGGCCTCCGGCATCCGCGATCTCGCCGGAACGACCCTCATGAGCGACGGCGCATCGGTCTACCTCTGCACGTCGAACGACGAGGTCATCGACCTGGTCAGCCGCGGTCAGGGCGTCTTCGGCATCGCCGTCGGCAAGGTGCTGCACGAGGTCGAGTCGACGCTGGTCGACTTCGAGGCCCAGGCGCCCGAGGCCACCGACGAGCTCTCTGCTCGCCGGGCCGCCCGCACCGCCTGAGGCCTTCGCCGCGGGCCACTGACGTTTCATCCGTCACCTGCGTACACGATCGCCGCCGTGCAGCGTGCATAGGTGACGGATCAACGCGTTGCGTGGCGGGGAGTGTGGATAACTCGGGCGCGGATGCGGGGGCGGGCGGCACAGTGGGGGGATGAACGCTCCTGACGCCGATGGTGTCTTCCTCGTCGCAGATGCGCGGCGCGCGGGTCGCTCTCGGCGGTGGGTCGACGGGTCCGCCTTCGAGAGGCCGTTTCGGGGGGTCAGAACCTCGCGGGTGGACGGTGCGCCCGACCATCCGAGCGCCGCCCAGCGGAACACGATCATCCGCGCAGCCCTCGCATTCGCGGTGCAGATGCACCCGGCCGAGTATTTCAGCCACACGACGGCGGCCGTCCTGTGGGATCTTCCGCTTCCGTTGCTCCCGGACGCAGATCCCCACGTCAGCGTCCCCGGGCGCGCGCCCCGAATGCGCGGCATCCACGGTCATCAGATCGACCCGGGGCTCACCCGTGTGGCCACGCACCCGACGCTGGGCGTTCGGCTCGCGGACCCGGCCACCACCTGGGCGATGCTGGGAGGATCACTGCGACACCCATACGATCTCGTGGCTGTTGCCGATGCAATCGTGCGCGTGCCCCGGATTCCCGGCAGGGTGGCGCGGGTCGAACGTGACGCATGGGGCACGATCCCAGAGCTCGCGGCTGCGATGCAGGCGGGCCGCCGACGCGGCGCGGCGGCGCTCCGCGAAGCCCTGCCGCGTGTTCGCGGGGGAGTGGCGTCGCGCATGGAGACGTGGGTTCGCCTGATAATCGCGGATGCCGGTCTCGCGGAGCCGGTGACCGACCACGACGTCTTCGATGATCGGGGGAGGTTCGTGGGGTGCGTCGATCTCGCTTACCCGTTGCTACGCATCGCGATCGAGTACGAAGGCGACCAGCACCGCACCGATCCTCGCCAATGGCAGCGGGACATTGAGAAGCACGAGCAACTCGCGGACCTCGGCTGGCGGGTCATCCGCGTCTCGCGCGACCATGTCTTCGCGGAACCCGAGTCGATCGTGCGACGGGTTCGCTCTGCGATCTCCTCCCGCCGCTGACCCCCCACGCTCCAGTGCGCTGCGGGCCGGCATCCGTCGCTTCATCAGTCACCCGTGAACGCAAAGTCGTCTTTCACTGTGCACAGGTGACGGATGAACCGCGCGGCGGCACGTGATCGGGTGGCGCGCCGAGCAGCCCGGGTCAGGCGCGCGCTTCGCCGGCGACCGGGATGCGGCCGGTGCGCATGACGCGATCCAGCAGGGCGTCGAAGTCGGCTGCGAGCTCCTGGGCGGAGTCACCGGGCCAGATGTGCAGGGGCTTGGCCGCACCCTGCGCCTGCTGCAGAGACGTGCGCTCGGGCAGCTGCGGCGAGAGCACCAGCGGCCCGAACATGTCGCGCAGCTCCTTGATGCGGAACTGGTGCTCGATCGACTGCGGGCGCACGCGGTTGACGACGATGCCGAGGGGCTGCAGGCGGGGCGAGAGGCCGCGCCGGATCTCCTCGATCGCGCGGAGCGCCCGGTCGGCGGCGGCGACGGAGAACAGGCCGGGCTCGGTCACGACAATGACGCGATCGGATGCCGCCCACGCGGTGCGGGTGAGGGCGTTCAGTGACGGGGCGCAGTCCACGAGCACGAGGTCGTAGTCGCCCTCGATCGTGGCGAGCGCCTCTTCCATCTTCCACACGTCGCGCACAGAGGGGTGCGGTCCGTCGAAGTTGATCGCCGACGGGCTGCCGATCATGACGTCGATCGTGCCCGGGTGCACCTTCGCCCAGCCGCTCGAGGTGATCGCCTGGCGGACCACCTTCTCCTTGGGGTTGGCAAGGACGTCGGCGACGTTCAGCCGGCCGGCGACTTGGATGTCCATGCCGGTGGAGACGTCGGACTGCGGGTCGAGATCCACCACGAGAGTCCGAACTCCCCGCGCAAATGCAGCGGAGGCGAGTCCCAGAGTCACGGTTGTCTTGCCGACCCCGCCCTTGAGCGAGCTGACGGAGAGTACGTGCACAAGCGACTACGTTACCGTCCCCTAGGCTGAGAGCACACTCAGCCCGATTCCGAGGCCGCCCAGCGAGGTGTGAATGTTCCGTAAGATTCTGGTCGCCAACCGCGGTGAGATCGCCATTCGAGCGTTCCGCGCAGCATACGAGCTGGGGGCGCGCACCGTCGCGGTGTTCCCCTACGAAGACCGTGGCTCGCTCCACAGGCAGAAGGCCGACGAGTCATACGCCATCGGCGAGCCGGGTCATCCGGTGCGGGCCTACCTCGACGTCGAGGAGATCATCCGCGTCGCGGTCGAATCCGGTGCCGATGCCATCTACCCGGGCTACGGATTCCTCTCCGAGAATCCCGAGCTCGCCGCGCGTGCGGCCGAGAGCGGCATCACCTTCATCGGTCCGCCCTCCGCGGCCCTGGAGATGGCGGGAAACAAGGTCACCGCGAAGCACCACGCGATCGCCGCGGGCGTGCCCGTCCTGCGGTCCACCGACGCTTCGGAGGACGTCGATGAGCTCGTCGCGCAGGCGGCCGACATCGGGTTCCCGATCTTCGTGAAAGCCGTGGCCGGCGGCGGTGGGCGAGGGATGCGCCGCGTCGAGACCCTCGAGGCGCTTCCTCCCGCGATCGCCGAGGCGATGCGCGAGGCCGGTGCCGCGTTCGGCGACGCCCGCGTGTTCCTCGAGCAGGCGGTCGTGCGGCCCCGTCACATCGAAGTCCAGATCCTCGCGGACGCGACCGGGCACACCGTGCACCTCTTCGAACGCGACTGCTCCGTGCAGCGGCGGCATCAGAAGGTCATCGAGATCGCGCCCGCGCCCAATATCTCCGACGAGCTGCGGAACGCACTCCACCGCGACGCCGTCGCCTTCGCGAAGTCCATCGGCTACGTGAACGCGGGCACCGTCGAGTTCCTCGTCGACACCGCGGGCGAGCGTGCCGGCGAGCACGTCTTCATCGAGATGAACCCCCGCATCCAGGTCGAGCACACGGTCACCGAGGAGGTCACCGACGTCGACCTCGTGCAGTCGCAGATCCGCATCGCGGCCGGCGAGACGCTCGATGAGCTCGGACTCGATCAGGACAGCATCGTGCTGCGGGGCGCCGCCCTGCAGTGCCGCATCACCACCGAGGACCCGTCGCAGGGCTTCCGTCCCGACACGGGCCGCATCACGACATACCGCTCGCCGGGCGGTGCCGGCATCCGTCTCGACGGCGGGACCACCGCCGCAGGGTCGCAGATCAGCCCGCACTTCGACTCGATGCTCGCGAAGATGACCTGTCGCGGACGCGACTTCCCTGCGGCCGTCGCACGCGCCAAGCGGGGCCTCGCGGAGTTCCGCATCCGTGGTGTATCGACGAACATCCCCTTCCTGCGCGCCGTTCTCGACGACCCCGCGTTCGTCGCGGGCGACCTCAGCACCGCGTTCATCGAGGAGCGCCCGGGGCTCGTGACCAGCCACCCGTCGCGCGACCGCGCCACGAAGCTGATCAACTGGCTCGCCGACGTGACGGTCAATCGGCCCTACGGCGAGAAGCCGCTGTCGATCTCGCCCGGCAGCAAGCTGCCGGCGCTCGATCTCTCGGGCCCGCCGCCGTCCGGAACGCTCGAGCGCCTGCGCGAACTCGGTCCGGCCGGATTCGCGCGCGCCCTGCGCGAGCAGGTGCCGCTGGCCGTCACAGAGACGACGTTCCGCGACGCCCATCAGTCACTCCTGGCCACTCGAGTGCGCACCAGGGACCTGGTGCGCGTCGGACCGCACGTGGCGCGCATGACGCCCGGGCTGCTCTCGGTGGAGGCGTGGGGCGGCGCGACGTACGACGTCGCGCTCCGCTTCCTCGCGGAAGACCCGTGGGAGCGTCTCGCCGCCGTGCGCGAGGCCATCCCCAACATCCCGATCCAGATGCTGCTGCGCGGCCGCAACACGGTCGGCTACACGCCGCGGCCGGTCGAGGTCGCCGAGTCGTTCGTGCGTGAGGCCGCGTCGACCGGCGTCGACATCTTCCGGATCTTCGACGCCCTGAACGACGTCAGCCAGATGCGGCCCGCCATCGACGCGGTTCTCGGCACCGGCACTGCGGTGGCGGAGGTCGCCGTCTGCTACACGGCCGACCTGCTCGACCCGGCCGAGCCGCTCTACACGCTCGACTACTACCTGCGCCTCGCCGAGCAGATCGTCGAGTCGGGCGCGCACATCCTCGCGATCAAGGACATGGCCGGCCTGCTGCGGCCCGCGGCCGCCGCGAAGCTCGTGACGGCGCTGCGCGAGCGCTTCGACCTGCCGGTGCACCTGCACACGCACGACACGGCGGGCGGACAGCTCGCCACGCTGCTCGCGGCGAGCGCGGCGGGCGTCGACGCGGTGGATGCCGCAGCCGCGCCCCTGTCGGGTACGACCAGTCAGCCGTCACTGTCGGCGCTGGTCGCCGCACTCGCGCACACCGAGCGCGACACCGGTCTCTCCCTCGCCGCCGTCAGCGATCTGGAGCCGTACTGGGAGGGCGTGCGCCACCTCTACGCGCCGTTCGAATCCGGCCTTCCAGGCCCCACCGGGCGCGTGTACCACCACGAGATCCCGGGCGGACAGCTCTCCAACCTCCGTCAGCAGGCGATCGCGCTGGGCATGGCCGATGACTTCGAGCTCATCGAGGACATGTACGCCGCCGCCGACCGGATCCTGGGACGCATCCCCAAGGTGACCCCGTCGTCGAAGGTCGTGGGCGATCTCGCCCTCGCCCTCGTCGCGGCCAAGGCCGACCCCGCCGATTTCGCCGAGAACCCGCAGAACTACGACATCCCCGATTCGGTCGTCGGCTTCATGGCCGGCGAACTGGGCGATCTGCCGGGTGGCTGGCCGGAGCCGTTCCGCACCAAGGTGCTCGCGGGACGTCAGATCTCGATCGAGGTCCCGCCTCTCACCGATGCGGAGCGCGATGGTCTGGCCGGAGACACCGCCATGCGGCGCCGGACACTCAACCGCCTGCTGTTCCCCGGACCGGCCAAGGAGTTCGAGGCCAATCGCGAAGCGTACGGCGACCTGTCGTCGCTCGGCACACCGGACTACCTCTACGGGCTGAAGCCCGGCGAGGAGCACGTGGCCGAGATCGACCCGGGCGTGCAGCTGTATGTCGGGCTCGAGGCAATCGGCGAAGCGGACGCCAAGGGCATGCGGACGGTGATGACGACCCTCAACGGGCAGCTCCGGCCGGTGTACGTCCGCGATCGCAGCATCACCGTCGAGACGCGGCAGGTGGAGAAGGCGGACACGTCCAAGCCGGGCCAGGTCGCGGCGCCGTTCTCGGGTGTGGTGACGCTGAAAGCGTCGGTCGGCGACACGGTCACAGCGGGTCAGCCCGTCGCGTCGATCGAGGCCATGAAGATGGAGGCGGCCATCACGGCGCCCGTCGACGGGGTGATCGAGCGGCTCGCGATCGGGGAGACGCAGCAGGTGGAGGCGGGCGACCTTTTGGTCGTGATCCGCCCCTCGCAGTAGCCTGGAGGGTGCGGCATCCGCCCGCACAACGTTTTTCCCGTTTTGGAGACACCGCAGTGACGCCCGATCGCAACGACCAGACGCCCGCAGACGACGCCGATCACGAAGAGCGCGGCGTCCTCTCGGACACGGGAAGCGTCGACGCCGCGGGGTTCGGATTCCTCGGCGGTCAGACCGAACAGGTCAGCGTCATACTGCCGTCGGACTCCGACGAGGAGTTCGCGGACGACGACGTCGTCGACGACGAAATCTCGCTCGACGAGCTGGGCATCACGGAGACGGATCTCGCGGACACGGACTACGAGGATGCCGGCGACCTGATGACCGGCGAGGTCGAGGTCGAGGAGTGGACCGAGGCGCGGAGCGTCTACGACTCTGCGCCGGCGATCGAAGACGCTTCCGTTATCGAGGATCACGCCGTGGAGGATCACGCGGTGGAGGATCACGCGGTGGAGGATCACGCCGTGGAGGATCACGCGGTCGAGGATCACGCCGTGGAGGAGGAGCCGCCCTTCGCCGCCGCGCCGTTCGCACCGGCATCCGCCTACCCCGTTGCCCCCCCGCGCCCCGACCCGATCGTCACGACCGGCTCGGTCGCGACGACCGGCTCGGTCACGACGACGGGTTCCGTGCCGGCGACACGCCGTGAGGCGCAGCACCCCGAAGCGGAGCAGCGTCCCGAGCACCCCCACGCCGTCGAGCGGGTGATCCCGCGCGCCGACGTCTCGATGACCTCCAAGCGGCTCGGCGAGTTCGAGGCGGGCCGCGAGACGGCCGACCTGCTCACCGCCGACCGCCTGCTCGACCCCACCCAGGTCGTGCGGCCGGAGCCGGAGGGTGCCTGGCAGCACTTCGTGTACTCGATCTCGGGGCACCGCATCAACCTCGGCGACGGCCGTCGCGCCCGCGCGCGCAAGGAGCTCGATCGCCGCATCGCCGCCCCTCTCACCGGAGGAGCGCGCTTCGTGCCGGTGGTCTCGCGCAAGGGCGGCGTCGGCAAGACGACCGTCACGACGCTGCTGGGGATGGCACTGGCCGACGCCCGCGACGACCGCATCATCGCCGTCGACGCGAACCCCGACCGCGGCACGCTCGCAGAGCGCATCTCGCGCTCGAGCGGGAAGACAGTGCGCGACCTGGTGAAGGTGCGTTCCGAGGTGACCGGCTACAACGACTTCTCGAACATCGTCGCCCGAGACGAGACGCGCCTTGACGTGCTCGCCTCCGACAGCGATCCGCGCGTGCACGAGGCCCTCAACGACCGGGATTACCACGATGTCGCGAGCCTTGCCGCCCATTACTACTCGATCGTGCTCACCGACACCGGGACCGGCATCGTCCACTCGGTGATGGGCGCCACGCTCGACCTCGCCGACCAGCTCGTCGTGGTCGCCGGACTCAGCGTCGACGAAGCGCGACTCGCGTCGGAGACGCTGACCTGGCTCGAGACGAACGGCTACGCGGAGCACGTGCGGAACGCGATCGTGGTGCTGAACACCGCGCGCCCCGGCACGCCCCTCGTGCGCCAGGATGAGCTGGAGAGGCATTTCCGCACGCGCGTGCGCACCGTCGTGCGCATTCCCTACGACGCGCACATCGCCGCCGGCAGTGCGATCTCGTTCCGTGAACTCCAGCCCGCCACTCGGCTCGCCGCGCGCGACCTCGCCGCCTCCGTGGTCGAGGGCCTGCGAGCCCTCGCACCGGCGGCGTAGACGCTCGTGACCGTTCGTCCCATTCGCGTCTTCGGCGACCCCGTGCTCCGTGCGGCGAGCGCGCCGGTCGGCGAGATCGACGAGGGCGTCCGCGCGCTCGTGCGCGATCTCGTCGACACCGTCGAACTGCCCGGCCGGGCGGGCGTCGCGGCTCCGCAGATCGGCGTGGGCCTCCGGGCCTTCAGCTACAACATCGACGGAGACGTCGGGTACGTCCTCAACCCCGTGCTCGTCGAGGTCTCGGGCGAGCCGGAGCTGGTCGGCGAGGGGTGCCTGTCGGTGCCGGGCCTCTGGCACGAAGCGCTGCGCCACCCGCGCGCGACCGTGACCGGCATCGACCTGGACGGCAACGAGATCGTGATCGAAGGCGAGGGTCTCCTCGCGCAGGCGCTGCAGCACGAGACGGACCACCTCGACGGCACGCTGTACCTCGACCGTCTGCCCGCCGAGACCCGCCGCATCGCGATGCGCGAGATCCGCGAGTCGGACTGGTTCTGACGCCGCGGCTTCCGGCTGTGCACACGTCGCAGCATCCGTTCGTCCGTCACCTGTGCACGGGATAACGGCGGTCCCGCGTACACAGGTGACGGATGAACGATCGGTCCGGCGCGCACGAGAACGGCCCCGGGCAGATGCCCGGGGCCGGTCCGCGTTTCGGCTGTCAGCCGATCGCCGTGGTCGACGTGGACACCGGCACGCTGTACAACTCGGTGATCTCGTCGGTGTAGTCGTCCATGATCACGTTGCGCTTGATGCTCATCTTCGGCGTCAGATGACCGCTGGCCTCACTCCACTCTGTGCTGAGGATCGTGAACTTGCGGATCGACTCGGCGCGCGACACATGCGCGTTGGCTCCGTCGATGGCGCGCTGGACCTCGGCGCGCACCGCGGGGTTCTTCGCGGCATCCGCCAACGTCATATCGGCCGGCAGGTTGTTGTTGCCCAGCCACGTCGGGAGCATCTCGCCGTCGAGGGTGATCAGCGCCGAGATGAACGGCTTCTGGTCACCGACCACGACGACCTGGCCGACGATCGGGTTGGCACGGATCGGGTCTTCCAGCGCGGCGGGTGCGACGTTCTTGCCACCTGCCGTGACGATGATCTCCTTCTTGCGGCCGGTGATCGTGAGGAAGCCCTCGGAGTCGAACGCGCCGATGTCGCCGGTCTTGAACCAGTCGCCGTCGAACGTGGCGGCCGTCGCCTCGGGGTTGCGCCAGTACTCCTTGAACACGTTCACGCCGCGCACCTGTATTTCACCGTCATCGGCGATACGAACACCTACGCCGGGAAGAGCAGGGCCGACCGTGCCGATCTTCGACTTCGTCGCGAGGTTCACCGTCGCGGGAGCGGTGGTCTCGGTCAAACCGTAGCCCTCGAGGATCGTGATGCCCAGGCTGTGGAAGAAGTGCCCGAGTCGCGGCCCCAGGGGAGCGGACCCCGAGACGGCGTAGACGACATTGCCGCCCATCGCTGCGCGCAGCTTGCTGTAGACCAGCCGGTCGAACAGCGCGAACTTGATCTTCATGCCGAAGGGGATCTTCTTGCCCTCCTGCAGCAGCTTGGAGTGCTCGACCGCGGTGTGGGCCGCTGCACGGAAGATCTTGCCCTTGCCGCCGGCCTCCGCCTTCTGCTCGGAGGAGTTGTAGACCTTCTCGAACACACGCGGGACGGCCAGTAGGAACGTCGGCTTGAAGGAGCCCAGCGCGGGCAGCAGCTGCTTCGTGTCGGGCTGGTGCCCGGTCTTGACACCCGCGTGGATGTCGAGGATCGAGATGAAGCGAGCGAAGATGTGCGCCGTCGTGATGAACAGCAGCGTCGAGGCACCGGGGGTCTCCACGACCTCTTTGAGCGCCTTGGACGAGTTGCGGATGAGCTCGACGAAGTTGCTGTGGGTGAGCACGCAGCCCTTCGGCCGCCCGGTGGAGCCCGATGTGTAGATGAGCGTGGCGATGTCGGCGCCCACCGCAAGATTGCGGCGGCGCTCGATCTCGGCATCCGTCACCGCCTTGCCCTGCTCGACGAGCTTGTCGAGGTGGCCGCTGTGCATCTCCCACACGGAGCGCACCAGGGGGACCTCGCCGCGGATCTCGGCGAGACGCGCCGAGTGGTCGGCCGACTCGGCGATGCACGCGATGGCTCCCGAGTCGGTGAGGTTCCAGGAGATCTGCGCGGGAGAGCTCGTCTCGTAGATCGGCACCATCACCGCCCCGGCGAAGAACAGGGCGAAGTCGACCAGAGTCCAGTCGTATGTCGTGCGGGCGATGAACCCGACCTTGTCGCCCGGCTCGATGCCCGCCGCGGCGAAGCCCTTCGCCAGTGCGACGACCTGAGTGTGGAACTCCGTCGCCGTGATGTCGCGCCATCCGTCGCCGTCCGGGACGGCGAACAGCGCCAGGTTGGGCGTCGCCTTCACTCGGTCGACCAGAAGGTCGGTGATGTTCGCCTGCGGGTCAGCGGGGACGATCGCAGGGACTTCGAATTGAACCACGGCAGCTCCTTCGGTACCGATTGCATTCTCGGGTAGATCCTGGCTCCGAGTGTATCCGAGGGGGGCGAGCGGCACTTGCCCCCGGCTCGCTGACGCGCGCCACTGAAGAGGGCTCCGCGCCAAACCCCCGGCTCGCTGATGCGCGCCGCTAGACTGCAACACGCCGTCGTCGCCGCGCCGGTCGCAGGGCCTTCGGCCGCGTCGGGCGCGAGAAGCCCGGGCGTGGGCGGGAAGAGGAGTGCAGTGCTCAAGGTCGGTATCGACATCGGTGGGACCAAGATCGCCGGGGGCGTCGTCGATTCCGACGGACGGGTCGTGGAGAAGCTGCGTGTGGACACGCCCGTCGACACGCGCGCCCTCGCGGACGCCGTCGTCGACATGGCGCGGCACCTGGGCGCTGCGCACGACATCGCCGCGGTCGGAGTCGCCGCCGCGGGATTCGTCGACCGCGATCGGGCGAACGTCATCCACGCGCCGAACATCGCGTGGCGCGACGAGCCGCTCAAGGCCATCCTCGAAGCGCGGATCGACGTTCCGGTGACCATCGAGAACGACGCCAACGCCGCCGGGTGGGCGGAGTTCCGGTTCGGCGCCGGCCGCGACGTCGACGACATGGTCATGCTCACGATGGGCACCGGCGTGGGCGGCGCCGTCATCGCGAGCGGCGCGCTCTACCGCGGCGGGCACGGGATCGCCGGCGAGCTCGGCCACATCCGCTTCACCCGCGACGGCCTGCCGTGCGGCTGCGGACAGAACGGATGTCTCGAACAGTATGCGTCGGGGCGCGCGCTGCAGCGCGAGGCCAACGCGATCGCGGATGCCGGGGGCATCGGCCACACGCTCGCCGCGGCTCGTGTCCAGAAAGGCACTCTCAGCGGCCCGGCGATCTCGCGGCTGGTGCTGGCGGGCGACCCGGGTGCCGTGGAGGCACTGCGTCGCGTGGCCACCGCACTCGGCGAGGCGTGTGGCGGATTCCAAGCGGTTCTGGATCCGGAGCTGTTCGTGATCGGCGGCGGAGTCGCTCAGCTCGGTGAAGAGCTGCTCGGCCCGGTGCGGATCGCGTACGAGACTTCGCTCCCGGGCTACGGCGACCGTCCCGTCGCCGAATTCGCGATCGCCGAGCTCGGCAACGACGCCGGATTCATCGGCGTGGCGGACCTGGCGATCGCCGTGCCGTCTTCGGAGACGTCGACGGCGGGGAGTGCATAGCCGATGTTCTACTGGCTGATGAAGTACGTCGTGATCGGTCCCCTGCTCAAGGCGATCTTCCGTCCGTGGATCACGGGTCGCCGAAATGTGCCCGCTGAAGGCGCCGCGATCCTCGCCAGCAATCACCTCTCGTTCATCGACTCCGTGTTCCTGCCGCTCATGATCGACCGGCCCATGTCGTTCCTCGCCAAGAGCGACTACTTCACCGGAAAGGGCATCAAGGGCTGGGCGACGCGCATGTTCATGAAGGGGACAGGCCAGATCCCGATCGACCGCACCGGCGGCAAGGCGTCGGAGGCCTCGCTCAACACCGGACTGCAGGTGCTGGGTCGAGGCGATCTGCTCGGGATCTACCCCGAGGGCACGCGCAGCCCCGACGGCCGGCTCTACCGCGGCCGCACCGGCCTGGCGCGCATGGCCCTGGAAGCGCATGTGCCGGTCATCCCGGTGGTGATGGTCGACACCGACACCGTCATGCCCATCGGACACCGGATGCCGCGCGTCGGGCGAGTGGGCATGGTCATCGGCGAGCCGCTGGACTTCTCCCGCTTCGCGGGCATGGAGGGCGACCGCTACATCCTCCGCTCGGTGACCGACGAGATCATGGTCGCCCTGCAGCGCCTCGGCGAGCAGACCTACGACGACGTCTACGCGTCCTCCGTGAAGGATCGGCTGCCCGCGTCGCGCTGAGCGGTCGGCGACGCCGTCACGGCGTCCGGGGCTCTCGTGCTCGCCGATAGACTGAGCGGATGCTCCAGCAGCTTGACGCACTCGACCACTGGCGGACCCTGCCCATCAAGCAGCAGCCCACCTGGTATGACGCGGATGCTGTCGCGGCCGTGTCGGCAGAGATCGCGACGCTGCCGCCGCTGGTCTTCGCGGGCGAGGTCGACAACCTCCGCGAGGCACTCGGGCGCGCGGCATCCGGTCGCGCCTTCCTGCTGCAGGGCGGAGACTGCGCCGAGACCTTCGCCGGCGCGACGGCGGAGCAGATCCGCAACCGCATCAAGACGGTGCTGCAGATGGCGGTCGTCTTGACCTACGGAGCGGCGATGCCCATCGTGAAGATGGGGCGCATGGCAGGGCAGTTCGCCAAGCCGCGCTCGAGCGACACCGAGACTCGCGGCGATGTGACGCTGCCCGCGTACCGCGGCGACATCGTCAACGGCTTCGACTTCACCGAGGGTTCGCGCCGCGCCGACCCGGCCCGCCTGCTCAAGGGGTACCACACGGCCGCGTCGACGATCAATCTGATCCGCGCGTTCACGCAGGGTGGCTTCGCCGACCTGCGCGAGGTGCACAGCTGGAACAAGGGCTTCGCGGAGAACCCCGCCAACCAGGCATACGAGCGGCTGGCGCACGACATCGACCGCGCCATCAAGTTCATGGAGGCGGCCGGTGCCGACTTCGACGAGCTGCGGCGCGTGGAGTTCTACACGGGCCACGAGGGCCTGCTCATGGACTACGAGCGCCCGATGACCCGCATCGATTCACGCACGGGGACGCCGTACAACACCTCGGCGCACTTCCTCTGGGTCGGTGAGCGCACGCGCGACCTCGACGGCGCTCACGTCGACTACTTCTCGAAGATCCGCAACCCGATCGGCGTGAAGCTCGGCCCCTCGACCACGCCCGACGCCGCCCTGAAGCTCATCGACAAGCTCGATCCGGGGCGCGAGCCGGGCCGCCTCACCTTCATCACGCGCATGGGCGCCGGCAAGATCCGCGATGCGCTGCCGCCGCTGCTCGAGGCCGTGCGCGACTCCGGCGCGGTGCCCCTGTGGGTCACCGACCCGATGCATGGAAACGGGATCACGACGCCGACCGGCTACAAGACGCGTCGTTTCGACGACGTCATCGACGAGGTGCGCGGTTTCTTCGACGCCCACCGCGCGGTCGGAACGCACCCGGGCGGCATCCACGTCGAGCTCACCGGCGACGACGTCACGGAGTGCCTGGGTGGTTCGGAGATGATCGACGAGGCGACTCTCGCCACCCGCTACGAGAGCCTCTGCGACCCGCGACTGAACCACATGCAGAGCCTCGAGCTCGCGTTCCTGGTTGCCGAAGAGCTCGACAAGCGCTGACGCGGCGCTCCGCGCTAGAAGGTGATGCCCGTGATGGTGACGGTGGATCCTGGAACGGCCAGCTCACCTGCGGCCGGCGAGGTTCCCGTGGCCCGATAGATGTCCCAGAAGATGGGCAGAACCCCGTCGAGGCCTGCGACCTGGAACCCGCGCTCCTCGAGAGCGGCCACGGCGTCGCTGACGGAACTGTTGACGACGTTGGGCACTTCCACCGGCTCGGGACCCTTGGAGACGGCGAGCATGGCGCTGTCGCCGGGGCGCAGGTTGCTGCCGTCACCGGGCTGCGCCACGTAGACGACCAGGCCCGCCTCGAGGTCATCGCGGAACTCCTCGAAGGTTCCGCTCACCGACAGGTTCAGGTCCGCGAGGATCTGCGTGGCCGACTCGACGCTTTCTCCGAACACGTTGGGAACCGGCCCGATCGAGACGGACAGCGTCGCGGTGTCACCCTCGAGGGCGGTGCAGCCCTCGGTGCAGTCGAACGGCTCGCCGCCGGCTCGGGGCGTCACCGACACGGCGAAGACGGTGCCGGCGTCGGCATCCGTGAAGAACTCCTGATCGGGCTCCGCGACCGTCAGATTGATCGCCTGGAGAATGCCGCGGGCGTCCGCAGCAGAGGTGCCCGTGAGGGCCTGGACCGTCTGAGGCTGCGGACCCTGGGAGACCAGGACGCTGACCGTCGCGCTCGGCTCGAGCCGCGAGCCGGCCGGCGGATCCGTGCCGACGACGACGCCGGGCGCGACGTCGATGTCGTAGACGGCCGTCTCAACCGCCTGAAGAGACTGCTCGGCGAGGATCTGCTGAGCCTCGGCGAAGCTGCGGTTCGAGACATCCGGCACGGCGATCTGAGAACCCGGACCGGAACCGAACCACCATCCTGCGCCGCCGGCGAGCGCTGCGAGCAGGAGCACGATCGCCACAAGCCATGCGCCCCTCACTGAACGGCGCTTCGTGGTGGCGCGCAGGCGCGTGGCGTTGTCGGTGTCGTCGACCGTCGTGGTCGGCGCGGTCATGGTCGAGGGAAGCACCTGAGTGAGATCGCCCGAGTCGCCGGCAATCTCTTCGCGGATGATTCCGGCCGACAGCGTGCGGGCCACCTGCGGGGCGATGCCCAGCTCGCGCTCGATCTCGCGCAGGCGATCGAGCATGACCTGCGCGTCGGTGGGACGGTCGTCGGGGGACTTCTCGGTCGCCCACAGGACGAGTTCGTCAAGCTGCTCGGGTACGCCCGGATTCTTCACGCTCGGGCGGGGGACGGAGTCGGTGGCGTGCTGGAACGCGATCTGCATGGGCTGCTCGCCCTTGTAGGGCTGCTCGCCGACGAGCATCTCGTACAGCATGATCCCCAGCGAATAGATGTCGCTGCGGGCGTCTGCCATGCCGCGCGTCACGAGTTCGGGGGCGAGATACGCGATCGTGCCGAGAAGCTGCGCGCCGGTCGCGGTGTTCGCGGTCGTCGCGCGCGCGAGCCCGAAGTCGCCGATCTTGATGCGCCCGTCCTCGGCGAGCAGCACGTTCTCGGGTTTGACGTCGCGGTGCACGATGCCGGCGCGGTGCGCGGCGGCGAGGCCGGAGAGGATCGCGTCCATGATCGTGACCGTCTGCGGCACCGTCAGCCTGCGCTGCTCGCGCAGCAGCTCGCGCAGGGTGATGCCGGGGAGGTACTCCATGACGAGGTAGGCCATGTCGCCGTCCTGGCCCTGGTCGAACACGTTGACGACGTGCGGGTCGGCGAGGCGTGCGGCGGCGCGGGCTTCCTGGATGAACCGGCTTTGGAACACGGTGTCATCGCTGAGGTGGCCGTGCATCACCTTCAGGGCGATCCGACGTTCGAGCCGCAGGTCGGTCGCGACGTACACGGTCGCCATGCCGCCACGCGCGATGCGCGCGCGGACCCGGTATCGGCCGTCGACCAGACGACCGATCAGCGGGTCTGCCTGCTGACTCGTGCTCACGTTTCGAGTCTACGGACGGGTTCCTGCGAGCCCGCGGAACGGCTCACCCCAGGCTGAGCCGGGGAGAGGACGGTGTGGCGGCGTCTTCGGGCCCTCACCCGTGGGCGGCGAGCCACGTGAAAGCGGGCTGCTCCCACTGCGCGTACCGGTCGGGATGCGCGGAGATCTGCACGGCCTGCGCCGCGTCGGCGAAGGACAGGCTCTCCCATCCGGTGATGTCCAGGAGCCCCTGGGTGGTGTGCCCGTTCGGGTCGGACGGGCCGCCGTAGAACGCGCGCGCGGCACGGTCGGGATCGCTGACCTGCTCTGGCGTGCCCCACCCCATGCTCGGGCGCTGCTGGAACAGCCCGAGCGAGTCGCGGTCTCCCCAGTCGAGGTTGCGCAGCCACGACTCCTGCATCGCCGTGCCGAGAGCGATCGCGATGCCGCGGTCGGAGACGCCGAGCTCTCGGCCGACGCGGATGACGACCTGCGCGTTGGCGATCTGCTCACCGTCCAGGCTGGTCGACGCGGCGCGAGCGGCGGGAGCGGTGTCGGCGACGAGCTGGACCGAGACAGCTGCCGGGATCGCGATGGTCTGACCCGGGTAGATGATCGAGGAGCGATCGAGCCCGTTCGCATCGAGCACGGCTTGTGTTGTCACGCCGTGCAGCTGAGCGATCGCGATGATCGTGTCACCCGCACCCACGGTGTGTGTTCCGGATGCGGGCGCCGGTGTCGTGGACGGAGCAGGTTCCGCGGGCGGTGCGGCGGACTCCCCGGGAGCGGCGGCGGCCGTTCCCGGGATAGCGATGTTCTGGCCGGGGTAGATGATCGACGACCAGCCGAGCCCGTTCGCGTCGAGCAGGGCATCGATCGGCAGGCCGTGCTGCTGGGCGATCGAACTGATCGTGTCGCCGCCCTGCACGACGTACGCTCCCGCGGCGGGCGCGGAGGGGGCGGCCGGAGTGATCGGAGCAGGCGGAGCGCTCGGAGCCTCGGCAGGAGCCGCGCCGAGACTGAGCACCTGCCCGGGATGGATGATCGACGACCAGGACAGGCCGTTGATCGCGAGGACGTCGACCGTGCGCAGACCGTGCCGCGCCGCGATCGTCGACACGGTGTCACCGGGCTGCACGGTGTAGCCATCGGATGCCGCAGACATGCGCACCGGGGCAGGGGAGGCGTTGAGTTCGGTCGCGAGGGAGCCGTCGAGTGCCGCGGGCGTTCGCGGCGCGGGGCGGTCGCCCGACCGTGAGGTCTCCGCAGCGTGCGCGGGCGCGGCACTCATCAGGAGAGCGAGCGACCCGACCAGCGCCACCGGCACCGCCGCATGGGCCGGGCGCCGGCCCAAGGCGTCGAGTGGGCGGTTGTCTGGTCGCAAGGGTCCTCCCTCTGTGGGCTCACGAAACCGTGTCACGGAAGTGAATTGGTGTCAACTCTTGTGAAAGAAGGGACCCAAGTTATAGAAGTGATCTGTGTGAT
Organism: Microbacterium sp.; assembly: GCA_035630115.1. GTDB lineage: Bacteria > Actinomycetota > Actinomycetes > Actinomycetales > Microbacteriaceae > Microbacterium. The sequence continues at coordinate 1,614 of DASQLG010000050.1, read as the reverse complement.
TCCCGCGGTCGCCGAGATGGGGTTGCCGACGGGTGCGGAGGGGATGAGATAGTGGCTTCGTGACTGCTGATGCCGCACCTCAGATCGAAACCGATTGGCTCACCCTCGCCGAATTGACCGAGGTGCTGGGCGAGCCTCTGGGCCGGGTCCGTCGCCTCCTCGACGAGCTGCACCTCGTGGGCTCCCGCCGCGACGGGGTGTTCAAGGTGCCGGGGGTCTTCATCCTCGACGGCGAGCCGATCGGGTCGCTCCGCGGCACGCTCTACGTGCTGCACGACGCGGGCTTCACCGACGATGAGGCCATCGACTGGCTGCTGAGCCCGGAGGAGTCGATCGGCATCCCGCCGATCGAGGCGCTGCGCGCCGGGCGCAAGAGCGAAGTGCGCCGCGTCGCGCAGGCTCTCGGCTGACACGGACCGGTCCGCGCGGACCGGCGTGGCTCAGGTCGTGCGCACGGTCGCGGCTCGCGCCAGGTCGCGCAGTTCGCTGACAGCCGCGTCGCCCAGGCGCGCACCCGAGAGCGCGCGCTCGGCCTCGCGCGAATAATCCGAGATGAGCCGCTCGACCCGCTCCAGGGCGCCGGTCTCGATGATCGTGCGCTGCAGGGAGGCGATCTGGGCGGGATCCAGCTGCGGATCCCCGACCAGCTCGTCGACGATCCGCCGGGCCGGAGGAGCGAGCTGCTCCCGCGCGTACGCGACGAGAACGGTGCGCTTGCCCTCGCGCAGGTCATCGCCCGACGGCTTGCCGGTCGCCGCTTGATCGCCGAACACGCCGAGCACGTCGTCGCGAAGCTGGAACGCCATTCCTACGGGATGCCCGAATGCGGCCAGCGCCGCGTGCTGGGCAGCATCCGCCCCGGCGAGGGCGGCACCGATCGCGAGCGGCTGCTGAATGCTGTACCGGGCCGACTTGAGGGAGGCCACCCGCAGCGCCCGCTCGGCGTGCATCTCGTCGGGTTGGCTGATGTAGGCCGACTCCTCGGCGATGTCGAGGAACTGGCCGATCGTCACCTCGCGACGCATCGTCGCGTACTCCGAGCGCGCCGCCGCGGCGCGATCGGGGGATACCGCAGCCAGCCCTTCCTCGAGGAGGTCGTCGCTCCACGCGACCAGGAGATCGCCCAGCAGCACCGCGCCCGAACGGCCGAACGCCCCCGCGTCGCCGGCCCAGCCGTGCGAACGGTGCGAGGACTCGAGCGCGCGGTGCGCCGCGGGGCGCCCGCGGCGGGTGTCGGAATTGTCGATCACGTCGTCGTGCACGAGGGCCGCAGTGTGGAAGACCTCGAGCGCCGCGGCCGCCGCGATGACGTCGGAAGGCGGAGCGGATGCCGGGCGCGATGCTTCCTCCACTGCCCTCCACCCCGCGATGCAGAATCGCCCGCGCAGGCGCTTTCCGCCTTCGAGGGCGGTCGCTCCGGCGCCGATGAGCAGCTGTGCTTCGAGTCCGAGATCGGCCGTTGAAGCGCTCTGGGCCGAGAGGAATATGTTCAGACGCTGGGAAACAGCTTCGACGGCATCCGGGGAGGGTGACACGGGCCTAGCCTAGTGATCGAGGGCACGCGTAGAATCGACGGGTCCGAGCAAGCAGAGGGGGATGCATGCCACTCTCCGA
>DASQLG010000049.1:0-10045 GCA_035630115.1 Microbacterium sp. | reverse complement strand
CTTCGAGCACCTGCAGGCGATGGAGCTCGGCTTCTTCACGCGCACCAAGACCGGCGTCATCCAGTCGCGCCTGCAGAACGACGTCGGCGGAGTCTCGGGCGTCCTCACGAACACCGTGACCAGCATCCTGGGCAACGTCGTGACGGTGATCGCCTCGCTCGCCGCGATGATCATCATCGACTGGCGCCTCACGCTCATCGCCGTCGTGATGATGCCGTTCCTGGTGATCGTGCAGCGACGGGTCGGTCAGGTTCGCGCGCGCATCGCCGGCGAGACGCAGGAGTCGCTCTCGGAGCTGACCTCGATCACCCAGGAGACGCTGAGCGTCTCCGGCATCCTGCTCTCCAAGTCCTTCAACCGGCAGCGCACCGAGTCGGCCCGCTACGGCGCCGAGAACGTCAACCAGGTGCGACTCCAGGTGCGTCGGGCGATGAGCGGCCAGGGGTTCTTCGCCGTGGTGCAGGTGCTCATGGCCAGCGTGCCGGCCGTCATCTACCTCGTGTCCGGGTACCTGATCACGGGCGGCACCGATGTCATCACGGCGGGCACCATCGTCGCCTTCACCACGGTGCAGGCACGCCTTCTGATGCCGTTGATGGGCCTCATGCGGGTCGCCCTCGACGTGCAGACCTCGGCAGCCCTCTTCGCCCGCATCTTCGAGTACCTCGACCTCGTGCCCGCGATCAGCGACGCACCCGATGCGATCTCGGTCACCGAGGCCCCGGGTCCGGTCGGGCGCATCGAGTTCCGCGACGTGATCTTCCGCTATCCGGATGCCGCGGCCGACGCCCGCCCCACGCTCCGCGGCATCTCCTTCGTCGCCGAGCCGGGTCAGCACGTGGCGTTCGTGGGGCCCTCCGGCGCCGGCAAGACGACGATCCTCTATCTCACGCCGCGCATGTACGAGACATCGGGCGGCGCGGTGCTCTTCGCGGGCGAAGACGTCCGCCGGCTCACGCAGGAGTCGATCATCGATCACGTCGGGATCGTGTCGCAGGAGACATATCTGTTCCACGCCACGATCCGCGAGAACCTGCTCTACGCGAAGCCCGACGCGACGCAGGAGGAGCTCGAAGAGGCCTGCCGTGCGGCGAACATCCACCACATCATCACGGGTTTCGAAGAGGGCTACGACACGATCGTGGGGGAGCGCGGGTACCGGCTCTCGGGCGGAGAGAAGCAGCGCATCGCGATCGCGCGTGTGCTGCTGAAGGACCCGCCGGTGCTGCTGCTCGACGAGGCGACGTCGGCGCTCGACACCGTCTCGGAGCGCGTCGTGCAGGAGGCGCTGGATGCGGCGGCCCGGGGTCGCACGACCCTGTCGATCGCACACCGCCTGTCGACCGTGATCGGCGCCGACGTGATCCATGTCGTGGATGCCGGCAGCATCGTCGAGTCGGGCACCCACGCCACGCTCATCGTCCAGGACGGCCTCTACGCCGAGCTCGCCGCGCAGCAGCTCGCCGCCTCCCGGATCCTCGAGGTCGAGGCGACGGAGCCGCTCGGGGCGTTGCCCACCCGGCGAGCCGATCGGGCGCCGGATGACCCCGCGCCGCTCCCGATCGACGACCCGGTGGTCGTGCTCACCGGCTCGCTGTCGCTGACCGGCCCGCTGTCCGTCCTCGCCGACGACGCCACCTCTAACGACGAGCGGACCTGGCCGCACATCGACGACCACTGACGCGCCCGCGCTACCAGAGGAGCGCGGCGGCGACGGCGCTGCTCGATGCCCCGTCCCGGGCCGAGCCGGCGCGCGACCAGATCTCGCGGGTGAACGCTCCGAGGGTGTGCCGGTATGCGGCGTCCGGGTGAATCCGGGCGATGTCGGCGAGGCGGGGAACGTCCATCCGCAGCATCTGGCCGATCCGCGTCCGCGCGGCGAGCGCATGCCCGGCCGATTCGAGCACGTGCAATCCGGCATCCATCGCCGCAAGGCAGTCGCGGAGTACGTCGAGGTGAGCCTCGCGCTGGGTGATGGACGACCCGTCGGCGCGGATGCGCCAATGCGCGACGACATCGGGAATCGTGTCGAAGCGGCGCGCCCGCGCGTACATCTGCTGCGCGACGACCTGATCCTCGTACAGACGCCCCTCGGGGAAGCGGATGCCGGTGCGGTGCCAGAATTCGGTGCGGCTGACCTTCGACCACGCCACGATGTTGCCCGTGGCCTCGGGATGCTCGTCGATCGTCGTCCCGCGTCGCTCGGGTGCCGTGGCCGCGGCGACCCACGGCTGCACCTCGCCGAGGCTGTAGCCGCGGTCGTCCGGGCGCAGGCGCACGTACGCCCCGACAGCGAAGTCGCTGCCGGTCTGGTCGAGCACGCCGACCAGACGCTCCAACGCGTTCGGCGCCAGCACGTCGTCTGCGTCGAGGAAGCCGAGGAAGGGCGTATCGACGAGGTCGAGGCCCGTGTTTCGTGCCGCACCCAGACCGACCTGGTGTTCGTGACGAATGACGCGGAACCGGGGATCGTCCGCTGCGGCCGCCTCGAAGATGTCGCCGGTGTCATCAGCCGACCGGTCGTCGACAAGGATCGCCGTCCAGTTCTGCAGACTCTGCCGCCGCAGGGAATCGAGCGCCTCGGCCGCATACGGTGCGATGTCGTACCCGGGCACGATGACGGTGACCGCGGCGGGGGGACTCACCCGCTCGATTGTACGGCGACGACGGATGCCGCGACCGCCCCGGCCACGGCATCCAGAGGCTCGCGAAGCGCGTGCGGGAAGGTGAAGCGCACCGCCGTCTGCGCGACCTCCGGCGCAATCCCCATGGCCAGCAGCACATGGGAGGGCTCGTCGCTGCCCGCGGCGCACGCGGAGCCGCTCGAGGAGACGATTCCGCGGCGTTCGAGTTCCAGGAGCACGGCTTCGCCACTCGTTCCGGCGAAGGTGAAGCTCGCGGTGCCGGGCAGGCGGTGCACCGGGTCGCCGGTGAGCCGCGCGCTCGGCACCGCCTCCAGGACACGGGCGATGAACGCGTCACGCAGCGCGGCGACCCGCGCGGACGAGTCCGCCCGCTCAGCCTCCGCGAGCTCCAGCGCGATCGCGAATCCGACGGCTCCGGCGACGTCCTCTGTTCCGCTGCGGCGTCCGCGCTCCTGTCCTCCGCCGTGCAGGAGCGGCTCGAGAGGCACGCGGCCGCGCACGGCGAGCACGCCGCTGCCCTTCGGCGCGCCCAGCTTGTGCCCCGCGAGCGAGATCGCGTCGACGCCGAGCTCGGTGGCGTTCAGCGGCAGCCAGCCGGCGGCCTGCACCGCGTCGACGTGCACGGGAACGCCCTGCCCACGCGCGACAGCGGCGATGGCAGCCACATCCTGCACGGTGCCCACCTCGTTGTTCGCGTAGCCGAAGCTCACCAGCGCGGCGTCGCCGTCCAGCGCGCGGGCGACGGCATCCGGGTCCACACGTCCGACGTCGTCGACGGGCACGCGCGTCACGGCGAAGCCGTGCACCCGTTCGAGGTACCTCGCGGACTCGAGCACCGACTCGTGTTCTATCGGGGTGGTGACGACGTGCCGGCGCCCGCCCTGGGACAGGCTCCGGGACCGGGCGTCGGCGGCGATCGCGATGCCTTTCACAGCGAGGTTGTTCGCCTCCGTGCCGCCGGACGTGAAGATGACATCGCTCGCGCGCATCCCCAGGATGCCGGCGACGCGAGTGCGCGCGTCCGCCAGCGCGTCCGCGGCAGCCTCGCCGACCGTGTGGTGGCTCGAGGCGTTGCCGAACCAGCGGGTCAGGAACGGCATCATCGCATCGAGCACCTCCGGCCGCACCGGAGTCGTCGCCGCGTTGTCGAGATAGAGCATGCTCACGGCGCCGGCCTCACGAGATGCGGACGTCGAGGCCCAGGTCGAGCGCGCGCGCCGAGTGGGTGAGCGCGCCGACCGAGATGACGTCGACTCCGGTTTCGGCGATCGCACGGACGGTCTCGAGCGACACTCCGCCGGAGGCCTCGACGACCGCCCGGCCGGCGATCTGCTCGACCCCCCGCCGCAGGTCGGCGAGCGAGAAGTTGTCCAGCATGACCGTGCCGATCCCCGCGGCCAGGACGGCGTCGATCTGCTCGAGCCGATCGACCTCCACCTCGACGTGCGTCGTGTGGGGCAGGCGCGCGATCGCGCCCTGCAGGACGGCCGTGACCGACACCCCCTTCTGTGCGAGCACAGCGAGATGGTTGTCCTTTGCCATCACGGCATCCGAGAGCGAGAAGCGGTGATTGTGTCCGCCGCCGTTGACGACGGCGTGGCGCTCGAAGGCCCGCAGCCCGGGCGTGGTCTTGCGGGTGTCGACGATGCGGGCGCCCGTGTGCGCGACCTCGGCGACGTACCGGGCGGTGAGCGTCGCGATGCCCGACATCCGCTGCACGAAGTTGAGCCCGATGCGCTCGGCGGTGAGCACGCCGCGGGCGGGGCCGGAGACGACTGCCAGTACCGCGCCCTTCTCGAAGAACTCGCCGTCTTCGACGATGAGCTCCACGTCGATGTCGGGGTCGGTCAGGCGGAAGGCGGCAGCGAACACCTCGCCGCCGCTGAAGATGCCCGACTCCCGGGCGACGAGGTCTGCGCGCGCGGTGGCCGACGCGAGGATCAGCATCTCGCTCGTGATGTCGCCCCAGGGCGCGTCCTCTTCGAGCGCGCCCGCGACGGCGCGATCGATCGTGGTCCTCGTCAACATCAACGAACCGCCTTCGCCGTGGCCCCGTGGGCCGAACCCCTCAGGATCGGTTCCGGAACCCTCCCCGTCGGCTCGAACAGGCTGTCCGAGCGCGAGATCTGAGGAGTTGTGGCCGGGTCATCGCGACGGTAGTGCGCGCCGACCGATCCGGTGCGGCGGAGGGCGGCTGCGACGAGCTGCTCTGCGACGAGCAGGAGGTTCTCGTCCTCGAACTCGGCCTCCGTCGATGGGGATCGCTGCGCACGCCGCCATCGTGAGATGACGAACTCCGCGTGTCCGAGTCCGGCAGCGTCGCGTACCAGTCCCGCATCCTGCCAGAGAAGCTCCTGCAGCGCCGCGCGCGTGAACGGTCCGTCGATCGAAGACACGCTCGGTGGAATCGCGGGCACCTCCGCGGGTGACGAGGACACTTCCGCCAGGTGCGCGGAGGCGGGCCAGGCACCGGATGCCGCGTCCGCGGCGATCGCGTCACCCGCGCGCGCCCCGAACACCGCGCCCTCCAGGAGCGAATTCGACGCCAGGCGATTGGCGCCGTGCACGCCGGTGCGCGCCACCTCGCCCACGGCGTACAGGCCGGGCAGGGTGGTGCGGCCATCGAGGTCGGTCATCACGCCGCCCATCAGGTAGTGGGCGGCGGGCGTCACCGCGATCGGCTCGCGCGCCCAGTCGAGTCCGCGGTCGCGGACCGCGCGGTCGATGGTGGGGAACCGGCGCGCGAGGAACCCGGCCGTCTCCTCGGGTGTCGCGCGCAGCTGCGTGGCGTCGAGGAAGACGGGGCGGCCGTCCTGCGCCTCCATCTGACGGGCGATCGCCCGAGCGACGACGTCACGCGGGGCGAGCTCGCCGTCAGGATGGGCGTCGGACGCGAATCGCCGGCCGTTCTCGTCGATGAGGGTCGCCCCCTCGCCGCGGACCGCCTCCGAGACGAGGAACGACTCCGCGGCGGACGCGCCGTCGCCCCCCGTCCGGCCTCCCAGCACCGTCGGGTGGAACTGGAAGAACTCCAGCTCGGTCACGGCCGCACCGGCGCGGAGGGCCGCGGCGATGCCGTCGCCCGTCGCCACCGTGGGGTTCGTGGTGTGCGCGTACAGCTCGCCTGCGCCGCCGGTGGCCAGCACGACGGCGTCGGCCTCGATCCGCTCACGTCGTCCTGCGACATGCGCGAAATGATCGGATGCCGCGATCTCGGCCACCAGCAGGTCGACCCCGGCTACCCGGCCTTCGGCGAGGACGAGGTCGATCAGAAACGCGTGCTCGATCACCCGGACGTTGCTCCCGCGGAGTCGCGCGACGAGCGCCTTCTCGATCGCAGTGCCCGTGGCGTCGCCGCCTGAGTGCAGGATGCGCGGGTACGAGTGCGCGGCTTCGAGCCCCTTGACGAAGTCGCCGTCGGAACCGCGGTCGAAAGCGACACCGAGGGCGATCAGCTCGCGGATGCGTTCCGGGCCCTCGTCGACGAGGACGCGCACGGCCTCGGGGTCGCTGAGTCCGGCGCCGGCCGTCAGCGTGTCGCGGATGTGGTCCTCGGTGCGGTCGTCCGCGAACATGACTCCCGCGATGCCGCCCTGGGCGTACCGCGTGTTGGCGTGCTCCAGGACGTCCTTCGTGACGAGCGTCACGCGGCAGCCGCTGTCGACGGCGTGCAGGGCGACCGTCAGGCCCGCGATACCGCTGCCGACGACGACCGCGTGCACGCGCGGCGTGATCGACACGTTCGGCGGAGACGAGGACACTTTCGGCAGGGGAGGGCGGGTCATGAGGCGTTCTCCCACGCCGAGGCGGGCGCGGCCGGCGGCTTGGCGGCCAGCATCCGCTCGAGGGCGAGTCGAGCGGGTTCGGCGACATCCTGCGGCACAGTGATGCGGTTGAGCACCTCGCCGTTCACGAGCCCCTCGAGCACCCAGGCGAGGTAGCCGGGGTGGATGCGGTACATGGTCGAGCACGGGCAGACGACCGGGTCGAGGCAGAAGATCGTGTGCTGCGGGTTGGCTGCGGCGAGGCGCTGAACGAGGTTCACCTCGGTGCCGATCGCGAAAGTGGTGGGCTCGGTGGCGCCCTCGATCGCCCGGCGGATGTAGTCGGTGGACCCTGATTCGTCCGCGGCGTCGACGACGGCCATCGGGCACTCCGGGTGCACGATGACGCGTACGCCGGGGTGCTCGGTACGCGCTTTCTCGATCTGCTCGACGGTGAAGCGGCGGTGCACCGAGCAGAAGCCGTGCCACAGGATCACGCGGGCGCTCTCGAGTTCGTCGGCCCCCGCACCGCCCAGCGGCTTGCGGGGGTTCCACATCGGCATCTGCTCGACGGTGACCCCCATCGCCTTCGCGGTGTTCCGGCCGAGGTGCTGATCAGGGAAGAACAGCACCCGGCGTCCGCGCTCGAACGCCCACTCCAGCACGGTCTGCGCGTTCGATGACGTGCAGACGATGCCGCCGTGGCGGCCGACGAATCCCTTGATCGCGGCGGAGGAGTTCATGTACGTCACCGGGATCACCGGCACGAGGCCGTCGGCATCCGTGGCGTCCATGTCTCCGTAGATGTCGGCGAGCTGTTCCCAGCACTCCTCGACCTGGTCGATGTCGGCCATGTCGGCCATCGAGCAGCCCGCGGCGAGGTTGGGGAGGATCACGGCCTGGTCGGGCCGCGACAGCAGGTCGGCCGTCTCGGCCATGAAGTGCACGCCGCAGAAGACGATGGCCTCGGCCTCGGGGTGAGCCTTGGCCGCGTTGGCGAGCTGGAAGGAGTCACCGACGTAGTCGGCGTGACGCACGACCTCCTCACGCTGGTAGAAGTGGCCCAGGATCATGACCCGGTCACCGAGCTTCTCCTTGGCCGCGCGGACGCGCGCGTCGAGTTCTTCGGGGGACGCGTCGCGGTACTCCGCGGGAAGCTCGCCCTGGCGCGGCGATCCGACCGGGATCACATCTCCCATCGACGAACCGGGACCGTAGCCCGGCCGGGCGTCGAAGTTCCAGGGCCCGGCGGCCAGATCGGTGTTGCAGGTCTCGGCCGTGGACGCGCCGGAGACGATGGCCTGGATCTCGTTGTCGACCGACGGGTCCACCGGCAGCGGCGGGAGGGTCAGGGATGTCGCGGACATGGCGTTCTCGATTCGCTCTCGAAAGGTTCAGTGGCGCACGAGCGGGCCGCGGTCGGCGAGCTCGACGTCCTGGTTGTAGCGGTAGAGGCGGGCCGGCCGGTGGCTGCCCGTGCGGAAGCGGTCGGTCGGAATGAGGTTTCCCGAGTTCTCGACCTGACGGCGGAAGTTCGCGGGGTCCAGGCGCCTTCCGAGGATGGATTCGTACACCTCGCGCAGCTCGGCAAGGGTGAACACGTCGGCGAGGAGTCCGTGGGCGATGCGGCTGTAGCCGACCTTGTTGCGAAGGCGCCACAGGGCGTAGTCGACGATCTCGTTGTGGTCGAATGCGAGGCGGGGGAGCTGCGCCGCGTCGAACCACGTCACGTTCTCGACGTCGTCGCCCGGGATCTCGTCGGGTCGCACGAGTGCCCAGTACACGATCGACACAACGCGACGAGGTGAGCGGTCGACCGCCCCGAACGCGTAGAGCTGCTCCAGGTAGCTCGGCGCGATGTCGGTCGTCTCGATGAGGGTGCGGGAGGCCGCGGCATCCAGGCTCTCGCTCTTGTCGAGCCATCCGCCCGGCAGGGCCCAGAGGCCCTCATGGGGATCGCGCGTGCGACGCACGAGCGGCAGCACGACGGCAGCGCAGTCGGTGACCGGGTCGCGGCGCAACGTGAAGATCACCGTGGACACGGCGACGCGCGTGACGTCGTCCGGCGTGGTCTCCACGCTCGGAATGTCAGCGCTCAGGGTTGTTCGTGTCATCATGACCATTACCTCGCCTCGATCTTAGTGTCATTGTGACCTGAAGTGCAAACCCGATCGGATCCGGCGCGTTTCAGAGCCCCGCCACAGGAAGCGATGCGTACGCTGAACGCCCGGAGTCTGCGCATACGGAGGGGCGGAGGAACGCGTGCTCGTCATCGACATCGTGCTGGTCGCCATCCTGCTGGTCGCGCTCATCGTCGGCGTCCAGCGCGGCCTCCTCGCGAGCCTGGGCGTGCTGATCGGTGTCGTGCTCGGCGGCCTCGCCGCCTTCTGGCTCGTGCCCATCGTGAACGACCTGTGGCCACGGCAGAGCACCCGCGTGCTCGTGGTGATCGCCCTCGTCCTGGTGCTGGTGATCGGCGGCGCGAGCGCCGGTGGCGCGCTCGGCGGGGCGCTGCGTCGGGGAGTCGACCGCAGCGCACCGCTGCGCGCGGTGGACCGCGTGCTCGGGGGCGCCCTCGCGGTGCTGGCGGGCGCTCTGTCGCTGAGCCTCATCAGCTCGAGCGTCGTCCCGACCGGAACGCCGGTGATCTCGTCTGCGCTGGGCTCCTCGCAGGTGATCCGCACGATCGAGGCGCTGACCCCGCGCCCTCTCGCCGAGTCCCTCGCGCGCGTCCGCTCCGCGGTGCTGGACGAAGGCCTCCCGCAGCTCGGCGTCCTGCTGGACCTCGACGTCCAGCCCACCGCCCCGCCGGTGGAGCTCGACGATGCCGACCTGACCGAGACCGCGGCATCCGTCGCCCGCGTATCCGGCGTCGCCTACGCGTGCGGCACGAGCGCGACCGGCACGGGGTTCGTGATCGCCCCCGACCGCGTCGTGACGAACGCGCACGTCGTCGCGGGCGTGTCGGCGCCCCTCGTCGAGCTTCCCGGTCAGGCCGCACGCGAAGGCCGGGTCGTGTACTTCGATCCGGTGGATGACCTCGCCCTCATCGCGGTCGACGGACTCGGCGCCACCGCGCTGCCGCTCGTGCCTCCGCTGGCCCCCGGAACGGCCGCGGTCATTCAGGGGTACCCCTGGGGCGGCCCGTTCACGATGGGAAACGCCGAGGTCATCTCGGCGGGATCCGTGTTCGTACCCGACATCTACGGCGACTCCAGCGCGCAGCGCGACATCTACGCGCTGGCCGCGGAGGTGCAGCCCGGCAACTCGGGCGGACCCCTCCTCACGGCAGACGGGGACGTGGCCGGCGTGGTGTTCGCTCGCGCGGAGACCGACGCCGAGCGCGGGTACGCGATGACCACCGTCGAGCTCGAGCCCGTCCTGGCGGGAGCGGGCGGCTGGACCGAGGCGGTCTCGACCGGCTCGTGCACGGGGTGACCCGCCGTGCGCGACGCGAACGCTATGCTGGCAGGGCAAGTCAACACAGGCCAATATCCCGGACGGGAGAGCCTCGGCGCACGCAGCCGAGCACCGAAGGAGCAAGCCTCCCCGCCAATCTCTCAGGTCACGCGTACCGCCCGGGCTCGGCCGCTCTGGAAAGAGATCCTTCGAGGATCCGCCGACGGTGAAAGTCCC
>DASQLG010000048.1:0-16343 GCA_035630115.1 Microbacterium sp. | reverse complement strand
GAACGACTGCTCCAGGAGCAGTGCGAGCGGCTTGGGGTACGTGACCTCCTCGAGCAGCTCCATGCGCTGGTCGTACTCGATTCCCTCGCGCTTCATCGCCGCGACCGCCTCGCCGCGGGCGAGGAACTGCTGCTGCGACAGAACCGGCCGGGGGTCGTCGAGCGTCGCCTCGATGACGCTCACCACATCCAGAGCGTAATGGCCGGTGCCGGCGGCATCCGGGGCATCTCCCGGGTCGAGCAGCCCGATCGCGGCGAGCGCGAACGGCGACAGCGGCTGGTTGAGGGCGAAGTTGGGCTGCAGATCGACGGTGAGACGGATGCCGGTCGACGGGTCGGCCACGACCACTTCCGCCGCGACCAGGGTGCGGAAGATGCCCAGCGCGCGGCGCGCGAGCTCGTACTTCCGCCCGCGCGACTCGTGATTGTCGAACACCAGCGACCGCACGTTCTCGAACACGTCGCCTCCGCGCGCGATCACGTTGATGAGCATCGCCGCGGTGAGCTGAAGGTGCGGTTCCAGGGGCTCCGGCTCGGCGGCGACCAGCCGTTCGAACGATGCCTCCCCCCAGTTCACGAAGCCCTGCGGAGCCTTCTTGCGCACGATCTTCTTCTGCTTCTTGGGGTCATCGCCCGCCTTGGCGACCGCGCTGGTGTTCTCGATCTCGTGCTCGGGCGCCATCACGACGACCGTCCCCGCGGTGTCGTAGCCCGCCCTTCCGGCACGCCCGGCGACCTGGTGGAACTCGCGGGCGCTGAGCTGCCGCATCCGCTGTCCGTCGTATTTCGCGAGCGCCGTGATCAGCACGGTGCGGATGGGCACGTTGATGCCGACGCCGAGCGTGTCGGTGCCGCAGATGACCCGGAGCAGCCCGCGCTGGGCGAGCGTCTCGACCAGCCGTCGATACCGCGGGAGCATCCCGGCGTGGTGCACACCGATGCCCGCGCGCACGTACCGCGACAGGGTGCGCCCGAAAGCGGTCGTGAACCGGAACCCGCCGATCGCCTCCGCGATCGCATCGCGCTGCTCACGGCTGACGATCCGCACGCTCGAGAGCGCCTGTGCCCGCTCCATGGCTGCAGCCTGCGAGAAGTGCACGATGTAGACCGGCGCCTGGCCGGTCTCCAGCAGCTCTTCCACCGTCTCGTGCACGGGCGAGCGCGCGTAGGAGAAGTGCAGAGGCACGGGTCGCTCGACGCCGGTGATCGTCGCCGTCGGACGACCGGTGCGCCGCGACAGATCGGCGGCGATCTCGGTGACGTCGCCCAGCGTCGCCGACATCAGCACGAACTGTGCACGCGGCAGGAAAAGCAGCGGCACCTGCCATGCCCACCCGCGGTCGGGGTCGCCGTAGTAGTGGAACTCGTCCATCACCACCTGATCGACGTTCGCGTCCGCTCCCCGGCGCAGGGCGAGGTTCGCGAGGATCTCGGCGGTGCAGCAGATGATCGGAGCGTCGGGATTGACCGACGAGTCGCCGGTGACCATGCCGACGCTCTCCGCGCCGAAGATGTCGACGAGCGCGAAGAACTTCTCGCTCACGAGTGCCTTGATCGGGGCGGTGTAGTACGTCCGGCCGCCTCGGGAGAGCGCGGCCGCGTGCGCCGCGATCGCGACGAGCGACTTGCCCGTGCCGGTCGGGGTGGACAGGATGACGTTCGCGCCCGACACGATCTCGATCGCCGCTTCGTCCTGCGCGGGGTAGAGCGAGAGCCCCTGGTCGGCGGCCCACGCGACGAACCCGTCGTACACCGCGTCGTCGCCGGACCCGCCCGGGATGCGGTCACGCAGCGATGTCGACACCACATGAGTCTGCCAGGCCGGGTGGTGTGCCCGGCCTGGCCACGAGGCGATTCAGGCGAGGAGCGGATCGGTGGCGGAATGCCGTCCTCACCCATACGTTGAACTCAGGTGACGAGACTCACGTACGAAGGGAACGACATGACGACGCACCCCGCAGGCAGCCATACACCCGAGCCGGCCACGGATGCCGAACCGCGCGTCGAGCGCAACGACGACGAGGGTCGCTACGAGATCTGGCTCGGCGACGTGCTGGGCGGGTTCACCGAGTTCACCCCCGACTCGCGCGGTCGACTCGTGTTCCCGCACACGATCGTCGATCCGGCATTCAAGGGCCAGGGCCTCGGCGGGGTTCTGGTCGGCCGTGCACTGGCCGACGTCGCGAGCCGCGGCGAGACGATCGTGCCGCGCTGCCCATTCGTCGTGCGCTACCTGCGCGGCCACGAGGTGCCTGGCCTGCTGGTGGACTGGCCGAACGCACCGGACTTCGTGCGATGACACGACTCGACACCGACGACGGGGTGGTCGCGGCCCTTCGACCGGCTCAGGAACCGGATTCGGCGGCCGACGGCCCGCGGGCGCTGCTGCTGGAGTCCCGCGAAGTGCCGCTCGGCGGCGTGCGGGCGATGTCGGTGCACCGGTCGCTGCCCCAGCGCGACCTCCCGCTCGTCGGCGCATGGTGCTTCCTCGACCGGTTCGGACCGCAGGTCACGCGGATGCGAGTGGAGCCGCATCCGCATATCGGGCTGCAGACCGTGACCTGGCCCTTCGCGGGCGACATCCGTCACCGTGACACGGTCGGCAGCGACGTCGTCCTCAGCCGTGGAGCGCTGAATCTGATGACGAGCGGCGAGGGCATCGCGCACTCGGAGTACTCGCTGGGCGAGGAAGCCGTACCGCTCGATGCGCTGCAACTGTGGGTCGCCCTGCCCGACTCGCGCCGGCACGGTGCGCCCGCCTTCGAGCGGCACGAAGAGCTCCCCTCGGTGCACCTCGCCGCCCGGTCGGGCCCGCCGGTGGCCGCGACGGTCGTGCTCGGTGAGCTCGCCGGCGTGTCCTCCCCCGCGACGACGTACACGCCGATCGTGGGGGCCGAGATCAGGCTGCCGGCCGGCTCGCGCGTCGAGATCCCGTTGAAGCCGGAGTGGGAGTACGCGGTGGTGGGCGTCGAAGGCCTGACGACGGTCACCACCGGCATCCCCTCGATCGAGTCGGCTCTCGATGTGGACCGGCACCACCTGCTGTACCTCGGCACAGGGCGGGAGTCGGTGAAGGTCGCCGCGGACGGCGAGGCGCTCGTGTTCCTGATCGGCGGAGAGCCGTTCGAGGACGAGATCGTGATGTGGTGGAACTTCGTGGGCCGCACGCACGAGGAGATCGTGGATGCCCGGAATGCCTGGGAGGCGGATGCCGCACGCTTCGGCCATGTCGTCGAGCACGGGAACGAGCGGGTGCCCGCGCCGCCACTTCCGGCAGTGCGGCTCACGCGTCGGCGACGGCGCGTCTGACCACCCGCCGCCGCGAGATCAGTCGACGATGAACCCCGACACTCCCGTCGCGCCGTCGACGCCGACACTGCCGGCGTACTCGGCGACGACGACGTGGATGCCGCGCGATTGCGCGGGAAGGGCGAAGGTCACGCGGCCGCCGGCGAGTGTGCCGTCGTACTGCGTGGCGTCGACCCACACCGAGACCGACCCGTTCGCGGGCTCACCGTCGGAGGTGGTGGTCACATCGACGGTGACGGCGTACTGCTGGTCGGTCGTGCCGCGGTAGCGGTCTATCGTCACGGCGACGCTGGCGCCGGCGTTCACGATGACCTCGTCACTCAAGGCCCTGCCGGAATTGACATTGCCGCGCTGGGTCGCGATCACCTCGGCCGAGACGGCTGTTCCGACGTCCGCATCCCTGATCCGGTACTCGTCGTCGACGGCCCCGGGGATCGGCTCGCCGTCGCGGAGCCACTGATACGCGACGGACACGTCCTCGGGACTCCAGACGCCCTGGTCGACGCGGAGCATGGCACCCACCTCGGCATCGCCCGTGACCGAGGGCACATCCTCGGCGACAGGGGGCGCGGCGCCGGCGTCGACCTCGACGATGGTGCGGACGGCGGAATCACCGTACGTGAGGACGCCGAGGTAACGCGTGTCGGGGTCGAGGCCCTTCCACGCGAGCATGAACCAGGCATCGCGACCGGCGACCCCGGCAACCGTTCCCGGCGAGACTTCGAGCGCGACGGCTCGGGGGGTGACCACGGCGGTGGTGAGGTCCCACGTCATCTCTCCGTCGGCGCGGCTGACGTTGGCCACCACGAGGTAGTGCCCGGCCGTGGGCGCATCGATCGTGATCTGCTCATCCGCGCCCGCAGCCCGCGAGACCCATCGCTCCACGTAGCGGGTGTCGGTCGGACCCACGATGCGATACGCAGTGAGGTCGAGATCTCCCCCGCCTTCCGAGGAACTGAGCGAGAACTGCGCGAGCGGTGACCCGGTCGGAATCTCCACGACCCACGCCACGTCGCCGTTGGCATCGCCCGAGTCCGCGTTTCCGGAGTGACCCTCCACGACGTTGTCGGGATCGACCAGGCGCGTGACCGGCGCGAGCCCGCTGACGTTCACGTCGATGTCGCCCGTCACTCCCGCGAGCGCGGACACCCGTGTGCTGCCCTCGATCCCTGCGACCGCAACGCTGTCGGGCGGGCCGGCCGAGACCGGGCGGACGGCGAGCGGAGACTGCACGGATGTTCCGTCCTCACCGGTCCAGGTGAGCCGGCCGAACGCCCAGACGTCGACAGGGGCCGTCGCATTCGTGAACGACACCGTGAAGTCGTGCCGGTCTCCAGGCCCCTCGAATGTCAGCGTCGAGGGCTCTACAGTCACCTCCATGCCGGGCATGCTGGCTCCGACCGTGTAGGTTCCGGGCCGCGTGGCCGTCAGCGTGCGGGTCACGGACTCGGTGTGGGCGAGAGCTCCGACCGCTATCGACGCAAGGTTCAGGTCACGCCCGTCCACCTCATCGGCGTCGGCATCGATGAGGCCCTGGGCCGCGGCGAAACCCGCCCATTCGCCCGCACTCACGTAGACGAGCCCCGGATCGAGGAAGCGGCGGGGGTTGATGTGCCCCGCGCCCTGCGCGAACGGGTCGATGTGGGCGGAGCCGTCGGCGTTCACCGTCGGGTACGTCGTCGTCATCAGCGCCGACTTGATCTCGTCCGGGGTGGATGCGGGGCTCATCCCGAGCGAGAGCGCCGCCAGTCCCGCGACGTGCGGAGCCGCCATCGAGGTGCCCGAGCGGACGCCCCATGTCGGCTCGCCGTCCGCGTCACTCTGCGTGGCGGCGGCAATGGCGACGCCGGGAGCCGCGAGGTCGGGCGTGAGGATGTCGCTGTCGCCTGCGAGCGTCGGCCCGCGGCTCGAGAAGCCGGCGATCTGGGGCGCGGGGATCGGGGCCCCGGTGACGTTCGCTCCGACCAGCGTCGCCTCGGCGCCGTTCGCGAGCCCGCCCAGCAGCGCCGCACGGTGCGCCGCATCGATGTGCACGGTCGGCACGGCGTGGAGATCGTTGTCGAGTGAATCGGGGGTGACGTTCACCAGGATCATCCCGACTCCGCCGGCGTCGGCGACCTCCTGGGACTTCTCCCCCCGCGGATTCGTGCCGCGGTCGCACACGACGATCTTTCCGGTGACCTTCGCGGGGTCGAGCGTTCCCAGATAGCAGAGGTCGGCGCCGGCGGCTCCGGGCAGTCCGACGTTGCCCGCGTAGACGGCCGGGGCGGTGACCGACGCGCCGGCCGGAACGGAGACCGACGCACCCGCCGCCTGGAATCCCGTCGACAGCTGCGCCGTGCCCTCGAAAGTCGGGACAGTGGATGCGGCGACCGTGGTGTACCACGGCGCCGCACGGCGATCGAGAGTGGATGCGCCCGGCCCGGAGTTGCCCGCGCTCACCGCGATGAAGACCCCGGCGACAGCCGCGTTGTAGAACGCGAGGTCGTCGGCGGCCCACTCGGATGCGGCGGCACCCCTCCCGATCGAATAGCTGATGACATCGACCCCGTCGGTGACGGCCTGCTCGACCGCCGCGAGCAGGTCGCTGCCGACGCAGACGTCGTCCGCCGTGCCGAGCGGGTCGCCCCCGACGTAGCAGGCTTTGTACGCGGCGATCTTCGCCGCCGGCGCGACACCCGAGATGACACCGAGGTCGACACCGTCCACGGATGCCGCGACTCCGCTGACACCCGCAGCGGTGCCCGCCGTATGCGATCCGTGGCCGTCGCTGTCGCGCGGCGAGAGGACATCGTGATCGAACGCGAAGCCTGCGTTCTCCGCGCCGGCCGAGAAGTGCTGTGCGGCGACGAGCTTGGTCGAGTACGCAGACCTGGGCCACGCGTCGCCGGTGACCCGCGTGCTGCGGAACTGGAGCCCGTCGGCCTTCTCGAAGACGATCTCGTCCCCGGCGATGTACGGCTCGCCACGGTCGACGCCCCTCAGTCGAGCGCCCTTGAACGACGGGTTCTCCGGCGCGATCCCGGTGTCGATCACACCGATGACGACACCGCTGCCCGCCGCTTCGGTCCCGCCCACTGCTTCCCATGCGCCGCCCGCGCCCTCCAGCCCGAGGAAGTCGGTCGTCGGCACGGCGTCGGGGCGGAAGATCTCATCGGGGTGCACGGCGCGCACGCCCGCGTGAGCCGCGAGCTGCGCCGCCGTCTCGGGCGACATCTTCGCGCTGAAGCCGTTGAGGGTGATCTGGTACGTCGCCGCGGGGTCGACGCCCGCATCCGCCGCGACGGCCAGCTGCCGCTCCTCGAGGAACGCGGCGTACTCTCTCACGCTCGAGGACCGCGGGTCGAGCTGCTCACCGTCTTCCGGCTTGGTCGACGCGAAGTCGCGCCGGTCGCCCTCGTAGGTGGCGGCCGGCTCCTCGTCGAGGAGCACGATGTACGAGCCCGTGGGCGACTCGAGCGGCACCGGCGCGACGCTGGTGTCCGCCGGGGCGCCGACCGCTGCGGATGCCGACCCGCAGAGCAGCACGACGGTGGCCGACACAGCCACCGCTCGCACGGAATTCCGCCCCATCGGTGACCCCCATGGACAGATGAGAAGAGCCGCACGCCATCCTCGGACGCGCAACCGCTCTCAATCTATCTCGCGCGCCGCTCCTGCGTAAGCCTCAGCGCCTTCGAGGTGAGTGCCCGGACTACGCTGATCAGGTGGTCCCGGCATCCCGACTTTCGACGAGCGTTCTGCTCACCTGCGCGGCGATCGGCGTCGCGACGGGGGCGCTCTCCGCCGGGGCCGGAGCGATCAGCGCACCCGTCTCGGCCGCCGTGCCGATCCTGTACGGGCTCGTGCTCGGGGTCCACGTGCTCCCCGGCGTCATCGCCCAGGAGCTGCTGCGGCGCCCCTGGGTGGCGCTCATCACGCACCTCATCGCGGCTCTGGTCGCAAGTGCCGTGGTGCCGCTGTGGATCGGGCGCTACATCGGCACGGCGCTTCTGATCGGAGCCCTCCAGGAGGGGATCGCCGCGATCGGTCGCTATCGCCGCTGGGAAGCGTGGCGCTTCTTCATCTCGGCGATCGTCGTCGGCGTCGTCGTCGCCGTCCCGATCTGGTTCGCCGCCGACGTCTCGCGCTTTCCCCTCTGGGCGCAGATCATCTACATCGCCCTGTTCGTCATCGGACCGGTCGCGTGGACTGCTGTCGGCCTGGCGATCGGGGCTGCGCTGCGCCGCGCCGGAGTGGCGCGAACAAGCCGTCGGTGATGAAGTAAGGGTGGGCTAAGTTAGGTGGGACTCACCGACCACCTGGGAAGACCCGTGACGGCACTCGAGCGCGATCCTTCCGCCTCGGCGCGGACTTCGCCGCCGGGCGTCGCTGTCACGCCCCTGCTCCGCCTGCGCGATGTGGCGGTCACCCATCAAGGGGAGGATGCGGCCACACCCGCCGCCGTCACCTTCGACATCGCGCCGGGGGAGGTCGTGCTGCTGCTCGGCCCGAGCGGGTCGGGCAAGTCCACGCTCACCCTCGCCCTGAACGGCCTGATCCCGCACGCGGTTCCTGCCGACGTGCGCGGCGTGATCGAGGTCGACGGGCGGGATGCGTCGGTGACCGCCGTGGCGGAGCTCAGCACGCGCGTCGGCATGGTGTTCCAGGATCCGGACGCGCAGCTGGTGACCGGCACGCTACTCGATGAAGTCGCATTCGGCCCGGAGAACCTGCGAATGCCGGTCGCCGACGTGCTCGCACGCGCAGAAGGGGCGCTGCGGCGCGTGGGGCTCTGGGAGCGGCGCGCGGAGAACCCCGACCGCCTGTCCGGCGGAGGACGTCAGAGACTGGCCATCGCGTGCGCCCTCGCGATGGGCTCCCCGCTGCTCGTGCTCGACGAGCCCACCGCGAACCTCGATCCGCAGGGCATCGAAGAGGTCTGCGCGGCCCTGGCCGAGCTCGTCGCGGCGGGCGATCGCGCGATCCTGCTGGTGGAGCACAATCTCGACGCCGCGATCGGCTTCGTGGATCGCGCGGTTGTGCTCGACCAGGAGGGCCGCCTCGTGGCGGACGGCACGGTGGGTGCCGTGCTGCGCGACCGCGCCGAAGAGCTGCACGCGATGGGGGTATGGCTGCCGACCTCCGCGCTGGCTGCTCTGCGGCTGCGGCGCGCCGGGTACGCGCTCGACCCGCTGCCTCTCACCCCCGATGAGCTGCGCGCTGCGCTGGAGGACGCCCCGAATCCACAAAAGCAGGCACCGGTCCACACATCCGCCCCACTCGAGGGCGTGGATTCGCACGCCGATGTCTCGACTCGCGGTGGCGCGCCCGCGGACACCGAAGCGCAGGATGCCGCATCCCCCGTCATCGCCGTCCGCGGCCTCTCGCTCACGCGCGGCCGGACAGCCGTCCTGCACGACATCGACCTCGACGTGGGCCGCGGCGAGTTCTTGGCCGTCGTCGGCGCGAATGGCGCCGGCAAGACGAGTTTGATCCAAGCCATCGCGGGGGTCGTCCCCCCGCCGCGCGGCTCGGTGCACCTCGGCGGGCTCGACGTCGGCCGCACCGACATCCGCACGCTGTCGTCGCAGATCGGGTTCGTGTTCCAGAACCCCGAGCATCAGTTCATCGCGAACACGGTCTTCGATGAGCTGGCGCACGGCCTGCGCCTGCAGCGCCTCCCCGACGACGAGGTGCGCCGGCGCACCGAGGCGCTGCTGGAGCGCTTCGGCCTGACCGCCAAAGCCCGCACGCATCCGTTCCTGCTCTCCGGGGGGCAGAAGCGCCGTCTCTCGGTCGGCACCGCACTCGTCGCGGGGGCGCCCGTGCTGGCACTCGACGAGCCCACCTTCGGCCAGGATCGCGCCCGTGCCGATGAGCTGCTCGGGCTGCTGCGGGAGTTGAACCGGGAGGGGACGACGATCATCGTGGTCACCCACGACATGCAGCTGGTGGCCGAGTACGCCGACCGCATGGTCGTGATGGCCGGCGGCCGGATCCTCGCCCAAGGACCGACCGCCGAGCTGTTCTCCGATGCGGAGCTCATCGAGAAGGCGGGTCTCCGGCCTCCGCCGCTCGCACGCGGCTGGGTGGCCTGACGCGGCATCCCGCGCTCGCGCGCGTCGCGCGCCTCAGCGATCTGCCGGGCGGTGCGTGATGACCGCCACCGGACCCGTCCTGGCCGCCTCGGTGTCGCATGCGAGGTTCGACCCGTACGCGGATGCCGTCACCGCGCCTCCGGTGAGATTCCTGTACCGGCTCAACCCGCTGGCGAAACTCCTGGCGCCCGTGCCTGCGATGGTGCTGCTGGTCTTCGTGCGCGACGCAGCCACCCCCCTGGCCTTCCTGCTGCTGTCATACGCCGTGCTGCTGATCGGCGTGAGGTTCACCCGGCGGCTCGCGCTGATCCTCCTCGTCGCGCTCCCGATCGGTGCAGCGGCGATCGGCTTCGGCTTCTCGCTGTGGACCGACCCGTCGCGCGTGGATCAGAGCGTCGTGGTGTGGCAGATCGGCTCGTGGACGCTCTACGGCGGAGCGCTGGCGGTCGGCTTCGCCACCGGTCTGCGCATCGCGGCGATCGTGGCCCTGGCCCTCATCGCCGGGCTCAGCACGACCGGGCCCGACCTGGTGCGCTCGACCGTGCAGCAGCTGCGGGTTCCGTACCGCATCGGCTACACGGCGCTGGCCGCCTTCCGCTTCGTGCCCAGGTTCGGGCACGAGCTCGAGGTCATCCGGCAGGCGCACCGCGTCCGGGGTGCGCACGGCGGCCGCGGCCCGTTCGCGGCGATCGCGCGATGGAGCGGCTACATCGTCCCACTGCTGGCCGGAGCGATCCGGCACGCCGAGCGCGTCGCGCTGGCCATGGATGCGCGTGCCTTCGGCGCATATCTCGACCGCACGGAGCGGCATGTCGTTCCGTTCCGGACGCGCGACGTGGTGCTCATCGTCCTGTTCCTCGCCGCAACGGCCGCGATCTTCTGGGTGCTCCCGGTGCCGGGGTGACAAACCACTTTCAGCGCGAGACATCGCGTCGCGCGTGGTTTCCCGCGCTGAAAGTGGTTTGTCGACGAGCCGGAGGGGGCCGGGTGCCTCTCTACCTCTTTCCGGCGAGCTGCCGACCGACGATCTCGCGCATGATCTCGTTCGTGCCGCCGTAGATGCGGTGCACACGGGCATCCATGAACGCGCGCGCGATCGGGTACTCGGTGATGTAGCCGTAGCCGCCGTGCAGCTGCACGCCGATGTCGAGCACCTCCCACTCGCGATCAGTCGACCAGAACTTGACCTTGGCAGCCTCTTCGGGTGTGAGCTTCGCGTCCTTGTAGAGCATCATCGCGCGATCGATGTAGGCCCACATCACGTCGACCGTGGTCGCCATGTCAGCCAGACGGAAGCGCGTGTTCTGGAAGTCCAGCACCGGCTGCCCGAACGCCTCGCGGCTCCGGGTGTAGTCCAGCGTCCACTTCAGGGCGGCTTCGGCTGCGGCGGCCGCGGCGACGCCGATCGACAAGCGCTCCAACGGCAGGTTCATCATGAGCTGGATGAACCCGAGACCCTCCTTGCCGCCGATGAGGTTGGCGTCCGGGACGAAGACGTCCGTGAACGACAGCTCGGCGGTGTCCCACCCGTGGAACCCCATCTTTTCGAGCTTCTTGCTGTGCTCGAAGCCCGGCATCCCGTCTTCGAGGATGAGCAGGCTGAACGCCTCGGGTCGGTTGCCCTCACCGGTCTTGACGAAGGTCACGATCATGTCGGCGGTCTTGCCCGACGAGATGAACGTCTTCGCGCCGTTGACGAGGTAGCCGCCGTCGACCTTCTTCGCCGTGGTCTTGATACCGCGGAGGTCGCTTCCCGCCCCGGGCTCGGTCATCGCGAGCGCGCCGAGGATCTCGCCGGTCGCCATGCCGGGAAGCCACTTCTCCTTCTGCTCCTGCGTGCCCATGTGCACGACATACGGCACGGCCAGGTCGTCCTGGATGCCGAGAGCCCCGGCGAGCGAGCCCAGGCCGGCACCGATGACCTCCTCGTTCACGATCGAGCGGAAACGGTAGTCCTGGAGCATGCCGGCGCCGCCGAATTCCTCTGGGACAGCCAGCCCGATGATCCCCGACTCGCCGGCAGCCAGAAGGGTCTGCCGGTCGACCTCGCCGTCGCGCTCCCACTGTTCGCGCTTCTCGTTCGGGGCATACCGCTTCACGAACTCCCTGACGACGTCGCGGAACGCCTCGTGGTCTTCGTCGTAGATGTCGCGCTCCATGTGCGCCCTGCCCTTCTGTCCGCATCGGTGGCGCGGGCCGGGTCTTCCGACTGTCGTGCACGGCCGCGTCGCCGCTGGCGATTCTATGGCACCGAAGAGAACGGGCGGCGAACGGCTGTGGCATTGCATCCCAGGAGTCGCGGTACTGGGTACCGTGTTTGTCGGATGCCGCAACCTGGCCGGCGGCGACCTACGGAGCGTAGGTCGGAGCGGCGGGGAGGCCGAAGAACTCCTCGAGCGTGTGCCAGCCGCCGTCGTGGTACGCCCGGGCGAGTTCGGGACCGATGTAGCGCAGGTGCCACGGTTCGGGCACGTAGCCGGTGACCGGCGTATACCCGTCTTCGTACCGCGTGATCCACCCGTATTCCCAGGCGTGTGCCACGATCCACTGGCCCTGCGCGGTGGCCGCGAGCTCGTCGAGAGTGCCGCACGTCTCCGCGCAGGCGACGACGTCACCCGCGAGACCCGACTGGTGCTCGCTGAAGCCGGGGCGAGCGCTGGAGAGGTCGGCCTGCTCGACCCCGACGGCATCGGACTGGCTGCCGTACGTGGTCTGCTGCGTCTCGAACGAGCGGAATCCACTCAGGAGTGCGATCTCCCCGACTCCCGCAGCCGCAGCCGCGCCGACCATCGCGGAGAGGGCTGCCGCGGCATCCGATCGCAGCGACCCGCCCTCGACGCTCCGCACGTCGGGAATCGCGAGGGCGGCAGGGCGGAAGTCCAACGGGGAGTTGGGTCGCGTCTTGTTGAGCACGACCCACACGCGCGCGGAGTCGCCCAGCGCGACGCACGGAGCGCCGCCGCTCGCGACCGCCGTGCGGAACGATTCGGCGCCACCGGCCGCAGCGATCGCGGCGGCATCGTCACCCGCCGCGAGGGCGCCCGTGAACGCCGGTGTCGCGCACAGCTCGAGCGCCGCCGGAATGGCCTCGACCGTCGGCGAGGGAATCGACTCGGCCCTGGCGGGCAGCGGGACGCTCACCTCCGCCGTCGGTGCGGGCTGCTGGGAGTCGACCACCTCGGCGACCCGGCCCTGCGCGACACCGAACAGCTGATCGCCGGTCACGGCGGCCGTCACGGTGGCGGCGGAGCCGAGAACGAGAGAGGCGACGACCGCAAGACCGGCCACGACGCCCACCCGCGCCGCGCGGTGGCCGCGCGCGTGGCGTGCCGGCGCGGCGCGCGGATCGAGCAGCTGCGCGGTCTTGGCCGCGCGGCGGGTCGGCGCGGCAGCGACTCCGCGCGCGCCCACCCGCGTCGGGGTGGGTCCTGTCGTCGCGCGACGTCGGGACGAACGCGCCCTCAGCGGCGCCGGCACGGCGGGCTCCGCAGCGGCCGGTTCGGCGGGGCGCGTACGGAGGTCGATGATCGGCAGGGGAACGGTGTGCGGCAGCACCTCCTGTCGAACCTGTGCTGCGAGCGTGGTCGGCGTCTCCGCTGCCGGCGCCGCATCCCCCGCCGCGGCGGGTGCCATCGTGGCTTCCCGTGCGCTCTCCACGTCGACGGCACGCTGAGCATCCCGTTCGCGCTGCTCCCTGGCGGCACGACGAGACAGTGGGGGATTGTGCGGTTCGGGTGCCGTCACTCGCCCTATTCTTCCCTGTGGGAGCGCCAGGGTCGAGCGCTCATCGCGACCCGGCGATTCTTCGTCTGTTTGTACTATGACTTCTTGACTTGCTTTCGTATTTCTGTTCCCATGGATGCATGCGCTGGCAAGGTCAGGAATTGAGTGTGGCGGATGCCGCGGCCCTGCCCGGTCTGGAGCAGTTGAACGGTCTCGTGCGTTCCGTGACGACTCCCGACTTCGCCGACGTCACGTTCCACGAGGTCATGTGCAAGAGCGCGCTCAATCACGTGCCCGGCGCCTCGGCCATGCCCTTCGACTGGACGGTGAACCCGTACCGGGGCTGCACTCATGCTTGTGCCTATTGCTTCGCTCGCGGCACCCACGAATACCTCGAGCTCGATGCGGGCCGCGACTTCGACTCGCAGATCATCGTCAAGATCAACGTCGCCGACGTGCTCGAGAAGGAGCTTCGCCGCGGCACCTGGATGCGCGAGCCGGTCATGTTGGGCACGAACACCGATCCGTACCAGCGCGCCGAAGGCCGCTACCGGCTGATGCCCAGCATCGTCTCCGCGCTGACCGACTCGGGCACGCCGTTCTCGATCCTCACCAAAGGGACGCTGCTGCGGCGAGACCTGCCCCTGCTGCGCGAGGCCGCGGCATCCGTTCCCGTGTCGATCGCGATGTCGGTCGCGGTGTTCGACGACGCGCTGCAGAAGCTCGTCGAGCCCGGCACGCCTTCGGCGGCCGCACGCCTCGACACCGTGCGCGCCGCTACCGAGGCCGGATTCCGAGTCACCGTGTTCTTGATGCCGATCCTTCCGCACCTCACCGACTCGATCCCGGCGCTCGACCACGCCCTCACGCAGATCAGGGATGCCGGGGCCCACCGTGTCGTGTTCGGGGCACTGCACCTGCGACCCGGCGCCAAGCAGTGGTTCCTGCAGTGGATCGCCCGCGAGCATCCCGAACTCGTCTCTTCCTACCTCGGCCTGTACCCCGGAGCGTCGGCCACCGCTCCGAAGGCGTACCGGGCGTGGCTGTCGAAACGAGTCCGTCCACTCCTGCGCGTCCACGGCCTCGACGGCCGGTCTGAGGACGATGAACCCCGTCGCTCCGCGATGCCCGGCCTCGCGACGCGGTCGCCCGTCTTCGTCACGACCTCGCGCGGGCGAGCCGCAGAGGAACCGAAGCTGTTCTGAGCACGCGCAGCTCAGCCGGCGAGCGCGAGGACTCCGCCGGGCTCACGTCGAGCGGACGGCGCACCTCGACCGATGTCTCGATGATCGGCGCATTCAGGAAGTCCAGCACGGCATCGAGGAACGGATCCGCTCGAAGGATGCGGCTGTGACCGAGACCGGTCGTCGCGAGTACCCGGGCGCCGGGGTTGGCGTGAACGATACGCGCCGCCTCGCCGAACGGGACCATGCGATCGCTCTCGTCGTGCACGACCAGCAGGCCGGTCCCTCGCGGGAGCGGATGCCGCAGCGGCGACAGACGTGCGAACGGATCGGCATCGCCCGGGAAGAAGCGGCGCGCGAAACGGCGGCGCAGCTGGGCCGCTGTCCGGTCGTCGAAGCGCAGCCCTCGCTGGAACTGGGTGAGGAGGAGGTCGGCATCCCCCGGCGCGGCGATCGTGACGACGCGGTCC
Source organism: Microbacterium sp. (assembly GCA_035630115.1). Classification (GTDB taxonomy): domain Bacteria; phylum Actinomycetota; class Actinomycetes; order Actinomycetales; family Microbacteriaceae; genus Microbacterium. Next base: position 1,578 of record DASQLG010000048.1, on the reverse strand, counting down.
GCGGCGATGCCCTGACCGACTCCCACGAGCGCGGCCAGACCGCCGAAGGAGTGGCCGATCACGGCGGCGAAGCGCCCGTGGCGTTGCTGGACCGCGCCGAGCACGGCGACCCAGTCCAGGAGATAGGTGCGCCGCCCCTCGGAGTCGCCGTGCGCGGGCGCATCGAAGGCGACGACTCGATACCCCTCGCTCACGAGCTCGCGCACCAGCGTCGCGAACTGACCGGCTCGGCCGTTCCATCCGTGAGCGAGGACGACCACGTCACCGCGGGCCGTGCCCCATTCGTACACGGCGGCATCGGTGCCCCGTCGATCGATCCCGGGGATGCGGACGGTCGCACGCTCGGCGCTCCCCATCGTCGCGACGTCTTCGGGCTGGATCGGCCTGGGTGCCGCGACATGCCCGAAGATCGGCAGCGCGATGGCCGCTCCCCACTGCGGCGCGAGAGCTCCGCCGGCGCGCACGGCGGCGGAGGCGAGGGAATGTGTGAAGGACATGGCGACTCCTCATCACCTCGGATATGCGTACGATCGTACGTATAAATACGAACGATCGTACGCTAAACTGCGATCATGGCGCAACAGCATCTCGACGGCCGGCGCGTGCGAGGCGACGAATCGCGCCGCGTGATCCTGGCGCGTGCGATCGACACCGCATCGGTCGACGGGCTGGAGGGCCTCACGATCGGCCGCCTTGCCGACGCGTCCGGTCACAGCAAAAGCGGCGTGGCCACGCTGTTCGGCTCGAAGGAACAGCTCCAGCTCGCGACGGTCGCCGCCGCGCGCGATGTCTTCATCGAGCGCGTGGTAGCACGCGCGCGGGCGCGCTCCGAACGGGGGATCACCCGCGTGAGCGCCCTCATCTCGCATTGGCTCGCCTACTCCGACGAACGCGTCTTCCGCGGCGGCTGCTTCTTCGCCGCGGCATCCGTCGAGGTCGACGCCCGGCCCGGGGCGGTGCGCGACGCGATCGTCGCGGCGATGGCCGAATGGGAGGACTACCTCACCGTCTCGATCGAGCACGCGATGACCGCCGGCGACCTCCCCGACCTGGATGACGCACGACAGCTCACCTTCGAGCTCGTGTCGTTCCTCGAGGCGGCGAACACGCGATCGCTGCTGCACTCGAGCACCGAGCCGTACCATCGCGCAGCAGCCGCGGCTCGGTCTCGGCTTCTTTCATTGGGCGCGGATCCGGCACCGGTGTCCGAAATCGTCGGCCCGGAAACGGCCCGCTGAGCGAGACCCTCTCGCGACCGGCGCACGCGCCCGACGCTGCTTCAGGCCACAATGTCTGCAGGAGGCACCGATGGCCCGCTTCATGCTGACGGCGATGCCGTTCACCGGACACGTCACCCCGATGCGCGCGGTCGCGGCCGCACTGGTCGCGCGCGGACACGAGGTGCGCTTCTACACCGGGGCCGCTTTCCGGGAGGGTGTCGAGTCGACCGGCGCGACGTTCGTGCCCTGGCGAGCTGCGCCGGACTTCGACGAGTACGATCCGGCTGCGACCTTTCCGCGTCTGCTCGGCAGGAAGGGCATGCGACAGCTGCTGATCAACGTCCAGGACGTGTTCATC
>DASQLG010000047.1:0-5713 GCA_035630115.1 Microbacterium sp. | reverse complement strand
GGCCGTCTCGACTCCCTGACGGATGTCGTACGTGTCGATCAGCAGTGTCGTGTTCACCCCGAGCGCGTCGACCTGCGAGCGGAAGGCGTCCTCTTCGGTGTCGTGCAGGAGCGTCCACGCGTGTGCCGCGGTGCCCATGGTCGGGATGCCCCAGCGCCGGCCCGCCTCCAGGTTGCTGGTCGCGCCGAAGCCGACGATGTACGCCGCGCGCGCGCAGGCGACGGCGGATTCCTCCGCTGCGCGCCTCGAGCCCATCTCCGACAGAGGCCGGTCGCCGGCTGCGATGCTCATGCGGGCGGCGGCGGTCGCGATCGCCGAGTCGTGGTTCAGGACGCTCAGCGCGAGCGTCTCCAGCACCACGGCCTCGGCGAAGGTGCCCTCGACCGTCAGGACGGGCGACCCGGGGAAATACAACTCGCCCTCCCGGTAGCCGGTGATCGAACCGGTGAAACGGTAGTCGGCGAGGAACTCGATCGTCGCGGCATCCACCACCCTGTGATCGCGCAGGAACCGCAGTTCGTCGTCGCCGAACCGGAAGTCCTTGATCAGTGAGAGCAGGCGCCCCGTGCCGGCCACGACGCCGAAGCGGCGACCCGCGGACAGGCGCCTGCCGAACAGCTCGAAGACGCATCGGCGCTGCGCCGTGCCATCGCGCAGAGCGGCGTCGAGCATCGTGAGCTCGTAGCGGTCGGTCAGGAGGGCTGTGCTGCGCTCGGCCATGCGGTCAGCCTAGTGAGGCGGGACCACTCATCGGGGCCACGCGAGGCGTTCGCTTCCGCCACGGGGATCGGCGCTCGCGAACGACCTCCCGGACCCGACGGGTAGGCTGGACCATCGTGAATGACGCGCCGATCGGCATCTTCGACTCCGGGGTCGGCGGGCTCACCGTCGCCCGGGCGATCTCGGCGCAGCTGCCACGGGAGTCGCTGCTCTACATCGGCGACACCGCACGCTCGCCGTACGGGCCGAAGCCCATCGCCGATGTGCGGCGGTACGCGCTCGAGATCCTCGACACTCTCGTCGACCAGGGCGTGAAGATGCTCGTGATCGCCTGCAACACCGCTTCGGCCGCGATGCTGCGCGACGCGCGGGAGCGCTATGCGGTGCCCGTCGTCGAGGTCATCGGCCCTGCCGTGCGCACGGCCATGTCCACCACCCGCAACGGACGGATCGGCGTGATCGGCACGGCCGGCACCATCGGCTCGGGCGCGTACCAGGACATGCTCGAAGTCAACGAGCGGCTCACGGTGTTCGCCGAAGCGTGCCCCCGATTCGTCGAGTTCGTCGAGGCGGGAGTCACCGAGTCGGGCGAGGTGCTGGCCGTCGCCGAGGAGTACCTCGCGCCCCTGCGCCACGCCGGGGTCGACACGCTCGTGCTCGGCTGCACGCACTACCCGTTCCTCGAGGGAGCGATCAGCTACGTCATGGGTTCGGAGGTCTCGCTCGTCTCCAGCGACACCGAGACAGCCAAGGACGTCTACCGCCAGCTCGTGAGCCGCGACCTCCTCGCCGGGCCGGACGCCTCACCTCGCCACATCTACGAAGCGACCGGCGCATCCGCCGACGAGTTCCTCCGCCTCGCGCACCGCCTGATGGGTCGCGAGGTCACCGAGGTGCAGCTCGTCCAGACCGGCGCGATCGACCTGCCGCATCCGCCGTCCGGGGTCCGTTCCCCTGTCGCCAACCGCCCCTGACCCCGCCCGGCATGGACGCTTCGCGACAGCGGAGCGGTCCATACGCTCAGAGAAGGAACCCGATGACAGACACCATCCGGAAGGACGGCCGCACGCTCGATCAGCTGCGCCCCATCACGATCGAGCGCGGCTGGAGCGCGCACGCCGAGGGCTCGGCGCTCATCTCGTTCGGCGGCACCAAGGTGCTGTGCACCGCGTCGTTCACCAATGGGGTTCCGCGCTGGCTCACCGGCAAGGGCAAGGGGTGGGTGACCGCCGAATACGCGATGCTGCCGCGCGCGACGAACAGCCGGAACGACCGCGAGTCCATCAAGGGCAAGGTCGGCGGCCGCACGCACGAGATCTCGCGTCTGATCGGCCGCGCGCTGCGCGCGGTGGTGGACACGAAAGGCCTCGGCGAGAACACGATCGTGATCGACTGCGACGTGCTGCAGGCCGACGGCGGCACGCGCACCGCCGCGATCACCGGAGCCTACGTCGCGCTCGCCGACGCGATCGAATGGGGTCGCGCGAAGAAGTTCATCGGCCAGAAGGCCACGCCGTTGATCGACTCCGTCTCCGCCGTGTCGGTCGGGATCATCGATGGCGAGCCCATGCTCGACCTCGCGTACGTCGAGGACGTGCGCGCCGAGACCGACATGAACATCGTCGTCACCGGCCGCGGGCTCTTCGTCGAGGTGCAGGGCACCGCCGAGGGCGCACCGTTCGACAAGCGCGAGCTCGACGCCCTGCTCGAGCTCGGCGTCGCCGGCTGCGCCGACCTGCGCGACCTGCAGGCCGCCGCGCTGGCGGAGGGATGATCGACCTGCGCAACTCCTCCGATCCGGCGGGAGAACGCCGGAAAGTCGTGCTGGCCACCCATAACGCGCACAAGATTGAGGAGTTCGGCGCGATCGTCGCCGCGACCCGGCCCGACTTCGAGGTCGTCGGGTACGACGGACCCGAGCCGATCGAGGACGGTGTGACGTTCGCCGAGAATGCGCTCATCAAGGCGCGCGCCGCGGCCGCGCACACCGGGCTCCCGGCGCTCGCTGACGACTCCGGCATCTGCGTGGACGTGCTGGGCGGGGCACCCGGCGTGTTCTCCGCCTACTGGGCGGGTCATGCGAAGGATGCCGCCGCCAACCTGACGCTGCTGCTCGACCAGCTCTCCGACGTCCGCGATCCGCACCGCGCGGCATCCTTCGTCTCGACCATCGCGCTCGTGGTGCCCGGCGCGGACGGTGCGGCCGAGCACGTCGTCGAGGGACGCTGGCCGGGACGCTTGGCCTCCGGCGCGGCGGGCGGCGGAGGGTTCGGGTACGACCCGATCTTCATCCCTGATGGCCAGACCGGGGGTGACGAGCGCACGGTCGGGGAGTGGGATGCGGCCGAGAAGAACGCCGCATCGCATCGCGCCCGCGCGTTCGCCGCGCTGACGCCGCTCCTCGAGGCACTCTGACCGCGCGGTATCGAGTGTGACGACGTGTCGATAACGCCTCTCATTACCGACTAGCGAGGCGCCGCCACCGGCCCGCCGCGCGGTCGTAGCCTGAGTCCATGCACGACCACGCTCCCGGCATCCGCAGCACCGGCCATCGCCGCCTGCTCGCGATCTCGCTGGCGATCACCGCGGTCGTGATGGTCGTGCAGATCGTGGGGGCTGTGCTGTCGGGATCGCTCGCGCTCCTTGCTGACGCGGCTCACATGTTCACGGATGCCGCTGCCCTCGTGATCGCGCTCATCGCGAGCGTGGTGGCTGCGCGACCGGCGAACGACCGCCGCACGTTCGGCTTCCAGCGGGCGGAGGTGTTCGGCGCGCTGGTGAACGGCGTGATCCTCATCGCGCTGTCGGTGTGGGTGGCGATCGAGGGCGTCCAGCGGCTGCTGAACCCCGGAGACGTCGAGGTGGTTGGCGGGCTGATGCTCGTCGTGGCGATCATCGGACTCGTCGCGAACGGGGTCGCGATGTGGCTGCTGAGCGCGGCGCAGCGCACGAGCATCAATGTGCGCGGCGCGTACCTCGAGGTCATGGGCGACCTGATCGGATCCGCGGCCGTGATCGTCGCCGCGATCATCATCGTCACGACCGGCTGGGCGCAGGCCGACGCGATCGCATCGCTGCTCATCGCGGCGATGATCATTCCGCGTGCGATCTCACTGCTGCGCGAGGTCGTCTCGGTTCTCAGCGAATCCACGCCCGACGGCATGCACGTCACCGAGATCCGCGACCACATCCTCTCCACGGCCGGGGTGGTGGACTGCCACGACGTGCACGTCTGGCAGCTCACGCGCGGCGCCCCGGTCTTCACCGCCCACGTCGTCGTCGACGATGGGGCTCTTGCCGATGGCCGCGCCGGCGCGATCCTGCAGCGCCTGCAGTCGTGTCTGAGCGAGCACTTCGATGTCGAGCACTCGACGTTCCAGCTCGAGCCGGCCGGCCACGTCGAGCACGACGCCCACGCCTGACCGCCCCCGGTTCAGTCCTCCCGGACCACCTCGTCGGGGGACTTGTCGGGCCGGAGGCCCCGCCAGCGGGAGTGGCGCAGGATGCCGCCGGGTGTGAACTCCCCGAACTCCACCTCGCCGACGAGCTCGGGGCGCACCCACAGCGCATCGCGGGCATCCAGCGCGGGCACGCCGACGAGCGGGTTCTGATCGGTGCGAAGCGGGGTGAGGGTGCGCAGCAGCGTCGCCAGCGTGGAATCGCTGAAGCCGGAGCCGACCCGACCGGCGTACTGCAGGCCGTCCGAGCCGGGAATTCCCAGCAGCAGTGAGCCGATCGTGCCGTTGCGGCCGCCTTTTCCGGGTCGGATGCCGGCGATCACAACTTCCTGCGTGCGCGTGATCTTCACCTTGAGCCACGTCTCCGACCGCCGACCGCGCAGATAGGCGGAGCTCGGGTCTTTCACGACGATCCCCTCGAGCCGCAGACGGTCGCTCGCGTCCAGCGCGGCATCCACGTCGTCGAACACGGGAGGGACCACGACCGCCGCGACGGCATGCTGCGCGATCTCGTCGAGGACGCGGCGGCGCTCGCTCAACGTCAATGACGCGATGTCGCGGTCTCCGTGGGCGAGGGCATCGAACAGGTAGTAGCGCACCGGGGTGCGCTGGGCCTCCCGTGCGATGTCGCCGGCACGCTCGAGGTTCATGCGGTTCTGCAGCAGCGGGAAGCTGGGTCGCCCGCTCGGCTCGAGGGCGACCAGTTCTCCGTCCACGACGGCCGGCTTCTCGCCGAACCCGACGTCGAGGGCGGTCAGCTCCGGGTAGCGGTGCGTGATGTCGTTGCTGCTGCGCGCGTACAGGCGGAGCCGTGTGCCGTCCCACACGCCGATGGCCCGGATGCCGTCCCACTTCGCCTCGACCCAGGGCGCATCGCCCCACCGTGCAGCTGCCGCTTTCGCGAGGCCCGGCGTCGACGAGCTGGCCAGCATCGGCCGCAGCTGCTCGGCCCGCGGTGGCCAGGTGGCGGTCGAGCTGGCCGTCCCCGTGGGCGCCGCCGAGCCGGGGGATCTCGTCCGAGACCCGGCGCGACGCCCTGTGTCTCGACCCGAACGCCCTGTCTCGGCACGCGCGGGCACCGGACGGGAGTCGGCCTGCGCAGAGGGCTCGACCGGGATGCCGTCCGGCTGCACGTGGCCCGCGGCATCCGTCTTCATGCGGTGCAGGAGCCAGCTGGACTTCTCACCCTCGCCCTCGGTGCGGATCAGCGCCAGGCGCACTCGGCCGAGGGGACCTCCTGGTCGGCCCTCGAGCGTCGCGATGACCTCGTCGTCGCGCCACTTCTCGAGTTCGTACCTGCCGTCGTCCCAGACCGTGACGCTGCCGCCGCCGTACTCCCCGGCCGGAATGCTGCCCTCGAACGTGGCGTAGTCCATCGGGTGGTCTTCGGTCATGATCGCCAGGTTGTTGCGCTTGTACGAGTGCGGCACGCCGCGCGGAACCGCCCAGCTGACCAGCACGCCGTCGCGCTCGAGACGGAAGTCCCAGTGCAGCGCGGTCGCATGGTGCTCCTGGATCACGAAGATCGGCAGCTC
>DASQLG010000046.1:0-12494 GCA_035630115.1 Microbacterium sp. | reverse complement strand
ACGCGCGGTAGAAGCGATCGCTCAGCCGCGTGTCCATCATGAAAGGCACCATGGTCGCGCTGAATTCCCTGCCGTATTTCGCCGCGGAGGGGTTGAAGGGCGGCTCCCAGAGTCTTCCATCCACGCGCCGTGCGGGTTTCGCGGACGGGAAGATGATCAGGGCGCCACCGGATTTCAGGTGGCGTTTGATCGCCTCGCGGATTCGTCGGTTGTTCTCGGTGCGCTCGGGCTCCGGCGAGACGAAATCCACTCCGAAGAAGTAGTCGCGCGTGTTCCCGAGGTGCTTGAACTCGTTCACCGCCACCACTTTGACGTCCGGTCGCCTCGTGAGCGCCAGCGACATCGCCCCCAGCACCTCCAACGGTCCGGTCGGATGAAGGCCGTACAGGATCGTCGGGCCTGCTGCGGGCAGCTTCGCGAGGTCGGCCTCGCTCACGTGGACCGGCGTGCCGAAGTGCTTCAAGATGGTGGCGAAGGGATTGGCGGGATCCTGATCCGGATCCGCGCTGCTCGCACGCAGAGCCTTGTTCCACGGGCCGAGCCCCATCAGCTTCTCGGCGGTGAGAACCGGCAGAACCAGGAGGGCATCGTGAAGGACGAGCCTCCGCGCGGGATGCCGCGCGACGTAGGCCTCACGCAGCTCACGTGACAGGCTGAGCATGTTGTACGGATGGTGCCGCGCGTGCGCACCGATCAGAAGCGCAGGCAGCACGGAGAGGATCCTCATTGAGTCGAATCCTAGGTGAGCGCCCGATGAGCAAGCCCAGCGTGCGGTCCCGGCTCGTGAAGGCAGTGCTGCGCCTCATCCGAAGAAAACAGCGCCTCACGAGCGTCGAGAACGCCCATCGTGCGATCGCGAAGAACCGGGCCGAGAAGAAGGTCACCCCGAGCACCGGCATGCGCTCGCGTGTGAACGTCTCGCATTCGGACTTCGAGGGGATGGAGGTCGTGCGACTGCTTCCTCGAACGGGCACGGCGTCCACGCGCGTGCTCTTCCTCCATGGCGGCTGCTACACGTTCGGGATGGTGGCCCAGCACTGGTCCTTCCTGGAGTCGCTCGTGCACCGCCTGCACTGCCAGATCGATGTGCCCCTCTATCCCCTCGCGCCGGAGCACACTGCCCCAGACGTCTTCGCCCTTCTGCTTCCCCTGTACCGCAAGCTCGTCGAGGATGGACCGTCCGACCGCTTGCACCTGATGGGCGACTCCGCGGGGGGTGGGCTGGCGCTGGGGCTGGCCCAGTCCCTGGCCGCGGAACGGCTGTCTCAGCCGCGCGCGCTCCTGCTTCTCTCGCCGTGGGTGGATCTGGCATTGGAAGATGAGGAGATCGCTGGGCTGGAAGAACACGACGTCATGCTGAGCGCGCCCGGTCTGCGCGAATGCGGGCGGCTCTACGCCGGGGCGTGGGGGGTTGAAGATCCGCGCGTCAGTCCGTTGCACGGAGATCTCCGAGGGCTTGCCCCCACCACGGTCTTCATCGGCGGCCACGACATCCTGCTGCCGAGCTGCCGCAGGCTGCGAGCGAAAGCGGAAGAGCAGGGCGCGGAGCTGCGCTACGTCGAGGCGCCCGGAATGAGCCACGATTGGATGCTCATGCCCATCCCGGAGGCGGAGTGGGTGAGAGACGAGATCGTCCGCATCGTGCGCGAGGACGCACCTGCGGCGGGCTGACAGACGGTTCCCGCCCCTCGCTGCGCGTGGCCGGGACCGCCGTGGCGCGGAAGAGCGGATGCGCCGGGTCGGGGCATCCGCTCTTCCGCGTCGGGGTGCGTCAGGCCTGGAACGCGCCCTGCAGGTCGAGCGTGATGGTGACCTCCTTGCCGACGAGCACGCCGCCGGTCTCCAGCGCCGCGTTCCACGTCAGGCCGAAGTCCTCGCGGTTGATGACGGTCTTGGCCGTGGCGCCCGCCTTGTAGTTGCCGTACGGGTCGGCACCGAAGCCGCCGAAGTCGAATTCGAACGTGACCGGCTTCGTGGTGCCGCGAATGGTGAGATCGCCGTCGACGAGCATCTCGCCGTCCTCGACACGCACTCCGGTCGAGACGAAGTCGATCGAGGGGTGGCTCTCCACATCGAAGAAGTCCGCGGAGCGCAGGTGCGCATCGCGCCCCTGATCCTTCGTGTTCAGCGACGCTGCGTCGACGTGCGCCTCCACCTTGGCCTCGAGCGGGTTCTCGGGAGCGAACAGGGTTGCGCTCTTGATGTCGAAGTGGCCGCGCACCTTCGAGATCATCATGTGGCGGACGGTGAAGCCGACCTCGCTGTGGCTGGGGTCGAGCACCCAGGTGCCTGCCTTGTAGCCGGGAATGTCGATCGTGGTGGCGGTGGTCATGGTCATCCTTCGTGTCGGTGGTCGTCTCGCTCAATGACAAGCTCCCAGGCGACAACCGCGTCGCACCGGTGTCTATTCCCATGAATGGAATCCGAGGAGATTTCCGCTCAGTTACCCGTGTCGCGGACAAATTCACAGGGCAACAGGCAACATGATGTCGGAGGCAACACATGAGCGAGCCGGTGATCGTTTTCGCGGGCGCGGTGTATCCGGGCCAATTCGGCTTGCTCTGCGACCACCTGCGCAAGAGCGGACTGGCCGAAACCTTCTTCTTCACGACACCCGGACACCGCCAACGCAATCTCGCCCGGGGCGAACACGTCCTCGCCTTCCAGCCCGACGGGCCGATCGTCGGCCCGCAAAGCTACTACTACTCCGCCAAGGTCGAACGCTCGGCGCGCATCAGCCGTGGCCTGCTCGCGGCGCTGCGCGACTTCGAGCGGGAACGTCGGATCGACGTCGTCGTCGCGCACTCGCTCTGGGGGGCGCCGCAGTTCCTCTACGACGAGATCGATGCCGCCATCGTCAGCTACATCGAGTTCCCGAGCTACCGCGCGCATGGGTGGGATCCCGCCTACCCGCCCGACCAGGCACAGCGGATCGCCGATCGAAACATGGAGATGCTGCACTACCACCAGGTGCTGAAGAGCGAATTGACGATCGTTCCCAGCTTCCACGCGAAGTCCATGTTCCCCGCGGAACTGCGCGACCGCATAGAAGTGCAATTCGAAGGCTTCGATGTGGAGGAGCCGCAGGCGCCGCAGGAGCCGCGCAACGCCGGCATCCCACTGACGATCGGCTTCGCAGCCCGCGACCTCTCCAGCGCCAAGGGCATCGACATCTACATCCGGCTGGTGGACCGGCTCCTCGCGGAGGGCGTCGATGCCCGCTTCGTCGCGATGGGCGACGCCGAGGCCACGACCTACGGTTACGAGCAGCAGTGGGTGCAGCGAAATTACGGCGGCGCGGTGAAGAGCTTTCGCGACCACTTGCTGCGCCTGCACCCCCGCGCTGCGGCAGCCATCGAGTTCACCGGCAAGCTGCCTTACGCCGAGTTCGCCGAGCGGGTCGCGCGGGTCGATCTCTTCCTTTATCCGCTGCGATTCGGCGTCGCCAATTGGGGCCTGATGGAAATCCTGGCGCGCGGCGGCTGCGTCGTCGCCCCGCGCGGCGGCTACGCGCCCGAACTGATCGAGCACGACGTGAACGGCTGGCTGGCACCGGCCGACGACGACGACGCGTGGATCGCCGCGATAAGAGACCTGCTTGCCGACCCCCGCAGGCGCCGCCGCTATTCGGACGCGGCGCGAAGGACCGGGCACAACTTCCACGTGTCGGCCACCGCCCCACGCTACATGCGGCTGTTCCGGCGAGCGGTGGAACTGCGCGATCGACGTCTCGCGGGCGACGCGAGCTGAGCGCCGGTGGCATCGAAACCCGGGCCATGGACACCGCGATCGATCACCGCGTGCCGGTTTGCCTCTCCACCTGATAGCCGGCGGGGAGGGAAATGAAAGAGGGCGGATGCCGCAGCATCCGCCCGTCGAAAGCGATCGCTCGGGGTCAGCCCACCGCGATGAGGTCGATCACGAATATGAGGGTCTTGCCGCCCAGGAAGTGGCCGCCGGCGGGACCGTAGGCCAGGTGCGGAGGGATCACGAGTTCGCGACGGCCACCCACCTTCATCCCGGGGATGCCGTCCTGCCATCCCTGGATCAGGCCGCGAAGCGGGAACTGGATGCTCTCGCCGCGGTTCCAGGACGAGTCGAACTCCTCTCCGGACTCGTACTCGACGCCGGCGTAGTGGACGGTCACGGTGTCACCCGGCTTGGCCTCGGCACCCTCTCCGACGATGAGGTCGCGGATGACGAGCTCTTCGGGTGCGGGGCCAACGGGTGCGTCGATCTCGGGCTTGGTGCGGTCATCTGTCATGACTCCATCCAACCCGAGCGTCCGTCGTCGGTCAACGCGGGGCGAAGGCTTGACAGGTCGACGCCGCCAAGGCACGCTGAGGACAGGCCAACTCAGCGCCCGGTTGATACGCAGGCATAGCCGCGGCACCGGGCGCTGAGTCTTGCTCCGGCCGGTGTCAGGGTGCGAACATCGCCGCGCGCGCCGCCGTCGTGCGGGCCAGCAGCACGTGCTCGTCCTCGCGTGCGTGCGCGTCTCGACCGCTGATCGCGCGCTGCCGAGCGGCGGCGAGCGCGGTGGCGTCGGTGATGAACTCCTTCATGATCGGCGTCCGATCGCCGCGCAGTCCGCGCGCCCAGTCGAGTGCGGCCTTTCGACCCGCGCCGGTGGCGAGCATGTCGACCTCCTGGGGAGTGAACCATCCTGCCGCTGCATAGTCCCCCAGGCGCGAGCGGGTGAGCCGTGCCTCCTCCCGGCGCAGCGCGATGATTCCGAGGATGAACCCGACGAACAGCGGAACCTGGAGGGTCAGATACAGCACGAAGAAGTCCCCGAACACCGCTGAGCCGTTCCAGAGCGCGTGCAGGGCGGTCGCCCCGATCATGCCCACGACCCACGGTCCGATGGCCCGGCCGGGACCGGCACCCCGGCGCGCGGCCAGCCCCAGCGCGAACCCGGTGATGCTCGTGAACATCACGTGCGCGAACGGCGACAGGATGCCGCGCACGAAGAATGTGGTCGACACGTCGACCACGCCACCCTCGATGAGGCTGATGGCGAAGTACTGGATGTTCTCGGTGAAGGCGAATCCGGCGCCGATCAGCGCGCCGTAGACGACCCCGTCGATCGGGCCGTCGAACGCCCTGCGCGCCGTCACGAAGATCAGGTACACCCCGAGGCCCTTCGCGAACTCCTCCACGATGGGCGCTTGCACGACGGCGGAGAAGGCGTCCCGTGCGGCCGAATCGTCCGCACCCAGGACGAGCGAGATGAGCAGGTCCACCCCGAGGGTGATGCCGACGGCGGCGACCGCACCCCAGGCGACGGCGAGCACGAGGAGTCCTCGCGGCTCGGGCTCCCATCGATCGATGATCCGCACGGCGAACAGCACCGCGGCCAGGGGGACGAGCGCCAGCAGCATCCCGATGATCGAGGCGGCGGGACCGATCGCGTTCAGGAAATAGCCGACCAGTCCGATCAGGATCAGCACGATCACGCCGATGATCCACACCGGTGCCGTCCGGCCGGCCCGCGGCTTCACCGGAACGGCGGCGGGCGACGTCGGCGCGGGCGCGATTCCGGCACCCTGCGCCATGCGCGGCTGCGCGAGCGCCGATGCGAAGTCGGGAGGCGTGAGGGAGGGGCGGGTCGACCGGTTCGGGGCATCGGGCTGCCCCGGCTCATACGTCATGCGCACAGCCTAAGGGTGCAGGCGAGGCGCCGCGCAGGGCATGGCAGCCCGGTAGCGTGGAACAATGCGCTTCGCCCACGTGTCCCTGCCGGGGTTCGAAGAGCCTCGCCTCGCCGTGGTGCAGGACGACACCGCGCTCCTCGTGGAGCACTTGTTCCCCGGAGCGCCCCGATTCCTCGAGCAGCTGATCGCCGGCGGCGATGAACTGCTCGATCGGGTGCGCGAGACCGCAGCGGGGCCGGGGCCGCGGCATCCCCTGGGCGACGTGACCTACGCGTCGGCCCTGGTCACTCCTCCCGTCATCCTCGCGATCGGCCTGAATTACGCGGCGCACTCGAGCGAGCTGGGCCTGAAGACCGACTCCACCCCGACAGTGTTCGTGCTGTGGCCGAACTCCCTGACGGGCCACGACGCCACCACGACGTGGCCGCGCTCGCTCAGCGAGTCGGTCGACTACGAGGCAGAGCTCGGCGTGATCATCGGCACGCCCGCGAAGGACGTCTCCCCCGAGGACGCGCTCTCCCACGTATGGGGCTACACCGTGGTCAACGACATCACTGCGCGCGACATCCAGTATTCCGAGGCCCAGTGGTCACGCTGCAAGTCGTTCGACGGGTTCACACCGACGGGCCCGTTCGTGGTCACCGCCGACGAGATCGCCGACCCTCAGGACCTGCACATCTGGACGGTGCTGGACGGCCGCACCCTGCAGGACGCCTCGACCAGCCAGATGGTGCGGCCGGTCGCCACGCTCATCTCGCATCTGTCGAAGTCGGCCACCCTGCTGCCCGGCACCCTCATCTCCACCGGCAGCCCGGGGGGCGCAGGCTACTCCCGCGACCCGCAGGTGTTCCTGCGGGACCGCTCGACGGTGACGGTCGGCATCGACGGCATCGGCGCCTTGACCACGCACTGCCGAATCCTGGGCTGAGTAAATGACGGACGCCCGCCACATCTCGTGGCGGGCGCTCGTCGTGACGGATTCTCAGCGACTGATGGTGGCGCAGTCGATATCGACACCCTGAACGGTCACCGTCCCCGAGAAGTCGACTGCCTGGCACGCTTGGAAGGCCTCGTTCGCGAACCCGGCGGCGGCCGCGAACGCGGTGAATGCGACGATCGCGACGATGATCCCGATGACGAACAAGACGGCGCCGACGATGATGGCCGCGACGGCCCACCCGTTCTTGTAACCCGCCTTACGACTCTGGACGAGCGCGACGATGCCGAGGATCAACCCGACGACATTGAAGAAGATCGCCACGATCAGGGCGACGATCCCGAGCGTCTTGCCGGGAATCGTGGAACTGGCCGGCGCGCCGTACGGTGCGGGCGGAGCCGATGAGTACGCGGGCTGTGCGGCGGGCGGAGGCGCCGCGTTGTACGACGGCGGAGGCGTCTGGCCATCGTTCGTCGGCGGCGGAGGAACGTCGGGGTTCTGCGGATCAGACATGCGAGGTCCTTTCGAATGGATACTGCCCTCGAACGCTAGCGGTCAGCCTGCCGGTCGGCAACGAGGCACGCGCATCGCTCAGGCGTCGCGCAGTCCGTCATCGTCGAGGCGCACGACCGGGATGGCGGCGGTGGCGGTCTCCAGGCCGGAGAGTCGTGCGGGTGAGAGCTGCTTCATGCATTCGTCGCGGGACATGAGTCCGGCTTCGACTACGAGGTCGGCGACGTTGCGTCCGGTCAGCAGGGCGGTCTTGGCCAGGGCCGCGGCAGCGGCGTAGCCGATGAACGGCGTGAGCGCCGTGATGACACCGACGGATGCCCCCACCATCGCGCCGAGCCGCTCGGTGTTGGCGGTGATCCCGTCCACGCAGTTGACCCGCAGGGTGTACATCCCGCGGCGCATCCAGGTGATCGACTGGAACAGCGAGTGCGCGATCACCGGCTCGAACGCGTTCAGCTGCAGCTGACCCGCCTCCACGGCCATCGTCACCGTCATGTCCGCCCCCACCACGGCGAACGCGACCTGGTTGACGACCTCGGGGATCACCGGGTTGACCTTGCCCGGCATGATGGACGACCCCGCCTGGCGCGCCGGCAGGTTGATCTCCCCGAATCCCGCCTGCGGACCCGAGGAGAGCAGCCGTAGGTCGTTGCAGATCTTCGACAGCTTGATCGCGTTGCGCTTCAGCGTCGAGGAGAACGACATGAACGCACCGGTGTCGCTGGTCGATTCCACCAGGTCGGTCGCGGTCTCCAGATCCAGTCCGCTGATCTCGCGCAGGTGACGCAGCACCGCCCTGCCGTACTCCGGATGGGTGGTGATCCCGGTGCCGATCGCGGTTGCGCCCATGTTGATCTCGCACAGCAGGTACGCGTTCTCCTTCAACCGGCTGTGATCCTCACCCAGAGTGGTCGCGAACCCGTTGAACTCCTGCCCGAGCGTCATCGGCACCGCATCCTGCAGCTGCGTCCGCCCCACCTTGAGGATGTCGTGGAATTCCACCGCCTTGGCCAGGAAGGCCCGCCGCAACAGGTCCAGCTCATCCAGCAGGGTCAGCAGGTCCAACCCCAACCCCACCTTGATCGCCGTCGGATACACGTCGTTCGTGGACTGGGAGCGGTTGGTGTCATCGATCGGCGACAGGAACCCGTAATCGCCCTTCTCCCGCCCGGCGAGCTCCAGGGCGACATTGGTGATCACCTCGTTCGCGTTCATGTTCGTCGACGTGCCCGCCCCGCCCTGGATCACCCCCACCACGAACTGATCGTGGTACCGGCCGTCGATCACCAACTGCGACGCCCGATCGATCAGATCAGCCTTCTCCGCATCCAGCGCACCGATATCCCGGTTGGCGCGCGCCGAGGCCTGCTTGACCATCGCCAGCCCGCGGACCAGGTCCTTATAGACCGAGATCGGCCGCTTCGAGACCGGGAAGTTCTCCAACGCCCGCGCGGTGTGGATGCCCCAGTAGGCATCCGCGGGGATCTCCAGAGAACCCAGGGAGTCGGTCTCGGTTCGGGTGCGCGTCATTGCGTCGACAGCCATGTGTATGTCCTCGTGGGTCGGTCACGGCGATGTGATGGGATGTTTCGAGGTTACCCGCGCGATCTCCGGCACCGCCCGTACAGCGCGGCCAACCAAGGGGTGCGCGGTGTACGCGGCGGCGATCTGCTCAGCGCCCGGGCTTCCGGGAGAACGCCTCGAGCCGCTCCGCCGGTGTCAAAGCCGCCATCCGCTCGGCCCATCTCGCCGAGAAGTACTCTCCGGTCTTCGCCTCCACCACCGGAACGACCGCGTGGGTGATGGTCTCGTCGTACACATGCACGAGGTGGAACGACTGCCCGGCATCCATCCCATTGACCTCTACCGCCGGCCGCGCAAGATTCATCGTGTAGCAGGTTGCGGCCGCGACGCTCACGGGGATGCCCGCGAACGTGCCGCTCGTGGAGTAGTGCAGGTGGCCAGCGAGGATCGCGCGCACTTCGCTGCCCGCGAGAACCTCAGCGAGACGACCCTGATCGCGCAGCTCGAGGATGTCGAACAGCGGCACGTGGGACGGAAGCGGGGGGTGGTGCATCGCGAGGATCGTTCCGAGCGGCGACGGCGTCGCGAGCACCTCCCGAAGCCACGCGAGCTGGGCGTCGTCGAGGTCACCGTGGTGCCAGCCGGGCACGGTCGTATCGAGCGCCACCAGGCGCAGTCCGCCGAGGTCCCACACGCCGGTGACCGGCTCCTCGCTCGGTGCCACATCGAGCAGATCACGGCGCAGCGCGGGCCTCTCGTCGTGATTGCCGGCGACCCAGATCACCGGTGACCCGAGTCGCTTCGCGACAGGCTCGATCATCGCGCGAAGCGACCGGTAGGCATCCGGCTCACCGAGGTCGGTGAGGTCGCCGGTGAACACGATCGCGTCGGGTCGGATGCCGAGGCCCTCGACCGCTGCGAGCGTGCGACGCAGATTCGCCGCGGTGTCGTACTGCCCGCCGAGCGGCACATTGCCCGCGAGCAGGTGCGTGTCGCTGAGGTGCAGGATCGTGCGGCGCGCAGGCGGATACTGACCGAACTGCACAGATGACGCCGTGCCCTCGCGACGGAAGTCTCCGGGCGTCCCGTTGACGGCGTCTGAAGGGGGCGTCGGGACCATGCTGCGAGTCTATTCGCGGGCCACGACCGAGCCGTCGTTGCAGGCCGGATCATACGGTCGGCCCTCGAAGACGGCGAGCCCCGCAGTGCCACCGGGCAGCCAGCGAAGGCGCCTCCCAGATCGCCGCTCCCGCCGCCGGGCGATTCTGACCTTCGGCGAGTTCGACGACAAGACGGACGCCGCCCTCGTGGAGGAGGCGCGCGCGGTCTTCGACACCATCACGTTCGTCTCCGAATGAGGGTGCCGGTCGAGCACCCACGACGGATGCCGGCCCCGTGCCGGCATCCGTCGTCAGTGATTGAAGATGATGAGCAGGAGGCCGCCGAGCACGGCGAGCGCCGCCATCCCGAACGACAGGTAAGCGCCCACGGCGGCGACCTGGCGCTGGCCGGCTGTCAGCGGGCTCTTCCGTGCTGCCTTCGCAGCCGCCTTCGCCGCGCGCTGGGCGTCTTTGACCGTGATGACGGTGATGGCGTCCGTGAACTCGGCGGGGCCGACCACCGGTACCCGGCCGGCCCGGACGAGCAGGCGAAGGCCGAGGGAGTAGAAGCCGACGACGAGGATCGCGGCGAGCAGGGCGGCGAGGAAGACCTGGATGAACGCGAACCAGTCGATCGACAGGCTCATTTCGACGCCTCCTTCTCGCGACGGGCCTCGGCTCGCAGTGCGGCACGCTGGCGCCGTGTCGGCGGCGGATTGCGCGTGACCTTCACGGCGGTTCCCGACTCCGCCACTTCGCTCATCGCGTTGGCGGCGGTCACCGCGTTGCGACGCGACAGCAGGAAGATCGTGAGGATGACGACGACCGCGAAGATCGCGTCGATCACAATGCCCCAGCCTCCGAGCCAGGCGACCACGAGCGCCATGATCCCGCCCACGGCGCCGGCGGCCGGCAGTGTGAAGAGCCACCCGATCATGATGCGACCCGCGGTGCGCCACCTCACGGATGACCCGCGTCGGCCGAGCCCCGACCCGATGACGGAACCGGAGGCGACCTGCGTCGTCGACAGCGCGAAGCCGAGTGCGCTGGAGGCGAGAATGGTGGCGGCCGTGGACGACTCGGCGCTGAAGCCCTGGGCGGGCTTCACGTCGGTGAGCCCCTTGCCGAGCGTGCGGATGATGCGCCAGCCGCCCATGTACGTGCCCAGGGCGATGGTGATCGCGCACGCGAGGATCACCCAGGTCTGCGGGTCGGCGTCGGCGCTGCTCTGCCATCCGGCGATGATCAGAGTGAGGGTGATGACACCCATCGTCTTCTGGGCGTCGTTCGTGCCGTGGGCCAGCGCCACCAGAGAAGACGTGAAGATCTGGCCCCATCGGAACCCGTCTCTGCCATCGGGCTTCGCATCGTAGCGACGGGTCATCGCGTAGGCCAGGCGAGTGGCCAGGAACGCGATGATCCCCGCCGTGAGCGGCGCGAGGATCGCGGGGAGGATCACCTTGCTGAGCACGACGCCGTAGTCGATCGCCATCCAGCCGGCACCGACGATCGTCGCGCCGATGAGGCCGCCGAACAGCGCGTGCGACGAACTCGAGGGCAGGCCCAGGAGCCACGTGAACATGTTCCACGTGATCGCGCCGATCAGTCCGGCGAAGATCAGCGGCAGAAAGGCATTCGGGTC
The DNA here is from genome assembly GCA_035630115.1 of Microbacterium sp. Classification (GTDB taxonomy): domain Bacteria; phylum Actinomycetota; class Actinomycetes; order Actinomycetales; family Microbacteriaceae; genus Microbacterium. The sequence goes on along the minus strand of DASQLG010000046.1, from coordinate 1,121 downwards.
GATCTGGTCCTCGCGGATGATGCCGCTCGAGATGGTCTTGGCAACCTCGGTGGACAGGAACGCTCCGACGAGGTTGAGGATCGCCGCCAGGAGCACAGCGACCTTGGGCTTGAGCGCACCGGTCGCGATCGGCGTCGCCATCGCATTGGCCGTGTCGTGGAAGCCGTTCGTGAAGTCGAAGAACAGTGCCAGGACGATGATCATCACGACGATCAGGGTTGCGGTTTCCACCGATTGCTTTCCGTTGATGGTGAAAGAAATGTGGTGCCGACGTGATCGGCGGTGCGAACGAAGAGTTCACCGTTTGTTCTGGAACCGGCAACCGGCCAGAAGAATCCTTACACCGCCCCTGCGTCCGGTCAACTCAGCGAACGGTCAGGTCCGCGCAGCTCATGCCCCAGAGGTGACGCGAGCGCGCTTGCCGGGGTGTTGAATGAGCGCACGTGCCTCACCTCGCCGAGGCAGAAGTCGGGTGGCAGATGAAGAAGTGGTTCGTTGTTCTGATCCTGGGCGCGGCCCAGTTCGTCATGGTCCTGGACAGCACGGTGATGAACGTGTCGATCTCGGCCGTCGTGGCCGATCTCGACAGCAGTGTCACCGCGATGCAGAGCGCGATCACCTTCTACACGCTGACGATGGCGGCCACCATGCTGCTGGGCGCGAAGCTCGGCGACATCTGGGGCCGCCGACGGGCGTTGGTGATCGGCTCGATCGTGTACGCGATCGGCTCCTTGATGACCGCGTTCAGCCCGAACATGGTGGTGCTCTTCCTCGGCTGGTCGATCATCGAGGGTCTCGGCGCCGTTCTCGTGATCCCGGCCATCGCAGCACTCCTCGCAGACAACTACGAAGGCCGTGATCGCGTCACCGCCTTTGCGGCGATCGGCGCCGTCTCCGGCGCGGGCGTGGCGGCCGGCCCGCTCATCGGCGGATTCATGACCACGTACTTCAGCTGGCGCTACGTCTTCGTCGGCGAGGTGGTGATCCTGGTCTTCGTCGTGCTCTTCGCGCGAAGGATCGCCGAGAAGTCGCAGCGTCAGAACATCCGCATCGACGTGTTGAGTGTCCTGCTGTCGGCGCTCGGCCTCGTAGGTGTGGTGTTCGGGATGCTGCAGAGCAAG
>DASQLG010000045.1:0-9568 GCA_035630115.1 Microbacterium sp. | reverse complement strand
CGGCGTCGCCGTCGACGAGCAGGACGGCGGGCAATTCGATCTTGTCGCCGATCTTCGCGGACTGGCGATCGAGGACGACGATCGTGCCGACCTCCACCTTCTCCTGCCGGCCACCGGCGCGCACAACTGCGTAGACCACTTGATACCTGTTTCTTCGGGGAGCGCGCGGCTCCGGATGCCTGAGCAAAGACTCGGTGCGGAGCAGAAATGTCGTCAACGCACCAAAGGAATACTTTACCGGATGCCAGGGTCACAAGCAAAAGCGCCCGCCGACGCACCCGCAGACCTCCCGGCCGCGTGGTGTGGCACCCTGCATATGATCGGCACATGGCGATCCTGATCGACGATCCGCGCTGGCCGGCGCACGGGCGTCTCTGGGCGCACCTGGTCAGCGACGCGAGCCTCGACGAGCTGCATGAGTTCGCGGCGGCGAACGGCATTCCGCGCCGTGGCTTCGATCGCGATCACTACGACGTTCCCGACGAGGCGCACGCGCGGCTCGTCGCCGCTGGGGCGCGCCACGTCGACGGCCACGAGCTCGTTCGGGCTCTGATCGCGTCCGGTCTGCGGATCACGGCGCGCCAGCGCCGCCTGTCCTGAGCCTGCCGAAGGGCGCCAGCGCCGCCTGTCCTGAGCCCGCCGAAGGGCGCCAGCGCCGCGGCCGCTAGACCGGGGTCACTCGTCGGTCGGAGCGTGCGACACCGGTGTTCCGGTGAGCGCCGCGGTGGTGACCCGCCGGCGCGACCGGCCTTGACCGGGCGCCTTGGGCTCGGGGAGCGCGCTGAGCACCGAGTCGAGAAGGAGGTCCTTCTCGGTGCGGGGCGCCTGGGATGCGGGATCCTGACGCTTCTTGCGCTGCTTCTTCGGGCGCTCGACCGGCGCTTCCTCGACCGGCGCCACGACGGGGACCGTCTCCTCTTCGTGGTGCGAGTGGATCGTCGAGGCGGCGATCTGTGCGAGCGCGGACTTGACGCCCTCGGTGATGACGTGGGTCCCCCCGCCGCTGCCGTTGGTGTTCGACGTGGCAGCACGCGGACGGCGCCCCGGGGGCTGTCCGTTGCCGATCGGCGCTCGGTGCTTGACCACCGGATCGTGGTGGACGATCACGCCGCGTCCGGCGCACACCTCGCACGCCTCGCTGAAGGTCTCCAGCAGGCCCAGGCCGAGCTTCTTCCGGGTCATCTGCACGAGTCCGAGCGACGTGACCTCGGCCACCTGGTGCTTGGTGCGATCGCGGCTCAGGCACTCGACGAGACGCCGCAGCACGAGGTCTCGGTTGGACTCGAGCACCATGTCGATGAAGTCGACGACGATGATCCCGCCGATGTCACGCAGCCGCAGCTGGCGCACGATCTCCTCGGCCGCCTCGAGGTTGTTCTTCGTGACGGTCTCCTCGAGGTTGCCCCCCGATCCCACGAACTTGCCGGTGTTGACGTCGACGACGGTCATCGCTTCGGTGCGATCGATCACGAGCGATCCGCCGGAGGGCAGCCAGACCTTGCGGTCGAGCGCCTTCTCGATCTGCTCGGTGACGCGGAACTCGTCGAACGGGTCGGCCTCGCCCTCGTAGACCGCGACGCGATCGAGCAGGTCGGGGGCGACGCTCTCCAGATAGGCCGTGATCGTCTGATGCGCGTCCTCTCCCTGGATGAGCATCTTCGTGAAGTCCTCGTTGAAGACGTCGCGGACGATCTTGACGAGCAGGTCGGGCTCGGAGTGCAGCAGTGCGGGGGCCTGGATCGAGTCGACCTGACGGCTGATGTGCTCCCACTGCGTCGTCAGCCGCTGCACGTCGCGCGTCAGCTGATCTTCGGTCGCGCCCTCGGCCGCAGTGCGGACGATGACACCCGAGGACTCCGGCAGCACCTCCTTGAGGATCTTCTTCAGGCGTGCGCGCTCGGTGTCGGGGAGTTTGCGCGAGATCCCGTTCATCGCGCCGCCGGGGACGTAGACGAGGTAGCGGCCCGGCAGTGAGATCTGGCTCGTGAGGCGGGCGCCCTTGTGACCGATGGGATCCTTCGTGACCTGCACCAGGACGCGGTCGCCGCTCTTCAGCGCGAGTTCGATGCGACGCGGCTGGTTGCCGGTCTCGACGGCATCCCAGTCGACCTCGCCGGAGTACAGCACGGCGTTGCGTCCGCGACCGATGTCGACGAAGGCGGCTTCCATACTGGGCAGGACGTTCTGCACGCGACCGAGGTACACGTTGCCGATGAGCGACGCGTCCTGATTGCGCGCGACATAGTGCTCGACGAGCACATTGTCTTCGAGCACAGCGATCTGAATGCGCCCGTTCTTGGAGCGCACGATCATCTCCCGGTCGACGGCCTCGCGGCGGGCGAGGAACTCCGCTTCGGTGACGACGGCGCGGCGGCGGCCGGCCTCTCGTCCGTCGCGGCGGCGCTGCTTCTTGGCCTCGAGTCGAGTCGACCCCTTGATGCGCTGCGGCTCAGTGATGAGCTCGACCGCGCGCTGGCGGGGCTGCGGCGCCTCCGCCGGGCCGGATGACTCGTCACGGCCCTCGCCGGTGCGACGGCGGTTGCGACGGCGTGCGCTCGTCGAGGATGCCTGCTCGGTCACCGGGTCCTGCTCGGGGAGCGGCGGCAGGGCGGCGATCTCCGGTGCGTAGAAGACCAGCTGCGTGGACACGGCCGAGACGAAGACCTCCGGCAGCAGGCCCAGGTCGACTGCCGACTTGGGACCGGCCTCCGTCGCGGGGGCGGAGTCCTCCGCCGGAGCAGTCTCCGGTTCGGCCCGCTCAGCGGACTGCGGCTCGGCGGACTGCGGCTCGGCGGACTCCGGCTCGGCGGTTTCGGCGGGCGCGGCAGGCTCCGCGTCGGCCGACGCGTCCGGTGCGGCATCCGGCTGCGGCTCGATCGTCTCGGTCTCGGCTACGTCCGTCGAGGCCTCTGCCTCGGTGTGTTCACTCCCCCCGACAGGCGACTCTTCGGGGGCGGACTCGTCGCCGGCGACCTCGACGGCATCGGGAGCGCTCTGCGCTACCGGGCTGTCTGATTCGTCGCTGGATTCGAGGTGTGCATCGGTTTCATCGGCCATCACTGGCGTACTCCCTGCGGACGACACCGCGCGTCGTCCGGCGAAATCTCGTGCGGTGCCGCACCTGCGGTGCCGCGAACTCACTCGGTCTGCAGCCGGCCCGTGGCTCGGGCTGCGAAGGGCGCTCATCGCCCGAAGTCTTCTGGTGACGCGTTGGCGGCGCGGCCGCGACGCATCGTTGACCATTATCGCACTTTCGCCGCGCGAATGTGCGGCAGGCTCCCCGAGGGAATTCGCCCACCACGCGCGCGGCATCCGCTCAGCCCCCGATGCCATAATCCGAGCATGACGCAGCCCACGGCACGCAACCGTCCGACGGTCCTGGCGGTGTGGCTCATCATCGCCGGTGCCGTCGGGTGGTGGGCGGCCTTCTCGCTCACGATGGAGCGTCTCGCGCTCCTCGCCGACCCCGATGCGATCCTCGGGTGCGACATCAGTCCGCTTGTGCAGTGCGGCAAGAACCTGGAGTCCTGGCAGGGCAGCCTTTTCGGGTTCCCTAACCCGATCCTCGGGCTCACCGGCTGGATGGCCCCCATCGTCGTCGGCTTCGCGATCCTGGCCGGCGCGCGTTTCGCGCGCTGGTTCTGGTGGCTGTTCGAGATCGGCGTGACGTTCGCCTTCGCCTTCGTCATCTGGTTGATCGGCCAGAGCATCTTCGTGCTGGGCACGCTCTGCCCCTGGTGCATGGTGACGTGGGTGGTGACGATCCCGACGTTCTATGCCGTGACCCTGCACGTCCTTCGCACCGGCATCCTGCCCGCCCCACGGGCGATCCGCCGCGGCGCCGATGTCCTCATGAGCTGGATACCCCTGCTCGCCGTGCTCAGCTACGCGATCGTCGCGATCATCGCCCAGGTGCGCCTGGACGTGCTCGGCTCCATCTTCTGACGCGAGCGCCGGTCGGGGTCAGGGGAACCAGATCGCGAGTTCGCGCGCCGCGGACTCAAGGCTGTCAGAGCCGTGCACGAGATTCTGCTGCACCTTCAGGCCCCAGTCGCGGCCGAGATCGCCGCGGATGGTACCGGGGGCGGCAGTAGTCGGGTCGGTGGTCCCCGCGAGCGAGCGGAACCCCTCGATCACGCGGTTTCCCGCGAGCCTGATCGCGACCGACGGTCCTGACAGCATGAACTCCAGCAGCGGCTCGTAGAAGGGCTTGCCCTCGTGCTCGGCGTAATGGCGCTCCAGGGTACCGCGGTCGGGTTCGACGAGCCGGATGTCGACCAGCGCATAGCCCTTCGCCTCGATGCGGGCCAGGATCGCGCCGGTGAGCCCGCGTGCGACCCCGTCGGGCTTGACGAGGACGAGAGTCTCTTCGGTGGCCATGTGTCAGTCTCCGTTCGCGGTGTCGGCTTCGGCGGCGAGGCGCGCGTTGCGCGCGTCCAGCGAAGCCCCCTTGATCGTCGCATAACCCCACATGCCGCCGAAAATGAGTGCGACCAGGAACAGGGCGGGAACCAGGAATCCCCCGAGCGCGATGATGACCTGCAGCGCCCAGCCGAGGGCGATGCCCCAGCGATACCGCAGCATTCCCGCCGTGAGCAGCATCACGGCAGCCAGCACGGCGCCCGCGACGATGCCCCACCACTGCGGGATCGACTCCGGCAGTGCCTTGAGTCCATACACCGCGAGCCCGCCGAGGAAGACGATGATCGACTCGAAGGCGAGGACGATCGAGCCGAGCGACTCCGCCGCGCCGCGCGGGCGTCGTGGCCGGGGTGCGTCCGCAGCCTGCGCGGTCATTCGCTCCACCCCGTCTTCCACTCCTCCGCCGCGGCCAGGGCGACCGCTTCGCCGGCGAGCACCACCGAGCCCGCGACCACGACGGCGCGACGATCGGATGCCGCCGCCCACGCGCGCGCCGCCTCTGCGGCGTCGGCCACATCGACGTGCACCGTCACGGCCAGCTCATGCGCTTCCGCGAGGTCTGCGATGCGATCCGCGTCGTTCGCGCGGTCGGAGGCGGGCGCGGTGGCGAACACGTGGGCGGCGAACGGGGCGAGCTCCGCCACGATGCCCTCGGCGTCCTTGTCGGACAGGACGCCCAGCACGACACCCCACTGGTCGAAGTCGAACGACGCGCCCAGAGCGGCGGCCAGCGCACGCGCGCCGTGCGGATTGTGCGCGGCATCCACGATCACCGTCGGGTTGACGCCCACCAGCTGGAGCCTGCCCGGAGAGGTCGCCTGCGCGAGTCCTTCGGCCATGATGTCGCGGCTGATCGGCTGCGTGCCGCCGCCGATCAGCGACTCGACCGCGGCGATCGCCAGCGCGGCGTTCTGCGCCTGGTGCGCGCCGAACAGCGGCAGGTACTCCTCGTCGTAGACGCCGGCGAGACCCCGCACCGAGATGAGCTGGCCGCCCACCGCGAGTCGGGCATCGGTGAGCGCGAACTCCTCGCCTTCGAATGCGATCGTCGCGTCGCGTCGGGCGGCCGCAGCCCGCAGCACAGAGGCTGCCGCAGCGTCCTGTCGCGCGGCCACCACGGCGGCGCCGGTTTTGATGATCCCGGACTTGACCTCGGCGATCTCGCGGATCGTCCGCCCCAGGCGGTCGGCATGATCCATGTCGATCGGCGCGAAGACCGCGACGTCGCCGTCTGCGGTGTTCGTCGAATCCCACTCACCGCCCATGCCCACCTCGAGCACGAGCACGTCGATCGGCGCATCGGCGCAGGCGACGAACGCGAGCACCGTCAGCAGCTCGAAGAACGTCAGCGGGGCGTCGTCTGCTGCAGCCAGCTCCGCATCGACGAAGTCGACGAACGGCGCGATCTCGTCCCACGCGTCGGCGATCGCGGCATCCGCGACGGGTTCGCCGTCGATCATGATCCGCTCGGTGAAGCGCTCCAGGTGGGGGCTCGTGAAAAGCCCCGTACGCAGGCCGTGCGCCCGGATGAGGCTCTCGATGATGCGGCTCGTCGAGGTCTTGCCGTTGGTGCCGGTCACGTGCACCACCCGGTAGGTGCGCTGCGGATCGTCGAGCAGTTCGAGCACGCGGCGGGTGCGCTCGACTCGGGGCTGCACCCATCTCTCCCCCTGCCGCTCGAGCAGGGCCGCGTACACCGCGTCCGCGCGGTTGCGATCGCTCATACCGAAGCCTCCACTTTCGTGGTCAGTCTGGTGACCGAGACGGTGAAGGCGCCGGCATTGGCGAACGCGCCCTTGAGGAACTCCGCGGTGTGGTCCGCCCCGTCGGAGAGCGACTCTCCCGCTCCCGCGAGAGCGTGATCGACGGCCAGTGTCTCCCCCGCGATGTTGGCGACCTCGAAGGCGGACGCCACGGCCTGTGCATCGGCGGCCGAGGAGAACGACAGCCCCAGGCGGATGCGATCGCTCACGTCCAAACCGGCCGCCTTGCGGGTGTCCTGCACGGCGCGGATGACGTCTCTCGCGAGGCCCTCCGCCTCCAGCTCAGGGGTGGCGGTCGTATCCAGCAGCACGAATCCGCCACGGGGCAGCACGGCCAGCGCTTCTCCCTCGGGACGCCCGGTGGTCTCCAGGACGAGTTCGTATTCGCCCGGTTCCAGCGTGATCGCACCGGCCGTGACGACGCCGTCGTGCTCCGACCAGTCGCCGGCCTTGGCCGCCTGGATGGCCTGCTGCACCTGCTTGCCCAGGCGCGGTCCTGCCGCGCGCGCGTTCACCGAGAGCCGGTGCGAGATGCCGTAGCCCGCGGCCGTCCCGTCCTGCAGATCGACCAGCTCGACGGATTTGACGTTGAGCTCCTCGCGCAGAATGTCTTCGAACTGCGCCAGGGCAGCGGCATCCGAGACGACGACGGTGAGCCGGGCCAGCGGCAGGCGCACGCGCTTGCCTTCGCGCTTGCGCAGGGCGTTGGCCACCGACGAGACCTCGCGGACGGCATCCATCGCGGTACGGATGTCGTCGGCGGCCGGCAAGGCGCCGGCATCCGGCCAGTCCTGCAGGTGCACGCTGCGCCCGCCGGTGAGCCCCTGCCAGACGCGCTCGGAGACGAGCGGGATGAGCGGGGCGGCGACGCGAGTGAGCGTCTCGAGCACGGTGTAGAGCGTGTCGAAGGCCTCGGTGGTGCGGGGATCCTCGGGAACCACGCCGACCCAGAAGCGGTCGCGGGAGCGCCGGATGTACCAATTGGTCAGCGCCTCGCCGAAGTCACGCAGCCTCGCCGCGGCCGTCGTCGAGTCGAGTCCCTCGAGGTCCACGGCGACCTCGCGCACCAGCTCACCGGTGAGCGCGAGGATGTAGCGATCGAGGACGTTCGTCGAGTCGGTGCGCCAGGTCGCCTCGTACCCCGTCTCGGGGTTGGCTGCGTCAGCGGCCGTCGCGGCATTCGCATACGTGGAGAAGAAGTACCAGGCGTTCCACAGCGGGAGCATGAACTCGCGCACGCCGGCACGAATCCCCTCCTCCGTGACGACGAGGTTCCCGCCGCGCAGCACCGAACTCGCCATGAGGAACCAGCGCATCGCGTCGGAGCCGTCACGGTCGAAGACCTCCGACACGTCGGGATAGTTGCGCAGGGACTTCGACATCTTCTGCCCGTCGCTGCCCAGCACGATGCCGTGGCAGCTCACGCCCGTGAAGGCCGGCCGGTCGAACAGCGCGGTCGAGAGGACATGCATGACGTAGAACCATCCGCGGGTCTGCCCGATGTATTCCACGATGAAATCCGCCGGGGAGTGCTCGTCGAACCACTCGTGGTTCTCGAAGGGATAGTGCACCTGCGCGTACGGCATCGAGGCGGAGTCGAACCAGACATCGAGCACGTCTTCGATGCGGCGCATCGTGCTGCGCCCGGTCGGATCGTCGGGGTTGGGGCGGGTCAGCTCGTCGATGTACGGCCGGTGCAGGTCGACCTCGCCCGCGGAGTTGCGCGGCAGGCGCCCGAAATCGCGCTCCATCTCGGCCAGCGAGCCGTACGCGTCGACGCGGGGGTACTCGGGGTCGTCGCTCGTCCAGACCGGGATCGGCGAGCCCCAGTAGCGGTTGCGGCTGATCGACCAGTCGCGCGCGCCCTCGAGCCACTTGCCGAACTGGCCGTGCTTGACGTTCTCGGGAACCCACGTGATCTGCTCGTTGTTCTCGATCAGCCGGTCTTTGATCTCGGTGACGCGCACGAACCAGCTCGAGACGGCTTTGTAGATCAGCGGATTGCGGCAGCGCCAGCAGTGCGGGTAGGAGTGCTCGTAGCTCGCCAGGCGAAGCAGCCGACCGTCCTGGCGGAGGATGCGGATGAGCGGGGTGTTCGCGTCCATCCACAGCTCGCCGGCGACATCGGTCACCGCGGGCAGGAACCGGCCGCCGTCGTCGAGGCTGAGGATCGTCGGGATGCCGGCGGCCTCGGCGACCCGCTGGTCGTCCTCACCGAATGCGGGGGCCTGATGCACGATGCCGGTGCCGTCGCTCGTCGTGACGTAGTCGTCGACGAGGATGCGCCAGGCGTGCTGGGTGCCCCACGTCTCGGCATCCGCGTAGTAGTCGAACAGGCGGTCGTAGTGCACGTCGGCGAGGTCGGCGCCGAGATGAACGGCATCGACGGCGGCGACGGCATCCGCTGCCGTCTCGTAGCCGAGATCCTTGGCGTAATTCGGCAGCAGGTCCTCGGCCAGGAGGTACCGGTGCGACTCGGCCTCGGCGGGCTCGTTGGCCGGGCCCACGGTCCCTGAGCCTGTCGAAGGGCCGTGATGCACATCTGCAGAACCCAGCGGACCGCCGGGGACGACGACGTAGCGGATGCCGGGACCCACCGCCAGCGCGAGGTTGGTGGGCAGCGTCCACGGCGTGGTGGTCCACGCCAGCGCACGGACGGCGGTGAGCCCGAGAGCCTCGGCCTTGACACCGACGAGCGGGAAGGTGACAGTCACAGACGGGTCCTGACGCATCTTGTAGACGTCGTCGTCCATGCGCAGTTCGTGCGTGGAGAGCGGGGTCTGGTCGCGCCAGCAGTACGGGAGCACCCGGTAGCCCTCGTAGGCGAGGCCCTTGTCGTAGAGCGTCTTGAACGCCCAGAGCACGCTCTCCATGTAGTCCGTGTCGAGCGTCTTGTAGCCGCGCTCGAAGTCGACCCAGCGGGCTTGGCGGGTGACGTAGTCCTCCCACTCGCGGGTGTACGCGAGCACGGACTCCCGGGCCTTCGCGTTGAAGGTCGCCACCCCCATCCGCTCGATCTCGTCCTTCTCGGTGATGCCGAGCTGCTTCATCGCCTCGAGCTCGGCGGGAAGTCCGTGCGTGTCCCAGCCGAACACGCGATCCACGCGGTGGCCGCGCATCGTCTGGAACCGCGGGAAGAGGTCCTTCGCGTAGCCGGTGAGGAGATGCCCGTAGTGCGGCAGGCCGTTCGCGAAGGGCGGGCCGTCGTAGAAGACCCACTCCGGGGCGCCCTCACGGTTCTCGATCGACGCGCGGAACGTGTCGTCGGACTTCCAGAAGTCGATGACCTCGCGCTCGACCGCGGGGAACCGCGGGCTCGGCGGGACGTCGGGTCCGGTCTTGGGGTAGGTCATGTCACTCCAGCAGGTCGCGATGCTTCCTGC
>DASQLG010000044.1:0-14030 GCA_035630115.1 Microbacterium sp. | reverse complement strand
GTCGGCGATCCATCAGCCTGGTTGCAGTGGCGCTCGTTGCAGCGGCACTGCTCAGCGGTTACGGAGGCGCATCGGCCGCACCGCCGGTCGAGGCCGAAGCCACCGAAGTCGTCCATTGGAACGAGCTTGCGGCGACTACGCTGGCCGCGGTACCGGGACCGAACGGCGGTGCACCACCCGCCTACCAGATCAACATGGGCATCACTCAGGGCGCCGTGTACGACGCGGTCAACGCGATCGGGCCCAAGGAGTACCAGCCCTATCTGCTCAAGAAGCGTTTCGGGGCGAAAGCGTCGACGAACGCCGCCGTGGCGACAGCAGCCTACGACGTCCTCGTCGCGCTCGTTTCGGACCAACGGGGGACAGCGCCGTTCCCGACCCGCGAAACCCTTCTGCAGAACCTCGATGACGAATACGAAGCCTCGCTCGCTGCGATCGACGACAGTCCCTTCAAGAAGCAGGGCATCGACGCAGGGCACGCCGCAGCCGCCGCCATGCTCGCGGCGAGGGTGGACGATGGACGGTTCGGCCCGTCTCCGTGGACCCTCGATCTGCGGCCCGGACACTGGTCGCCACTCCTCGGTTCCACTGGGCAGCCGATCCTCGATCCCACCCCATGGGCCGGCGACGTCGAGCCGTTCCTCATCGAGAACTCCTCGCAGTTCCGCACCGCGCCACCGCTCGCGCTCGACAGCGCCGCCTACGCGCTGGAGCTCAACGAGGTCAAAGCTCTGGGCGGGACCCCGGTGTCCACTCGCACGGAGTTCGAGACGTACGCCGCCAAGTGGTGGCAGAGCGCGCCGACCCGAAGCTGGAACGAAGTCGCCCGACAGCTCATCGCACGTGACGACCTCAGTGCCGCCGACAGCGCGAGGCTTCTGGCGCTGCAGAACATGAGCGGTGCGGATGCGTCGATCAACTGCTGGAACGACAAGTACTTCTACGACTTCTGGCGACCGTGGAACGCGATCGTTCGGGCCGGTGAAGACGGCAACGCCGCGACAGAGCCCGACCCAGGCTGGACGGCCCTGATCACGGCGCCCTATCCCGAACACCCGTCGGGGCACAACTGCCAAGACACCGCCCACGTCACCATCCTGCGCATGTACTTCGGTGACGTGATCCAAGACGGCTTCCACATCACGAGCTTTTCCGGCCTCCTCGGGGACGCTGCGGCTGAGCCGAGAGTGCGCACATTCGGCACGTTCTCCGAGCCGCTCGCCGAGCTCATCGACGCGCGCATCTGGGCGGGCCTGCACTATCGGCATGCGGACATTCAGGGCCAGCTGCTCGGCGTGAACGTGGCCGACTACGGGGCCGCGAACCACCTCCAACCGGTGGGCCGCTGACGATCGGGCACGCGGAGGAGAGCCCCGGGCCGGCGTCACCTCCGGCGAAACAGCCAGGTCACGTCGCGGGCGAATGACTCGGCCAGCAGCCCCAGGCTGATGAGGGTCACGATGACGTCGCCTTCCCGGGGCAGCAGGCCGGACGCCGCGATCGTCAGACCGATCCCCGCCGCCGCGCTGACGACCTTGCGCCAGTACCGGGGCGGCAGGGTCCTCGTCATCCACGGAAGCAGCCACCCGGCAGCCACGAAGACGTAGCGCAGGAGTCCGATGATGAGCACCCACCAGCCGAGGTCCTGCGCAACGTACACGCTGAGAACGAGGAGGAGGAAGGCATCCACCTCCATATCGAACCTGGCACCGAGTTCTGATGTGGTCTGCGTGCGTCGCGCGATCCAGCCGTCGACGGCATCCAGTGCGAGGGCGGGAACGGTCAATCCGATCAGGAGGGATACCGAGATCGGCGTGGTGAACGACGTCGCAACCAGCGCGGTGATGAGTCCGACCAGAGAGGAGCGCACCGCGGTCACCGCATTGGCGGGACCGAATCGCAGCGTTTCGCTCCCGCGCAACCCCCTGGCGAGAAGGACGTTCGAACCGACAAGGTAGAGGAGTCCGGCACACCACCCGGGAAACGAAAGCACGCTGAAGAGGCCGATCGCGGCCAGTCCTACGGCACCGGCGAAGACCGACCAGAGCGGAGCAAGGTGAACTTTTTGCACTGTGCCAATCGTTTTCTCTTCATGGGTACCACTCATGACACGTGTACCGCGCGCCTGAAGGTTCACCCCGGGTGTCTGCGGTGGTGAGTCAGGCGACGGCGTTCTGGGTCGAGGAACCACATCTGGGTGCGCTCCGGACTGCGGATTTGCGGGATCCGGAACCCGGCGAGGTGCTGGTGCGCACCCAGTACACAGGCATCAGCCGCGGAACCGAATCCGTGGTGTTCCGCGGTGAGGTTCCGCACGGCGAGCACGACCGGATGCGGTCCCCCTTCCAGGAGGGCGACTTCCCCGGGCCGGTCAAGTACGGGTATCTGAATGTCGGGGTGGTCGAAGGCGGCCGCCCCGCCCTGCGGGGCCGCACCGTGTTCACCCTGTTTCCCCATCAATCGGCGTTCGTGGTGCCGGAGTCCGCCGTCGCGGTCGTGCCCGAGGATGTACCTCCTCGCAGGGCCGTGCTGGCCGGCGCGGTCGAAACCGCGGTCAACGTGTTGTGGGATGCCGCTCCCCTTGTCGGAGACCGCATCACCGTCGTCGGGGCGGGAATGATCGGCTGCGCCGTGGCACGCCTCGCGCGCGGCATCCCGGGAGCCGACGTGATGCTGGTAGACGTCGACCGCGCCAAGGAAGCCGTGAGCGATCGCCTCGACGTCGCATTCGCGCACCCCGAGGATGCGCCGCGCGAGCGCGACATCGTCGTGGATGCGAGCGGCTCCGAGGGTGGACTGCGATTCGCCCTGGAGGCCAGCGCGACAGAGGGAGAGATCATCGTGGCGAGCTGGTTCGGAAACCGTCCGGTCCGCCTCGACCTCGGCGGTGAATTCCACTCACGACGCCTTACGATCCGCTCCAGCCAGGTGGGGATGGTCTCGCCCCGACGACGCGGGACCCGGAGCACGGGAGACAGGCTCACCCTCGCCCTGCGGCTGCTGCGTGACCCCGCGTACGACGCGCTGCTCACCGAGAGCTCATCGTGGCGGGACCTGCCCGCCGTCATGGCTGCCGTCGCCGACGGATCTTCATCGGGACTGTGTCACACGATTGACTGGAGGGATGCCGCATGACGTACTCCGTCACCGTGCGAGATCACGTGATGATCGCGCACAGCCTGACCGGCGAAGCCTTCGGCCCCGCACAACGTCTGCACGGGGCGACCTACGTCGTCGATGCCACGTTCCGTGCGGCGGGGCTCGACGATGATGGGGTCGTCGTCGACATCGGGCGGGCATCCGACGCTCTGCGCAGCATCCTCTCGCCACTCTCCTACCGCAACCTCGATGAGCTGCCCGAATTCGGCGGGCTCAACACCACGACCGAGCGGTTGTGCAGCGTGATCGCCGAGCGACTCGCGTCCGTCGCCCGCGACGACGGACTCGGCCGAGACGGCGGGGGCCTGGATGCGATCATCGTCACGCTGCACGAGTCCCACATCGCGTGGGCGTCGTACGAGGTGGCCCTGTGACCCGCGCCGCGGGCAACACGCTGTACTTCGTGGTGCCGGACGGAGTCGACGATCCCCGTCGGACCAGCGGCGGAAACGTCTTCGATCAACGAGTCAGAGACGGGCTGAGGACGATCGGCTGGGACGTGCGGATGGCGCAGGTCGACGCGGACGCCCCCTCACCCGCCGACGGTGTTCTCGCAGACCTCCCGAGCGGAGCACTGGTGCTCATCGACGGACTGATCGCCGGCCGCTCCCCCGAAGCGATCGAGGCGGCGGCGGATCGCCTGCGCATCGTCGCGCTCACGCACATGGTGTCGGCGGCGTTCCCCGGTGCCGACGCGCGCGTTGTCGAAGGCGAGCAGCGTGCCCTCCGCAGCGCGAGACGCGTGATCGCGACGAGTGAGTGGACCCGCTCCGAACTGGCCCGCCGCCACGTCGTCCCCCCGGAGCAGGTCGTCGTCGCCCACCCCGGCTCCGACGACGCGCCCGCGGCGAGCGGGACGCCCGCAGGATCCGCCCTCCTGTGCGTGGGAGTGGTCGCACCGCACAAGGGCCAGGACATCCTGATCGAGGCGCTGGCGGCGCTGGGCTCGGACGCGGCGTGGACGTGCACGATCGCCGGACCCCTCGACGTCTGCCCCGACTACGCGCATGACGTGGAGACGCGTGCCGCCGCGGCTGGACTCGGCGACCGCGTCACGATGACGGGCGTTCTCGGCGAGGACGAGCTCGACAGTGCGTATCAGCACGCCGACCTGGTGGTGGCTCCTTCGCGAGTGGAGAGCTACGGCATGGCCATCGCTGATGCGCTGCGCCGCGGCATCCCGGTCATCGCCAGTCGTGTGGGGGGGATCCCGCTGACCGTGGAGTCGCGCGCCGCGGTCCTGGTGCCACCGGGTGAACCACTCCCGCTGGCCGACGCGCTCCGAGAATGGATGCGGGACGCCGACCTGCGAGCCAGGTTGAAGCGTGCGGCCCGGGCCGGCCGGGCGGGCCTTCCGCACTGGAGCGACACCGCCGAGCAGATCGCCTCGACGCTGGCGGGTGTGCGATGAGCGATGTCATCCCCGTCTCGGTGGAGTGGCTGAGCGTGCGGGAGGAAGCAGACGCCCACTCGCGATCACGCCCGCTGGCCAGGAAGGCAGCGCGGATGACGCGCGCGCCCATCGTCGTCCACGACCTGGGCAGCGGCACCGGATCGATGATGCGCTGGCTGGCGCCGCTCCTGCCCGGGCCCCAGACCTGGGTGCTCCACGACTGGAACCACGTGCTCCTCGATCACGCCGCGCAGCGCGCCTCCGACTCGACGGGGCACCCGGCGGTGGTCCGCACAAGCGTGCGCGACGTCGGGCACCTGCGCGAGAGCGACTTCGCCGGTGCGTCGCTGATCACGATGTCGGCGCTGCTCGATGTGCTCTCCGACGAGGAGGTGGGGTCGATCGTCGCCGCATGCGTGGCTGCGGGCGCGCCCGCGCTCTTCGCGCTGAGCGTCACAGGGCGAGTGGACCTCGAGCCGTTCGACCCGGGCGACCGGGTCTTCGAATCCGCGTTCAACGATCATCAGCGACGCACGAGCACCGGCCGCCGACTTCTCGGTCCGGATGCCGTCACCACGGCGATCGATCTCTTCCGGGCCGCCGGTTGGTCGGTGCGGGCCGACGACGCGCCCTGGCGGCTGGATGCGTCGCAGCCCGAACTGGTCGCCGAATGGCTGGAAGGCTGGGTGGCGGCCGCGGTCGAGGAGCGACCGGCGCTCGAGGAGTGGGGCGACGAATATCTGCGGACGCGCAGGATGCAGCTCGCCGACGGCGCGCTGAGTGTCGTGGTGCATCACAAAGACCTTCTTGCGTGGCCATCATGATCACGGGCGGAGCGCGCACGCTCGGAGGGGTGCTGGTGCCGGTCGGCATGTCGGGTTACGCTCCCGCTGTGAATGCCGTGGTGAGGGTCGGCGCATGATCCGGCCCTACGTGACCCTCAGCTGTGCGATGTCGCTCGACGGCTACCTCGACAGCGCGACGCCGCGCAAGCTGGCGATGTCGAACGCCGCCGATTTCGATCGGGTCGACCAGCTCCGCGCCGAAAGCGATGCGATCATGGTCGGCGCATCGACCGTTCGGCGGGATTGCCCGCGACTGCTGGTGCGCGCGGAGGAGCGGCGGCTCCGCCGCCTCGCCCAGGGTAAGCCGGTGTCGCCGAGCAAGGTGACCGTGACGGCGACCGGCGAACTGCCCGCCGACTCCGCCTTCTTCACGGAGGGCGACGTCGAGAAGCTCGTGTACTGCCCGCAGGCCGGCCTCGATCGCATCCGAGGCGCACTGAGCGATGTCGCGACCGTGGTGGGGCTGGGTGCGACGGTGACGATGGCGGATGTCGTCGCCGACCTCGCACGGCGGGGCGTGAAGCGCCTGATGGTCGAAGGTGGCGGCAAACTGCACACGCAGTTCCTGGCAGACGACCTGGCGGACGAGCTGCAGCTCGTCGTCGCACCGTTCTTCGTGGGCGAATCCCGGGCGCCGAGGTTCGTCGAGGCCGGCCCCTTCCCGTGGACCGCGTCGCGACGGGCGACCCTGGCCGCCACCTGCCGGATCGGCGACGTGGTCCTGCTGCGGTACGCACTGTCCGATCGGTTCCACACCGAGGCGCTGGAGTCGGAGTCCATCGGGGAACTCTCCGCACGACTGTGAGACCTGCAGTGACCGGCGGATTCGAGGATCAGCACCGCCCGCGAGGGGGAGCTGCCGCTGCCACAGTCGTGGCGATCGCGACGTTGGTGTCGGCTCCGCTGCTCGGAGGCGTACTGGCGGCGCGCACTCCCGCGGCGCTTCTCAGCATCCCGGTTGAGTCGATCGCGGTCGTACTGATCCTTCTCGCCGTCCCGGGAAGACGGCTTCGCTGGGTCGTCGCGTCCGGCTTCGGGTTGGTCGTCACCCTGGCGACGGTCCTCGCGGCGCTCGACCTGGGATTCGAGGCGACCATCGACCGCGCCTTCGATCTCACCCAGGACTGGCCCGCCATCGTCAGCGCCTACGGAGTGATCAGCGATGCGACGGGAACAGGCACCGCGATCCTGATCGTGACGCTGCTCCTCGCCCTGCTGGTCGCAGCCGTGATCGCCCTCGCCCGAGCGGCGCTGCGCACGGTGCGCATCACCGCCGGCTCGGGACGCACGGGGCGCCTCGTCGCCACGGCGGTGACGACGACCTGGATCCTCTGCGCCCTGGTCGGCGCTCAGCTCTGGCCCGGCATCCCTCTCGCCGCCGCCGGCGCGGCGCACACGCTGGCGGCCACCTCAGCGCAGACCGCCCTGACCATTCGCGAACAGGAGGCCTTCGAACGAGCGCTGGAGTCCGACCGTCTCCGTGCCGACCCGGTCGCCGAGCTGCTGACAGGCCTGGAGGGCAAGGATGTGGTCATCGCGTTCCTGGAGAGCTACGGCAGGGTCGCTGTGGAGAGCTCGGACTTCACGGCCGGGATCGATCGGGTGCTCCACGAGGGGGGCGCGCAGCTCGCCCGAGACGGTTACTCGGCGCAGAGCGCGTTCCTGACGTCGCCCACGTTCGGCGGTGTCAGTTGGCTGGCCCACTCGACCCTGCAGAGCGGGGTCTGGGTCGACTCGCAGCAGAAGTACGACAGGCTCATCGCAACCGACCGATTGACGCTCACCCGTGCTTTCGAGAACGCCGGCTGGCGGACCGTCGCGGTGGTGCCCTCCAACACCGAGCCTTGGGAGGCGGGCACGCGGTTCTACGGGTACGACGCCGTGCTCGATTTCCGCAGCATGGGCTATCAGGGTCCGGCGTTCAGCTATGCGCGCATCCCCGACCAGTACACATGGCAGCACTTCTACGACAGGGAGCTCGCCGGAGCGCACGCTCCGATCATGGCCGAACTCGACTTCGTGTCGTCGCACACGCCATGGACTCCGGTCCCTCGTCTCGTGCCGTGGTCTGAGATCGGCAACGGGTCGGTGTTCGACCGTCAACCCGACGAAGGACGGGCGGCCGTGGAAGTGTGGCCCGACGAACAGCGCGTGCGGGAGGTGTATGCGCAGTCGGTCGAATACACCCTCGGCGCGATGTTCTCATTCCTGCACACGTATGCTCAGCCCAACCTGGTCCTCGTGGTGCTCGGCGACCACCAGCCGGCGAGGATCGTGAGTGGCCCGAGAGCGGACCGCGACGTGCCGATCACCGTCATCTCCCAGGACCCGGCCGTCTTCGACAGGATCGCATCCTGGGGATGGGAGGCCGGCGTCCGCCCGTCGTCGGAGGCGCCGGTCTGGAGGATGGATCAGTTCCGCGACCGGTTCTTGGACGCATTCGGCCGCGGCTGAGACGAGGTCGGCGTCCGGAACACGAGCACCGTGGTGACGGCCAGCACCACGATGCCGATCGATTCGACGATCACGGTCTGCGGGACGAGTGTGAAGTCCCAGGTCTGGGTGATGCCGAACAGTCCGACCGTGAGGGCGAGGACGAGCGCGCCCAGGGTCGCGATCAGGAACAGCAGGCTCAGAACAGAGGCCAGCTGAAGCAGCCGGCCGCGCAGCGTGACCATCCCGATCGCCAAGACGACTCCGGCGACGAAGTTGAGGATGAACGCGACGCCGAGGATGCCGCCGACCCCGTTCAAGGCGAGATACATATGTATCCCCCCGGCGGCGAGAAGGAGGATGGCGCTGAGGATCCGCATGATCCACACAATGCGCTGGTTGATCTCGGCCATTCACGCACCCGCTTCCGATCGGACGACCTCCACACCAAGGCCTTCTTCAGTACACACGATGCAGCGGCCGGACGGGTTCAACGCGCGCGAGACTTACGGGTCGAGCGCGTCTCCCGTCCACCCCCGCAGGCGGTCCTTGGCTTGGCGCTCCACGATCACCGGCACATGGCTGCTGATCGGGTAGTCGTTGAAGGCGTCATGCGCCTCGTGGATGACGGCGGCCACCTCTGTCGGGGGGACGTCGGGGAACTGCCGCTCGAGCCGGCCGATGATGGCGGCGATTTCGGTGTCCTTGTCGGAGTGCGCGTAGCTCATGGGGCTCCCAGGCCGCGCGATGCGGCATAGAGACGGGCGCCGGGGTCCAGGGCAACTTTCAGGTCACGCTACATCGATGTTCGCACGGTGACAACCGGCCGTCTCGTTGAGAGATGGCCGGCGGACGCGGCGTCAGGCTGACTCTTGGCGGGGGAGCACGGTGAGAACGCGCTGGAGGTGTTCGCGGAAGTCGCCCATGAAACCGCGGAGGAACTCCTCGGTGTCCGGCTTGGTGACCGTTCCGTCCTCGGCGAAGACATCGGGCGAGAAGTGGATGTATGCCTCCGGCGCGGTCATCTGACGGGCGTTGCAGAAGCTGAGCACGCCGCGCAGGCTCTGCTGCGCAACGGCCGTGCCGATCGAGCCCATGGATGCGCCGATCACGGCCGCGGGAATGTGGTCGAACGAATTCTGTCCCCATGGTCGGGACGCCCAGTCGATCGCATTCTTCAGCGCACCCGGGATCGAACGGTTGTACTCCGGGGTGACGAACAGCACGGCGTCGGCGTCGGCGATCGCCTGCTTCAACACCCTCGCCTCTGGCGGATAGTCCGGATCGTAGTCCGGGCTGTACAGCGGCAGATCCCGGATGGTGATCTCGCTGAACTCGAGATCGTCCGGCGAGACCTTGATGAGCGCCTTCGAGAGGATCCGGTTGATGGAGGTGGAGGACAGGCTTCCGACGAAGTATCCGACCTTGTACGACATCTCTGCTCCTGACTGCTGCTCCCTTGTGGACCATTGTTCACCTCACCGAGATCCGTGACGAGCCCTTTCCGGGATTCCCGGCCCACAGGTCCGGGGCAAACGTCGCTCGGGATGTCGCCGATGCGTGCGACGATCCGCAGGACGGATGAGCGGCGGGAGGGCGGGATGCGGGGCGAGGCGACCGTGCTCCACGCCGATCTCGACGCCTTCTACGCCTCGGTAGAGCAGCGCGACGCGCCCGCGCTGCGCGGAAGGCCGGTGATCGTCGGCGGCGGCGTGGTGCTGGCGGCGAGCTATGAGGCGAAGGCCCGTGGCGTGCGCACCGCGATGGGCGGCCGGCAGGCGCTCGACCTGTGCCCGGATGCCGTGGTCGTACCACCGCGGATGGACGCCTATTCCGCAGCCAGCAAGGATGTGTTCGCGATCTTCCGCGACACGACCCCGCTCGTGGAGGGGCTCTCCATCGACGAGGCGTTCCTCGAGGTCGGTGGTCTCCGACGCATCTCGGGCACACCCGAACAGATCGCGGTGCGATTGCGTGAGCGGGTTCGCACGGACGTCGGACTGCCCATCTCGGTCGGGGTCGCGCGGACCAAGTTCCTCGCCAAAGTGGCGAGCGCGGTCAGCAAGCCCGACGGGCTGCTGGTGGTCGAACCCGAGCAGGAGCAGGCGTTTCTGCTTCCGCTGCCGGTCGAACGCCTGTGGGGGGTCGGTGCCGTGACCGCCGAGAAGCTGCGCCGCCTGGGGATCAGCACGGTCGGGCAGCTGGCCGAGGTCGAAGCCGCCACCGCCGAGAGGCTGCTGGGCAAGGCGGCGGGCGCGCACCTGCATGCGCTGGCTCGGCTGCGGGATCCGCGTCCGGTCGACACCACGCGTCGCCGCGGGTCCATCGGCTCTCAGCGCGCACTCGGCCGCCGCCCCCGCGCGCCCGACGAACTCGACCTCATCCTCACCCAGATCGTCGATCGACTTGCCCGCCGCCTGCGCGACCGCGACCGGGTGTGCCGCATGATCGTCCTGCGCCTCCGCTTCGACGACTACGCGAAGGCCACCCGGTCGCGCACGGTCCGCATCGCGACCGACCGCACCGCGGTGCTGCTCGCCGTCGCTCGAGGGCTGCTCGCCGCCGCACAGCCGGAGATCGCCGAACGCGGCATCACCCTCATCGGCATCTCCCTGTCGCAGCTGGGATGCGCCGGCAGCCTCCCGCCGGAGCTGCCGATCGACTGGGACGACGGGGAGCGCCTCGACACGGTGCTCGACGCGGTGCGCGACCGGTTCGGCGCG
Organism: Microbacterium sp.; assembly: GCA_035630115.1. Taxonomy (GTDB): domain Bacteria; phylum Actinomycetota; class Actinomycetes; order Actinomycetales; family Microbacteriaceae; genus Microbacterium. The sequence continues at coordinate 3,477 of DASQLG010000044.1, read as the reverse complement.
GCGTCGGTCGCCCGGGCCGCGCAACTCGGCCGTGATCCTGGTTGGTCGACGCCGCTGCTGCCCGAACACGAGTGACCGCGGATCGGATCTCGGGCTGAGTGCAGTGAGAGATCTGCACCGACCGCAGCGCCCAACGCTAGAGGTCCGTGGCGATCGCCCGATCGTCCGAGCGCGCGCCGGCCGTAGCGTGCTCGCCGGACGCATGACGCGGCAGGCCGCCGAGCTCGGCATGCTCGGGATCGGCCGTGACCTCGAGCAGGGCGGATCCTGCCGGTAGGCGTTCGATGTGGACAGAGCCGACGACGGCCGGCGTCGCCTCGACCCGGGCGACGCCGCGCGGCAGGTCGAGGTCGAGTCCGACGGCGATGCGCAGCATCTCGAACGGCGTCGCGGCCGCCCACGCCTGCGGCGAGCATGAGGCGGGATAGGTCACCGGCACGGGCTTGTCGGTGCGGCTGAATCCGCAGAACAACTCGGGAAGACGGCCACCGTGTGCCTCGAGCGCGTCGAGTAGTCCGCTGATCACCGTGGCTGCGGCATCCCGTCGTCCGTACGCCGCCATGCCCGCGGCGGCGAGCACGGTGTCATGCGGCCACACCGACCCGTTGTGGTAGCTCACGGGGTTGTAGGCGCCCGACTCGGCCGAGAGGGTTCGGATGCCGAATCCGGTGAACATGTCCGGCGCGATGAGGCGGTCGACCACCGCGTCGGCGCGATGAGGCGGAATGATGCCACTCCACAGGCAGTGTCCGACGTTCGAGGCCACAGCGTCGACCTGCCGCTTGTCGGCATCGAGCGCGAGCGCGTAGGTGTTCTCCGCCGGCATCCAGAACGCCTCGTCGAACCGGGCGCGCAGGACCGCCGCGCGCTCGTCCCAGGCGCGGGCGGCCAGGTCGTCTCCCCACGCGCGCAGGAGATCGGCGCCCGCTCGCATCGCTCCGTAGCTGTATCCCTGCACCTCGGCCATGGCGACCGGCGGGCGCGCGGTGACCCCGGTGCGGAAGGTGACGCCATCGGCGCTGTCCTTCCAGCCCTGATTGAGCAGTCCGCGATCGCTCGAGCGCAGGTATTCGATGAAGCCATCACCGTCGCGATCGCCGTAGCGGATGATCCATTCGAGGGCTCGCTCGACGGCGGGCCGGAACTCCGCCAGATCCGGGGCCGGAATACCCCATCTCAGGGCGCGGCCCACGAGCATCACGAAAAGCGGGGTCGAATCGATGGAGCCGTAGTACACGCTGGCCCCGCCCAGGACCAGGGACAGGTCGGCCCCGAGCCGCACCTCGTGCAGGATGCGCCCGGGCTGCTCCTCGGTGCGCGCGTCGAGCCGCACCCCCTGAAGGCGAGCAAGAGTCCGCAGCGTGCCGAGCGTGAGCCGGGGCGCGAAGGGGAGCATCATCCAGCCGGTGAGCAGAGAGTCACGGCCGAAGAGCGCCATGAACCACGGCGCCCCGGCAGCCACGACGTCGTCCTCGGGATGCTCCGGGTCCTGGATGCGCAGAGCTCCGAGGTCGCGCTCGCTCGTGCGCAGGGCTTCGGCGAGCACGGGATTGGAGGTGACAGCGCGTGGAGTCTCATCACGCCAATCCCGCATCCGCTGTGCAGGTGCGGTGTCGGCGACGGGCTGGTCGACGGGGTAGAGGAGCTCGAGGTCGACACCCTGCGCGCTGGGCACCGCCTCGATGATCGTGCGCCATTCGTCACGCGCCGGCACGACGACACGGAACGTGAGTGTGTGCGGGCTGGAGACGGCTCCCGGAGCCGAGATCCGGATGCCGCGCTGCGCGTCGGGCAGGTCCAGCCAGTAGAGGAGGTCACCGCCGACGTGGTGGTGACCGACGGGCGGCACGTGTGCGAGCCGGTGCTCTTTGACCAGGAAGAGGTCGGCGAAGTCGGCTCCCGCGGTGAGTGTGAGATCCACGCCGGCGGGCTCGGCACCGTAGTTGCGAAGGCGGATGTCCTCGCGCATGCCCTGACCGACCATGCGGTGCCGCTCGACGATGACGGTGCCTTCGGTGTGCCCGGCGCGGGGCGCCGCACGGCCGACGAACACAGACTCGTACGGCTCCGCCGCGACCACGCCGAGCGTCTCGATCGGGAGGCCGTCCAGCCGGAGCTGCCAGCGCGAGACGACGCGCGTGTCCTGCACGAAAAGTCCGTCCGAACGCAGCGGATCGATGTCGCCGTCGTGACCCGACACGCAGAACGTCGATCCCTCGACGAGGGTCACCGTCGATTGGACGAGCATGACCCGAGCGACTCCGCCGAGCGGGTGATCCGGCGTCGACGCGAAAGTCGAGCGCCCGCCGTCTCCACGAGGCGTGTCGTCGGACGAGGGAGCATTCATGACACGCGGGATCCTCTCGGATTGCGGAGGGATCATTTTGCGCTTTTCCGGACCGCCGCGTAAACGGCCCCGATATCAGGCAGAGCCTCCCGTTGCATCCAGAAAACGGTACGGCTCCCATCCGGACCGCGTAGGCCACCTCGCCGACCTCGACGCACGAGGAGGCGTCTCATGTCCACGGCCACCATCGCCCCTGCCGCCCGCCACCGCGGCACGCGGACCTCTCACTTGGATCGGCATGGTCGCACCGCCGTGGTTCGCGCTTCCGCCCGTCGGCCATGGCGGCACCGAAGCCGTCGTGGCCGGGCTCATCGACGACCTCGTGAAGCGCGGCCACCAGGGGACCCTCTTCGCGGCGGGGCCCCCCCGGAACCAGGGCGTCGCGTCACATCACGCCCACCTCCGCGAGAGGATGGACGTCGTGCCCGCACACGCGTTCCCTCTGACCGAAATGCCGTCGCCGCAGTTCGTGATGTCTGCCGACGGACATCGGATCGCGACCTACACGTGGGGTGAGGATGCCGCCCCGACGATCCTGTGCGTCCATGGGTTCGCCTCGAGCTGCCGCGACAACTGGGTCGACACCGGGTGGGTGCGCGACCTGACCCGCGCCGGCTTCCGTGTGCTCGGCGTCGATCAGCGCGGCCACGGCGCCAGCGACAAGCCCCACGACCCGCGCGGATACACCATGGACGCGCTGGTCGGCGACCTGCTGACCGTGCTGGAGACCTACCTGCTGGACAGCGTCCTCTACCTCGGCTATTCGCTGGGCGGCCGGGTCGGATGGCAGCTGCTCGTGGACGCCCCCGACCGCGTGACCTCCGGAGTGCTCGGCGGGATCCCGGACGGACGCCCACTCGTCCGACTGGACATCGACCAGGCCCGCGCTTTCGCCGAATCCGGCATCCCGATCACCGACCGGGTCACCCAGAACTACGTGACTCTGGCCGAGAGGGTCCCCGGCAACGACCTGCGCGTGCTGGTCGCGCTCGCCGAAGGAATGCGACTCGGCGGCGCGGATCCCGACCCTGACAAGCCACCCCGGCAGCCGGTGCTGTTCGCCACCGGAAGCGAGGACGCCATCCTGGAACGCTCCCGCTACCTCGCTTCCGCCGCCCCACTCGGGGAGT